>JANYKD010000328.1 GCA_025361735.1 Phycisphaerales bacterium
CTCGACTACCCGCATCGACCGCTCCCACAAGCACCCCAGCCCGATGAACAGCAGCAGCGACAGGGCCGCGAGGAAGGAGAGGTTAAACACGCGGCGAAGGCAGGCACGGAGCAGGCGGAGGATCACGCCGAGAATCGTACCCGATGGAGCCAACCCGGCAATCGCCCGGCCCGCCGCTGCGCAGAATTCAATTGCCGCTGGGCAGTAAAACCCTTGAACGATCAAACCCAGACAATTTGAAACACAGAGACCACAGAGACGCGGGCGAGCAATCGACGTCGTAGGGGTCTCTGTGCTCTCTGTGGTTTATCTGTATGGATTCCGCTCCGCATCCGTGTCATCCGTGAAATCCGTGGCTCAAACTCCCGGAGCGGAAGGCGCGGAGAAGAGAATCATCCGCAGATTTCACAGATGCACGCAGATTTCCATACGGCCCTCCGAAAATCTGCGCTAATCTGCGAAATCTGCGGATAATCATCTTCTGAATTCCCCGGCGGCGGGAGAAGATGGTCTCACGCAAAGGCGCCAAGCCGCAAAGAAGACAGGATCTGATCCGCTGTATTCTCTGCGCCTCCGCGCCTTTGCGCGAGACTTCCCGGCTGTTGCGGCAGTCTCTCTCCGCCGATGACCGGAGTCTCTCCGCCCATCGCGGCAGACGCCGCCGCAGGAAGCCTCGCGGCGGGACCGAATGACCTAACATGAGTCTTGCAGGCTCTTATGATGTGCAAGTTGACCGCATCCGGTCCGGGAAACGGGCGTGGCGATCCGCATGACGATACAGCGAATTCTCCGCCGTTGCCCGCCGGCGCGAAAGCCAAAGCGGTGTCGTGCCACCGCACTCCCAAAGTTCCCGTTACGGTTGCTTCGGATCGTTGTCGTTGATGGAGTACCGCGTGTGGGGGTCAACTTCATCAGGCGCCTTGGGCTGCTCGCCCGTGATGGGGATGATGACGGGCTTGTTGGGGTCTTCGCCACGACGGAAGGTTTCGAAGGCATTGCCCATCTCGCCCGCGAATTCGCGGAAGGACAATCCGCCGCTCGCCAGCACGACCAGCACGAGGGCCAGGCCGGAAGAGAGCGTCGCGACAATATGAATCGCCCGGGACAGGTTGCCGCCCGGGAAGAAGCACCCGGCAAAGGCCTCGAGCACGACATACAGCAGTACGCATGCCAGCCCCAGGTAGTAGTACGCCTTGCTCTTGACGAGTTGCGGCCACACCATGCACAGCAACAGATAGCCCACGACAGCAGTGTTTATTCCGTCCATGGGGAGGAGCTTACCGCGCTGCTGGTGGATGGGGAAGAAGGGGGGCGGGGGTCGGTAGTCGGTGATCAGTGATCAGGTGATCGGTTATCTGGTTATCGGTAATCAGTGACCGTACTTCTTTGCTGTTCCGGCGATCACCCATCACCGATTACCGATTACCGATCACCGCTCACCGCTCACCGATCACCTGATCACTGATCACCGATCACCCACCACCCATCACCCGCTCACTTCCCCTCCGTCGTCCACTTGATGTAGTCCACTTCCTTCTGGTCGTAGGGTTTGCCGTCGGGGCGGAAGATGTCGTGGAACCAGACCGGCGGCTCGGCCGTGTACTTGGTCTTCCATGAATCCCACGGATAGATCGTTTGCGTCTTGCCGGAGACGAAACCCCAGTTGTAGGCGCCGATGTGCTGCTGCTTGAGATTCCCCAGCACGGGGTCGAACGTGCTCCCGGCCGGGCGGGCCATGTATTCAGTACACAGAATCGGCCGGCCGTAGCGCCGCAGGTTGGTGATGCAGCGCCGCATCGCGTCCGGTTTGCCGTAGTTGTGGAAGGTGATGATGTCCGATTGCTCAATCTGCACTTTCTCGATCGGCGACAGCGCGGTCTCATCGGCCCATTCGCCGATCCACACGCCCGAGGTGAGCGGCTGCGTCGGCTTGGCCGCCCGGGCCCAATCGAACGATTTCTTCAGCAGCGCCAGCATCAGTTCGTTCTTGTTCTTGAGCTCCACCTTGCCGTAGGATGAATCATTCTTGTTGCCCGGCTCGTTGTAGATATCCCAGGCGTGGATGCGCTTGTCGTCGCGGAAGCGCTCGATCACGCCCTTGACATATCCCTCAAGCTCATCGTGCCGGGCCGGATCCTTGAGAATATCCTGTGACGGGCACTGCACCCAGCCGCTGTTGTGCAGGAACGGTTTGGGCGCGGGCTGTTTCCCGGCCTTGGGGAAGGGATCCCAGCAGGCATCGAGCAACACAAACATCACGCCGATGCTGTGCTTGTCGCACAGGGCCAGGAACTGGTCCATGCGCTTGGCCATCCCCTCCTTGTCCGCCTTCCACGGGATATCGTGCAGGAACACGCGCACGCTGTTGAACCCGAGGTCCTGGGCCAGGCCGAGTTCGCGATCGATGGTGGCCACGTCGAAGGTATCGGCCTGCCACATTTCCAACTGGTTGACGGCCGAGCTGGGCGAGAAATTGCACCCCACCAGCCAGCCGTGTTCGACGAACCACTGCTGCGCCTGATCGGGTGTCCAGCGCTGCGGTTTTGCGGGCTCCGTGGTAGGCCTCGTGGCCGGCTCTTCGGCCGCGCCGAGACAATAAGAGAGACAAACGCCCAGAAGCAGTGCGAAGATCAGACCCGGTTTCATGTGTTCCTCCGATGTGATGCCGCAAGACTAACCGGCGGCGCGGGCGGTTACAATCGGAAAGTCGTCGGGAATGCCGATCGCAGATGGCCGATCTGGCCCGTCGGTGTCACCACGGCATATCATACATCCGTCTCCGTTCGGTTAGACTTACCGCCCAACGAGAAGGAATACGCATGAATTCACTTATCCAGTCGGGTTTCATGGTCGCGGCACTGGCGACCGGAGTTCTTGCGGCCGACGCGCCGCCCGTTGCCCCGATCCGCGAAGTCGTCGACGACTACCACGGCACGAAGATCGCCGATCCCCACCGCTACATGGAGAATCTCGCCGATCCGCTGGTGCAGGCGTGGATCAAGGGACAGGCCGAGTATGCCCAGCGCGTGCTCAGCGCCATCCCGGGCCGCGATCGTTTGCTTGACCGCATTCGCGAGCTCGACGCCGGCGCGCCCTACCGCATATCCATCCTGCGCCGCTGGCCCAACGGGGATCTGCATTACCTCAAGACTCTGGCGACCGGGAATCTCGACAAGCTCTACTTCAAGGATGCAAAGACGGGTGAGGAACGTCTGCTCGTTGACCCGGAGAAGATGGCCGAGGGCGGCCGGCACTACGCGCTGGATTTCTGCACGCCCTCGCCGGATGGGCGCTATGTCGCCTATGGCGTGGCGGCGGCGGGATCGGAACAGACCGTGTTGCACATTCTCGATACCACTACGGGCAAGGATCTGCCTGATGTCATCGACCGCATGGAAGCCGACTACACGCATCCCTGCTGGCTGCCGGATGCGAGCGGGTTTGTCTACAGCCGCCGGCGGCAACTGCCGGCCGACGCGCCCGCCACCGAAGGTTACAAGCAGACCCGCGGCTGCCTCCACCTGCTCGGCGCGGACCCCGCGAAGGATCCGGTGGTGTTTGCCATGAACACGTCACCGGCCGTGGCGCTGGCTGAGGTTGATTTCCCCAGCATCGTGCTCACCACCGGCTCGCGATTCGCGATCGGCAAGATCAAGCACGGCGATGCCAACGAGTTGACGCTCTATTCTGCGCCGGCGTCATCGCTGCGCGAGCCGCAGATCCCCTGGAAGAAGATCTGCGATGCCAAGGACGAAGTTGAAGAATTCACGGTTCATGGCGACGACGTGTACCTCATGACCGCGGCCAGCGCCCCGCGCTACCGGGTCGCCAGAACGCCCCTGGATGCTCCCGATTTTGCCAAGGCGCAAAGCGTGGTCCCGGCCGGTGAAGCCGTGATCACCGGCATCGCGGCCGCGAAGGATGCCCTCTACGTTGCGCTGCTGGACAATGGCGTGTCGAAGGTCGGCCGGGTGGCATTCGACGCGGGCGCCAAGCTGGAGATGATCGCGTTACCCACAGAGGCGTCGGACGGATCACCTCTGGCGGTGCATACGGATGTCGATGGCGCATTTGTTGCCACCGCCTCGTGGACCCGCGGCGGCCGGATCTATGCGTACGATCCAAAGACGCGCGCTCTGGTCGACACCAATCTAAAACCGCGCGGCAAATACGACGATGTTGAAGGCTACGAGTCGGCCGAGGTGCTGGTGCCGAGTCACGATGGGGTGAAGGTGCCACTTTCCATTTTGTACAAGAAAGGCATCAAGCTGGATGGCTCGCATCCCACGCTGGTCTCCGGCTACGGCGGCTACGGCATGCGCAGTTCGGCGTACTTCAGTCCCGTGCGTCTGGCCTGGCTGGAGCGGGGCGGTGTGCTGGGCATCGCCCATGTGCGCGGCGGCGGCGAATACGGCAAGGAATGGCACATGGCCGGCCGGCAGCAGACCAAGCCGAACACCTGGAAGGATTTCATCGCCTGTTGCGAATACCTCGTGCAGAAGGGATATACCTCGACACCCAAACTGGCGGGGTTGGGCGGCAGCGCCGGCGGCATCCTGATCGGCCGGGTCATCACCGAGCGTCCCGACCTCTACGCGGCTGCGATCATCGAAGTCGGCTGTCTCGATATGCTGCGTTTCGAGACCACAACCAACGGCGTCCCCAATATCCCGGAACTCGGCAGCACGCGCACCAAAGAAGGCTTCGAGTCGCTGCTGCGCATGAGTTCGTATCACCAGGTGAAGGCCGGGACCAAGTACCCGGCCGTGTTGTTGACTCACGGGATCAACGATCCCCGCGTGGAACCGTGGATGTCCGCGAAGATGACGGCGCGTCTCCAGGCCGCGTCCGCCAGCGGCAAACCCGTGCTGTTCCGCGTTGACTACGACGCCGGCCACGGCATCGGCTCGACCAAGAAGCAGCGGCAGGAACAGACGGCCGACATGTGGGCGTTTCTCTTGTGGCAGATGGGCGAAGAGGGATTTGCGCGGTAGTACGCCACCTCCTGTGGCTTGATGGGCGACCGGTAGGACAGACATTCTTGTCTGTCATCTTGCAGATCTGTGGTGCCTGTCGTACGACAGACATTCTTGTCTGTCGATTCACCCATCGCGGCATCACTTGAGTGATTCAATGGCGCGGGCCACCTGGGCTTTCGATTGGAGCACTTTGTCCGGATCGTCCAGGAAGCGCGTGGAGTATCGTCCGCCGGAGTTGGGCATGGATACAAGCGCGTTGGCGGCATCGAGTGTCCGCTGGGCTTCGGCCGTGTCGCGGCCCGCGGCTTTGGCGGTGGCGATGCGGCCGCGCAGGATGTAGAGGTATTCGTAGTCTTCCACTCCTTCGCTCGCTTGTTCCAGGCGGATCGTGGAGACCGGGCCGGTCTTGCTGGGATAAATGAGATAGCCGTCGCCGTTGGGATAGCGGATGAAATAGCTCTTGCCGGGGGCGTCGGTCTGGTGGATGAACGAGTGCCAGCCGAACTGGAAGGGATCGTAGGTCAGCCACGTCGAGCCCCAGAATTCGTAGCCTTCAACGTCGTACTTGAAGCAGTAGTGCGGCAGGAGTCGCTCGACGGCGCAGTAGGGGGTGTCGGTACACATATGCCCGTCGGTGGTGAACAGCACCTTGGTGCCGGCGTTGCGGATCGAGGCGATCTTCTCGGCCGGCACGACGCCGAAATGGCCGAAACCCCACGCCGTGACGGAGCCATCCCATTCGGGCACATGGTGCCAGGTGGATGCGTAGATCGGGATGGTCGGGTCGACCTCATGGATCATGGCGCAGAGCGTCTTCATCTGGTCGCGGATGGCGGGCTCGCGATCGAAGGGTTCGTCGGAGATGTAGAGCAGGATCTTGCCTGCCCAACCCTTTTCCTTGACGTGGTTCCAGAAGGCGCGGAGGCATGCCTGATAGGCTTCCTTGTATTGCGGCCGCAACGCCGTTCGGGCGGAGCCTTCGAACGCCTCCTCGCCGAACGCCTTTCGCGGCGGCAGGCCCCAGCCAAAGCCATAGAAATCGTGCGGGGTGTAGGCGTGGAGAATCTTGAGTTCGTCGAAGTACCACGACGCCACTTTGTCGAACTCGGTGAAATCGGCGACGACCGTGCCATTTACGTATTTGAGCTGAGGCGCGGGAGCGATGGTGTCAGGGCAGAGGCGATGGTCGGCCATGAGCTGAACGACCTGCCGCCAGGTCTCCGAGTCGGATTTGCCGGGCTGCTTCCAGCGGCCGCCGACGCGGACATCATAGACGGCCTTGACGTGGCTCTGGTCATCGAGCGCGAAATCCCAGACATGGACAACAAAGGGGACGGTGGCGATGGTTTTCTGCTCGTGGACAAAGCGGACTGCCCCGCGGTAATCACCGGCTGGCGCATCCTTGGGGATGTTGAAGGTAACCCATACCGGCTGGGTCTGCTGAGCGGGAATATCCAGGCTGTCGGCGGAGACGAGCGGGTCGGGCCAGAAATCGCTCCAGCCGTCGCAACCTGGGGACCCGATGGGGAGCTTGCGTTGCCAGGCCGGAGCCGGGGACTGGTAGTAGTTGGTGGGATAGTCGATGGGAACGTATTTGACGACGGCCGTCTGAAATTCCTTAAGGACGGCCCCGCTGGCGAGGCGCGGGGCATCGACGGCGATGCGAACATCGGCAAGGGACTGGCGCGAACGGACCGCAATCTGGATCGGTTCCTTTTCGTTGCGGGCGGCTGTGATGCGGACTTCGTCGGGCTTTGCGGGCGGAAGATCGTGGCGGAAGACTTTGACGATGGGGTTCATCGGCCAGGCTCCGAGCGTGGCCGGTTCGTCGGCGAGACGGCTTTCGATTGGCCCGACAAGGGCGGGCATCACCTGGGCGACGATGACGCCGTCGTGCCAGACGGTCCCCGTGGTGTTGGTGGTGAGATGGAGTTGCAGCGTCTGGGCATCTGGCGGGGTGGTGAGTTGGCCGCTGATGAGGGTCCAGTCGGTATCGCCGGAGATGGCCGGGCCTGCGCCGTGCATGCTGCCGGTCTTGGTAAGCTGGCCCGCGGAATTGCAGAGGTGGACGTGAAGCTGAACGGAGCCGGTTTTGACGGATTGGCACTTGATCCAGGCTGCATAGAAATAGGTCGCGTTGGGCAAAACGGGGACATCCTGATGCAGGCCGATCCAATTGGGTTTGGCGGTCTCGGGCACCGTGACGCGGGAGGCCCGCCTGCCGAATCTGCCTGGAGCGACAAGCGCAGCTTCAGCGCCATCGGCGCGGCGCACGGCGCCCTGCCAGGCGGACGAATCCTCTTCAAAGCTGGCGTTCTTCACGAGATTGGCGGGAGAATCAAGAAGTTGCACGTAAGCGGCGTCGAGCGGGGCGGTGCCGGATGAATACACGCACAGGGATTGGACGGTGGCGGGTGCGATCGTCGATTGGACGATCAGGGCATTGCCGACGGGGCAGCAGGGGAGCGGCTTGCCGTCGAGTGTGCTGCTGAAGTTTGTCGGGTAGTGGCGGGCCTTGCAGTAGCCGGTAAGGGCGGAGATGTCGATTGAAACCAGTCCGGTGAACGGTGCCGCAGCTTGGTTGATGGCAAGCGCGGAAAGACGATGACCGGGCATTTGAGCGGGCCATGCGGCTGGGTCCGGGCTCATGCGAAGTGCGAGTGTTTCGACCGGGCCGGCCGTGGCGCTGGCCACGGCGGCGGCGACGGGCTTCTCGCGGACATCGAGAAAATCGGGGACAGGCCACGCCGCGGCATTGGCGAGATAGAGGTAGGCCATCGTTGTGGACTTTGCGGGGCATTCGGCCGGAATGCGCAGTTCGACTCCGGAGACGATGGGGCCGGTATTGGCGGGTTTGCCGTCAGGCCCGACGAAGGCAAAGAGCAGTTCTTCGCCACCGGCGTTGGTAAGCCGGAGTTGTGCGGGAATCGCGTCGCGGATTTCGGAGAGCGCGCCGCTGGCGGGAATCGGCAACGAAAGGATCTGGCCCGCGAGTGGAGAATTTGAGTCGTTGCGGACAGTGATCGCGATGCGGCGCGTGAAGAGTTGGCCGGCGCTGAGGTAGAGGTGCGTTTGCCAAGGCGCGGGCTCGGCCGCATGGGTGATCCAAGGCAGAAGCACGATGACTGAAAGGACGATGGCCGACCACGACCGGCACGCGCCCTCGCGAGTTAGCCTGCGAGTCTTGAGTTCGGCGATCGTGAAGCGGTGCAGTGATTTCATGTGCGTGGGGCCGTCATCCAGTTGTTGCGTATCGGGAACAGGTCGCGGCCACCGGCCGCGCAGGCGCAACCGAAGCGCCGCGCCGAGGCCGGGTGTGCTGGCACGGCCAGCACAACCTCACTGCAGTTCCTTGATCCTGATCCGCCGGTATTCCATCTGTCCGCGATCGGCTTCCAGGCCGATGGGGCCTGTGGCCGGCAGTTTCAATGCATCTTCGAGAACTTCGCCGTTGCAGGTACAGTGGGCGACGTTGTCCTTGACCACAACCACGATCTCGTTCCAGTCCTGTGGCTTGTACTTCTTGAGATCCTTGTAAGGCCCGGCGACCAGGTAGTCGCGACACTGCAGTTGCGGCTTGCGGAGGAAGATGCCGCTGTCGGCATTGACGGCCGCCCTGAACTCCAGGCGCAGCTCAAAGTCCTTGGGGAATTCCTTGGTCGTCGAGATCTGTGCAAAGCGAGACTGCCCCTCCTTATGCGGGTTGACGACCAGGGCGCCATCCTTGGCGGAATAGCGGCCATCGCTGGCTTCGGTCTTGCCTTCAAAGACATTGTCCTTGGTGTAGCACCAACCTGTCAGATCCTTGCCATTGAAGAGCGAGACGAACCCGGGCTCGAGCGTAAACTCCTCGGCCAAAGCTGTGGGGAGAAGAAAGACCGCAATGAGGATGGCAAGGTATTTCATGGACCCAAGCATATCATCCCCAGCCCGCTGCCGGAAGACAGTTGAACTCGCGTATCGCCAGTTGAACTCGCGCGCCTGATCGCCCGACTTGCTCGCGTCCTTCTCCTGGGCTACTCTGACCCTCACCATGAGTTATGACCCGAAGCCGATCGAAACCACTGCCGTGAACCTGCCTCCCGAATTGCTGGAACTGACCGAGCGGCTGGCCGAGAATGCCCACGATCTCTGGGCGGTTCAGCGTCTCAAAGACGGCTGGACGTTCGGCCCTCAGCGCGACGATAAGGCAAAGAAACACCCCTGCCTGATTCCCTATGCCCAGTTGCCCGAATCCGAGAAGGAGTACGACCGCAAGATGGCCATGGGTACGCTCAAGGCGATCCTGGCCGCGGGATATCGCATTTCCGCCGCCGCGTAGGCGTGAGAGTGGTGCCATGTTTTCGCCGTCGTATAACGGACTCTCGCCGGCATCCCAGCAGTCCGCGCGCAAAGGCCGTCATCCCGTCGAGCGCATCGGAGTGATCTTTCGTGGGCAGACGCGGTTTCCTCCGCCCCGTTTTCTCCTATACTTCTCTCATGGCCATCAGACTCTCGACCCTCCTCGTCCTGCTGTTCACCTGTTCCACTTCCTCCCCGGCACAGGTGTCGCCGACAACCCGGCCGGTGTCGGTCATTCTCGACACCGACATGGATTCCGACTGCGACGATGTCGGCGCCCTGGCCGTGCTGCATGCGCTGGCCGACAATGGCGAGGCACGCATTCTCGCGGTGATGATGTCCGATCCCAACGGCGAAAGTCCGCGGTGCGCCGACGCGATCAACACCTGGTTCGGCCGTGCTGACATTCCCATCGGCGTACGCAAGCCCGGCGTCGGCAAGGCCAATTCGCGCTATGCTCGGCAGGTGGCCGAGGAACTCCCCAACGATTTTAGCTACGAACGTGGCCCGCGGACCGTGCCGCTCTATCGCCACGTCCTGGCCGCCCAGCCGGACGGAACTGTCGTCATCATCAGCATCGGCACGCTCGAGAACCTCGCCGAATTGCTCGACTCGCCTGCGGATTCGGACAGCCCGCTGGCGGGTATCGACTTGGTGCGGCGGAAGGTGCGACTCTGGTCGTGCATGGGCGGGTACTACCCGACCAACAAGGCGGCCGAACACAACTTTAAACTCGCGGGGCCGCAGGCCGCCCGGGCGGTCAACAGCTGGCCGACGCCGATTCTGTTCAGCGGCTGGGAACTGGGCTCTCGGGTCATTACCGGGGCAAAACTCGCGCAGACGCCGGCCGGGAGTCCGGTGCGCCGGGCGTATGAGTTGTACTGCAAGCCAGGCGAGGGCCGGTGTAGTTGGGACCAGACGTCAGTTCTCGCAGGCGTTCGCGGGGCCAGCGGCTACTGGAGCATCCATCGGGGCGGGTACAATCATGTGTTCGAAGATGGTCGCAATGAATGGCGGCTTTCACCGGATAAAGATCACGCGTATCTGATCGAGAGAGCGCCACCGGCGGAGGTGGCGAAGGGCATCGAGGGTTTGATGCTGTGGCAGCCGAAGAAGTAGGGGGCCGACTCGACGGTCTTGCGTGTTCGATGCGGTGTTGCGAAAATGGGAATCATGCGCTTCGTCACTTCGATCATGGTCCTCGTGTTGTGTATGTTGGGTTCCCGCTGTCACGCTGCCGATGCGGTAAAGACTCTGGAGATCGGCGCCGATGCCCCGGACTTCAGTTTGCCCGGCGTGGATGGCAAGACGTACACGCTGAAGAGCTTTGCCGATGCGAAGATTCTGGCGGTGATCTTCACCTGCAATCATTGCCCGACGGCTCAGGCTTATGAGAAGCGGATCATGCAGCTTCACGCCGACTACAGGGATAAAGGCGTGGCGCTGGTCGCCATATCTCCCAACGACGCGCTGGCAGTCCGCCTCGATGAACTCGGCTACTCCGATCTGGGCGACTCTCTTGAGGAAATGAAGATCCGCGCCAAGGAACGCGGTTTCCAGTTCCCATACCTCTACGATGGCGAGACCCAATCGGTGGCACACGCCTATGGCGTCCTGGCGACGCCGCATGTGTTCATCTTCGACGCCGGGCGCAAGTTGCGCTATGTCGGCCGGGTGGACGACTCGGAAGTGAAGGAGGTCACGACGCACGATGCCCGCAACGCCATCGAGGCGCTGCTTGCCGGGAAACCCGTGCCGGTGGAGAAGACCAAGGTCTTCGGCTGTTCGACGAAATGGGCGTCCAAGCGCGACGATGCGAAGAGGTCGCTCGAGAAGTGGGACGCCGAGCCGGTTTCGCTGGCCGATATCGATGTCGCCGGCGTGAAGGAACTGGTCACAAATGACACCAAGAAGCTGCGCCTGATCAATGTCTGGGCGACTTGGTGTGGACCCTGCGTGATCGAGATGCCGGAACTGGTGACCATGAACCGCATGTATCGCGGCCGGCCCTTCGAGATGATCACCATCAGCATGGACGCCCCCGACAAGAAGGATCGTGCGCTCGAGCGGCTGAAGGACCTGCACGTCTCCTGCACGAACTACCTGTACAACAGCAACGACCGCGACAAGCTCGTGGATGCCCTGGACAAGCAGTGGCCGGGACCCATCCCGCACACGATTCTCGTCGAGCCAGGCGGCAAGATCATCTATCGTCAGACCGGCGCCTTCGACGCCATGGAACTGAAGCGGGCGATCGTCGGGTATCTGGGGCGGACGTATTGACGTGGTTCACTCATGTATTTCCACCTGATCCCCATCATGCAGCACTTCGGTGCGATGCACCTGTTGGCCGGCGAATCGGCCATTGCCCCAGATGCGTGCGAACTTCATCTTCTCGGGCAGTTCGCGGTGAATCTCGCGGGCGAGGTCGTCGATGGTTGAGCCGAGCGGCAGCGTGAACGGCTTGCCCTTGTCGCTCGCGTGGCCGGGCTGTTTGGTGTAGACGCGGACGAGCGAGAGCAGTTGCCAAAACCGGGCGATCCACTTGTCCAGGCCCTGTCCCGTTGTCGCGGAGACAGGCCAGACTTCCAGCCGGCCGGCGTAGAGTTCCTTGAGCGTGGCGAGCGTTGAGTCCTCGGCGACATCAGCTTTGTTGGCGACGATCATCGCACTGAGCGTGTTGAAATCAGACGGGTCCATTTCAGTGTGGGCGATGGTCTTGAGTGTCAGGCCGCGGCTCCTCAACAGTTCGAGGATGACTTCCGTTTCCTCCAGTGGATCGGCCGAGGCATCGACGACGATGGCGACAATGTTCGCGCTGCGGATGATGCCAAGCATGCCGCCGGGCAAGTGCTCGGGTGTGATCGGCGGCGTGTCAACCAACTCGATCTGCACGTCTTCCCAATGGCACATGCCGGGTAGCGGCAGGGCCGTCGTAAAGGGATAGTCGGCAATCTTGGCCGGCGCATGTGTGGTCCGCGCGACCAGGGCGCTCTTGCCCGTATTGGGTGGGCCGATGAGTACAACCTGCCCGGCGCCGGTCCGGGGAACATGAAATGGGTCGGCGGTCTTGGCCGGCTTTCTGGCCACGGTGTGGCGAAGCTGGCTCATCTTCCGCTTGAGATCGGCCTGCAGTTTCTCGGTGCCCTTGTGTTTGGGAATTGTCGAGAACATCTCGCGAAGAGCGTCGAGCTTGTCCTCATCCGTGGCCGCGGAACGGTATTTCTCCTCGGCTCGCTCGTAGTCGGGTGTCAGGTTCGCTGGCATGGCCGAACTCCCGCTGATAGAGGTGTGCGGGAGTTTACCAGATGCACGTGGATAATCGAGATGAGAGGCTGGTTGTGGGCGTGCTTGTCTGTGCGGCCACTGTGCTGCGCGGAACCGTTATTGCCCCGCCGGTTCGGATGGGGCATGCCCGGATTGGGGTTCCACCGCCGGCGGCGAACCTG
>JANYKD010000337.1 GCA_025361735.1 Phycisphaerales bacterium
CAACTGACCAACGGCGTCATCCAGGTCACCCTCAATACTCCGGCCCAGCTCAATTTCTGCCAGAGCCAGTGCCAGGTCCCCTTCACCAACGCCGCCCAGGCCATCACCCAGCGGCTCGTGTCCGTCTCATTTCACTGCGACAACATCCCGGCGGGCGGCGTGTTCGGCGACGACTCGCCGATGCTGCTCAACCCGGATTACACGTTTGACAACTTCGTTACCGGCCCCTGCAACCGCCTGCCCCACGCCGCCTGCGTGGCCGTGGCTGAGAATCCCGGCGTGGCCTACAACCCCCTGTTCATCCATGGCGGCGTCGGACTCGGCAAATCGCACCTGCTGCAGGCCGTTTGCCAGAGCATGCTGGAAAAGCGTCCGGATTCGCGGATTCTCTATCTCTCCTGCGATTCCTTCATCAACCAGTTCATCAACGCCGTCGAAAGCGGCGACATGAACCAGTTCCGCTACCGCTACCGCCATGTGGACATGCTGGTCATTGACGATATCCATTTTCTCGCCGGCAAAGACCGCACCCAGGAAGAATTCTTTCATACGTTCAACACGCTCTACCAGGGCCACAAGCAGATCATCCTCTCGGCCGACTGCCCTCCGAGCGAAATCCCCGAGCTTGAAGAACGACTGGTTTCCCGATTTAACTGGGGCCTGGTGGCACGGATCGACAAACCGTGCTACGAAACCCGCGTCGCGATCCTCCAGAAGAAGGCCCGAATGCGCGATGTCGTGCTGCCGGAGGATGTGCTCTGCTATGTGGCCGCCAAGGTCGAGAGCAACACGCGCGAACTTGAGGGCGCCGTCATCAAGATCCAGGGGATGAGCACGCTCCAGAATGGGAAAATCGACCTTGAACTTGCCCGCGCTGCTCTGGGCGAGAGCGCCACGGCCGAGCAGAAACGCATCACCATCCAGCAGATTTTCGAGGCCGTGACGAAGTACTACAACGTCCGCATGTCGGACCTGCAGAGCAAGAAACGCCACAAGAGCATTGCTTTTCCGCGGCAGGTCTGCATGTTCCTCGCCCGGCGGCACACGCGGTATTCGCTCGAGGAAATCGGCGGCTATTTCGGCGGCCGCGACCACACGACCGTCCTGCACGCCATCCGCACGGTCGAAGAAGACACGCACACCGACCCGGCCGTGGCCGACCAGCTTGGGCATCTCGACCGGCAATTGCACACGTGATCGTCTATGGCGCATCCGGGGCGGCCGTCAGCCTGCCCTCGAGCTGTTCCCTGGGGCGTATACGGAAGTGCTCGAGAAATGTGCCGATCGTCAGGTTGATGGGGATCGCCAGCATCAGGCCGGGGATCCCAAAGACCTTGCCCCAGAGAACGACTGAGAACAGCGTGACGGCGGGATGCATGTTCACAGCGCCGCGCATGATCGTCGGAAGAATGATGTACGCTTCAATGGCCTGAATCCCGCAATACACCACCAGAACACCCACGGCCACGCCGGTCGTCTGCGTCGCCAGCGCGAAGAGGCCGGCCACGATGCAGGCCGTCGCGGGACCGACCGTCGGAACAATCTCGGCGAACCCCGCCATCAGTGCCAGCGGTATGGCGAATTCGACGCCGACGATCTTGTAGCCGATGGCCGAGGCGATGAAGACAACGAACATCCCCGTGAGTGTGCCCAAAACCCAGCGGCGGAACCGCGGCGCCAGTTCTGACAGAACCGCCTGAAGCGCTGGCCGATGTTTGGCCGCAAAGAATCGTAGCGCCGGCTTGATCAGTCGTTCCGGCGGCTCGGAGAGCAGAAAGATTGACCCAATCAGCGTGAATGTGAGCGAGAGCAGCAGACCGAGAAAGACGTCCGCCGATCGGGAAAAGAGCGCCTCTCCCCCCTTGCCGGCCAGGAAATCGCCCAGGCCCTTGAGCAGGTGATTGACGGTCAGCGTTTGCGGCAGGCCCATGCGGTCGCTCCACGCCTTGAGCGTCTGATCGACGGCCACGCGGGTTTGGGGCCAGCGTTCGACAGCATCGGAGATCGGCCGGCGAAGCGGTAGATAGAGCGCGAACATCGCCAGGGCGAGCCCGAGCAGAAGCCCGATTCCCAGGACCGCGACATCGCTGGAGCGTGGGCCTGGAATGTACTCCATGAGCGGCGCCAGCGTGCAGGCGATGATGCACGCGGCCAGAACGCCCAGGGCGACGGTGGCAAGCGAGTCAAAGAAACAGACGCCCAGGACGAGCAGAACGACCCAGGCGAGCGGGGCAATCCAGACAGAGAGAGGATGCGAAGATCGGTTCGTGATCGGAGACTCGGACATGGTGGCAAGAATACGGCGCACCAGTGGATAACGCAAAGCGCGATGAAAGGCGGACGGTATGACGATCTTCCTTGCCCGCTCGGGCACGAACCCTCCTGGGACAGGCCGTATCACTCGCCAGGAACAGCAGTGTTGAGCCCTTGGCCGGAGAGTGCAATCCCGCTGGTCGCCAGGCCAATCGCCGCGTTCGTCACAATAATCCGGCAGCAATGGCCATGCGGATTGTTTTCGCCGTCGTGGGTGTGAACCATGTCGGCAGGTCCCCGGCGTTACCGGTAAACATGCCGCCGAACAGCTCGACCCATCGCTGGTGACGTCTCAGTTCGTTGGGCGCGACGCCGCCGGTCTGCTGTGCAATCGCCCGCCGCTTATCGATATCCCAGGTGAAGACGTGGACATCGTCTGCCGTCAACGGAATCTCGACTTTCACGCCGGGAGGCCGCGATTCGGGCGGACTGAGCGGATCGTTCAGGGGAACGTCCACAAAAGTGAGGGCACCTGGCCCGGAAAGCGCCCGGCGAAGATACTCCACGGAAAAAAGCGCAACCGGCATTCGCACCAGTTCAGACTCCCCTTTCCACGAGATGATCTCGCCATCGAGAATGCAGTCGTCGTCATTCAGGCGGAATCTCAATGGCAACACCATCTCGATGCCCATCTCGGAGGGATTCACGCACACCAACAGTCCAAACAGACACAGGTCGGAGTTGTCACGCGACAGGACATCCACGAACCACCGGGTCCCTTGCTGTACGCCGACGAAGATGTCCTGCCCGCCTTTCATCTGCACGAATAGACCATCCTGGCGGTTGCGCATCTGAATGTGTGCCGAGCTGAACTCCGTATACCGCTTGTGCAAGTACGGCTTCAGATCATCCACAAACCTGAACGGCCGCACGCGCAACGGCGCGCCTTTGCCGGGAGCCCCGTCCACGACGAGCAGTTCTTCGAGAAACTCCCTGGTGGCAAGTCGAGCCGGCTGGCGCAATTCGTCCTCCCACAACTGCGTCGCTTCCTCATGGCTGGCCGTCACGCCGGAGTGTCGTTCTGAGGCACCAAGCGGCAGATTCCAGCCATACGGGGCGACATCGCGAAACAGCATCGCCACCCACTGGCGGCCCCTGAATTCCACGATGGGCAGGACGCCACCCGACGCCCAGCGCATGGGGATCCCATCCGGCATCACAATTGGACGTGTGTCGCCAACTCCAGGCCGCGTCGCATCGGTCAGAAGTGACAGGCGATGCTCCGCATCAGCAATCTCAGCCCGCCTGGGGTATACGAATGCCTTCTGCATCGCCTTCTTGCCTGCATTGGAGATGACCACATATTTGCAGCTATCACGGTTCAGTTGGACATGAAGGCCGTCGGCGCCACGGTTGATCTGCACCGGCTGCTCAATGAGCTCTGAGGCAAACTGCTCGCAGCCGCGGAACGGGTTCACTGTAAACGACCGCGATCGCATCAGTGCCGCGCGCGGGACGATCCCGTGGTCGAGCAGCCCAAAATCAACCAGCCCCCGCAACAGGAGTTCGGCAACGTTGGCCTGATCGGATTTGGCGATATGCACATACACGCCCTTTCGGTTTACGCCGTAGGGCCAATTCACGGCATGCACATCCTCGACGCACAAGACCGGGAATACAGGCTTTTTGATCTCCAGAGCGTGTTGGACTTCCAGGTCGACCCAGTCCGACTGATGCGAGCCAACAATCACAACCATGCATCTGCGGCGTTCCAACTCCTCCTTGCCGGCCCTGACAAAGTCAGGGATACCATAGGGGTTGTCGGTCATGCAGTAGACATCGAAGTCCAACTCGCGCAGCACGTTGTAGACACGCTGTGCGTACTCCTCATGTCTCTGGCAATAGGCGACGAAGAATGACGGCACCAATCCCGATTCTGCGATCGTAGGCATAGTCCCACTCCTTTGATGCGTGTCGATTGCCAGAGATGGCGTCTCTATCCCGGCAGATCTTAACTTCTCTTGAGTAACTTGAGAACCTGCGCAACTCTGACTTGTGAACATGGGGATTGACCACCCGGCAGTTCATGGCGGGCAGGTCTTCCTCGCGCATGCTGCTGCGCACATGGTCCATCGCCTGCATGATGATCTGGCGACAGTAACGCAATACGACCTGGTCCAATTCAAGTTCGGCCATACAAATCCTCCTGTCAGGCACGCCGATCGCGAACCTCCCCAGCGTCCGTTTCAGGCCGCATTGAGTATGCGGTCAAGGAAGACGATACGCCAGTCGAGGACTTCGGCGACGAGCAGGCTGGCGGCATCGCCTGCCACGACACCAACCTGCGGGGCGAAAGCACCCTGCGATGCCTCCGGGGACGCAATAGCCTTCTGCAACAGCTCGACACGCTGCATAAGTGACCGCAAGTGCTTCTGCATGGCGTGGGAACGTCGCGCCACGCGCCGAAATTCGCCCTGGTTGTCTATTCCGGCCAGTGCTGCCCCCAGCGCGGGACAGAAGCCGCAAACAAAGGTCAACATCGGCGCGGGCAGGAACAGGTGCAGCAAGTGAAGCACACACGCCGCGAGCGTCAGACTCAGCAGAACAAGGCCGGCAATATGCAGCCGATTCTCGACGTTGTGGCAGCGATCAGTATTGTCTCGGTGATACTTCAATTGGTCGCCCAGCAGCGTGTGCAGATGAGCGAGACAGGCCCCAAGATACGAGTTGTCCACGACGACATTCGGCAGGCCGATGTCACGAGCGACGGCGCGGGCATACCAGTCCATCCATGTGGCTTGAGGCTGACCATAAGTGGCAAGATGCGCGGGAACGTGCGCGAATGGCCGGCCACCACCCACCGGTGCAACAAGGCGCAAATGTCGCACGAGTTCCGCGGCCAGTCGGCAGTCGA
This sequence comes from Phycisphaerales bacterium, assembly GCA_025361735.1. Classification (GTDB taxonomy): domain Bacteria; phylum Planctomycetota; class Phycisphaerae; order Tepidisphaerales; family Tepidisphaeraceae; genus JANYKD01. Next base: position 5,168 of record JANYKD010000337.1, read on the forward strand.
TCCAACGCTGGTGCCATGATTTGAGTCGACCAAGCAATACCACGATGAGAATCACCAGGATGGCCACGAGTTCAATGGCGGTGCTGGCCGTTTCCCCGTGGCTCGCGCCCGTGAGTCGCAGCGCCACCGGCAGCAAGGCCATGCCAACGGCTCCCGCGGCCAGGAGGAACACAAGTACAAACGCGCTGCGGTAGCGATCTGAATGAAGCACCGCCAGTTTGTCCGGCCACGCGTAGAACGGCCTGAGCGTATTCACGATTCTGGCCACCGGCGTTGCGGATTTCTCAGGCCAGTCATCGAGCACGGCGGCTTCAAATCCCTTGACGGACAGGGACACTCTTCGGAACTTCGAGTCGCCCAGAATGTCGCGGAAGACCCTCCATACGACAGACCATGTTCTTCGGGGCTGGTGTTCGAGGTAGAAACGCTGGAGGTTTCGGCGCGGTTCCTCGGCGTGGTCGGCCGTACCGGATTCGCCGTCCTGTTCAGCGGGCACGGGTACTGCCAGCGATTCCTGAACGACTCGCTGAACATTGGCCTGCGATCCCGACCCATCCGGCACTGCCCGCCCGTCAGAATCAGCGATGAGCGGAATCTGGCCCGGCTTGAGCCACTGCCACGCATGCGGTGCCTGAGCATCAATCCACACGACCGGAACGCCTCGACGCTGGGCGTCGTCCAGTGTCTCTTCAGTGCCGCCCCGCTTGCTTTCTCGCTTCCCGTCCCAGACGACGATCAGAATATCAGACTGGTTCAGTACGACGCGCCCGCCCGCGCCGTAGGCCGCCCCTGCATCGTTTCGATTGCCGTCGAGTTCGAATCGCGTTAGCTTGCCCGCCTTGTCCGCACGTTCCAGCAGGTTGCGAAAAAGCGACAGCGACTCCGTCTCCAGAGCGTCCGGAGGAGCGAAATCCCGCTCATATTCCGCCTGGTGAAACGGCATCACACAGCAGAGTTCCCAGCCCAGGTCCAGAGCCTGATCCGCGAAGAGCCGATCGGTGCCCTCAGCCAACGGCGACAGAGCTCGCAATACCGGTGTCGCGGGTCCGGAATAAAGTTCACACGCCTTGCCAAACTCGCGAACCGCTTGTTCGACGGCCGCCAGCACGATGCGAACCACGCCGCCGAGTTGGACGAGGTTCGCTTGCCCGAGACGGTTGGGACGATGCCCCACAACACCGACGCGAAACACAAGTCGCGGCTTGGGTGGATGAGCGAGTTCGCGCGGGGACGCCGTGCCGGTGGAATCCATGAGTCCTCTCCTTGGTCAAGCCATTCTGCTGCAGGGCTGCTGCCCCGCCAACCAAGAGCTGTCGCGCACGGATTGCAGCTCTTATCATGTGCGTTCCATGATGCTGACCAGTTCGCCGATTACACGATTCCACTGATCGCAGTTCGCCAAGCCAGTGACGCACTCCAACGATCTCATCGCCAGAGCCTGGCCGCTGGCCGCCGTTCAGCATCGTACTCAGCGCCGCAAAGACGCGGCCAACACCCCCTATATCAACCACCCGATCGAAGTCACGGCAACGCTCAATAAAGCGGCGGGAATCAATGACGCCGAGTTTGACCGGGTATTAACCCAGGCACGATCTACATTGGATCACACCGCCGCTGGATCGCGACATGAAATCAATAAATGCACCACGGCTCCCGCATCGTCCGGGACTTGAGCCGATTGGCTTCGGGATCGCCCACGAACTCATACTTGATCAGATCGAGTTTGACATTTCGCTGTAACTGCTCGCAGATATCGGCGGCCAGGCAGATACTCATGGAACGCAGCATCACTTCGGGATTGGCGACCGTGGGGCGACGCGTCCTCACGCAGTCAAGGAAATCCCGCACATGGTTCGGCGGCCGCTGCGCCCGGCTCAGATACTGCGACACGATGGTCTTGTAGTCGTCCAGCATCGCCGGCGAGGAGACGTCGGGCTTGGCATAGCCGTCCGCGGCGGCCGCCCACCCTTCCGGACCATCGAACCGCTCGCCGCAGGCGCCGTGCCAGTACTTGCATGGTTTCCAGACATCGCCGGGTTCGCGGAACAGAACGAGCTTTACGCCGTTGGACAAGCGGGTCATCATTGTGGAATCGGGCCCGCCGAACTCAAGCTCGATGGTGGACACCTCCGACATCTCGATGCCCGCCAGGGCCTGGGCCACCGCATGGGCTCCCCACATGGCCACGTCGGTGGCGAAAGCATAAAAGTTGTACCACCCGCTGTTCATATACCCGCTGTTGTACGGCCGCCACGGAGCCGGGCCGAGCCACACTTCCCAGTCCATCACCTCTTTGGGCGGCTCCGGTTGGGCCGGCAGCCAGTCGTGGCGCATCCCACCGCGCCAGCGGATATCGGCGTACACGGTGTGAATCTTGCCAAGCCGGCCCGAGCGGGCCATCTCGATGGCAAATATGTGATTGGGCTCGCTGAGCCGCTGCGCGCCGGTTTGGTAGACCCGGTTCAACCGGCGGGCCGTCGCCACAACCTCCTGCCCCTGCGCTATGGTGAGGCAGGACGGCTTCTCGCAGTAGACATCCTTCCCCGCCCGCATTGCCAGGATCGACGCCAGCGCATGCCAGCGGTCGCCCGTGGCGATCAGCACCGCGTCAACATCCTTCTGCTCGGCCAGCAGTTCGCGCATGTCCCGGTACAACGCACAGTCCTTGTTGTCATACTTGCGGTCGATGACTTGTTTCACGGCCTCACGGCGGGTCTTGCTGACGTCACACACCGCCAGGAACTGGACATCGGATTCGCCCAGAATCCAGCCCACATCGCTGGAGCCGCGGCCGCCAACGCCTATGACGCCCATAAGGATGCGCTCGCTGGGCGCCGCCACCCCGCCACGGCCCAGCGCCGACGCTGGAATGATGAGCGGAACAGCCAACGCGCCGCCGGCCGCCGCTGCGCTCTTGAGGAACCGACGCCGTGTGACCGCTGTACTGTGGTTGTCGCGCATAAATGAATCTCCTGTCTCGCTGCCTTTCAGTACAACATTGCGACCGAAGGGTTGTTCGTGAAGTCAGGAAACGCCGATGCCGTCAGCCGCCCACACCTACAACCGGGGCTTACTCTGCTGCCATCGCTTGACGATGGCCCTGGTCGCGCGCACTGTATCAGAACGACCCGGACTCATACGCTCTTTCTGGAGGAACACGATGACTCGATCAACCGTCGCCGCTCGAAGGCTCTGCATGCTTGTGGCGATCGCCCTGCTTCTCCCCGCCGGCGCGGACGCCGCCGAGCCTCCCTTCTTTTCGCTGGGCGGCCAGGCGGGCCTGCCTAAATACCTCAAGTGCAACAACGCCTCCATGGCCACACTCGACGGCCTGCTTGGCGGCGAAGTGCGGACGAGTCAAACCGACCTCTTCGACAAGGATTTCACGCTCGACCTGATCTTCGCGTTCAAGAACGACGCCGACAGCGAATTCGGCTTTGTCGGCATCGGCGAGAACGGCAAGGAAGGTGGCTGGGTGCTCAACTCCGTCCTCCTGCACCTGGCCGGTCCGGCCTGCCGGCGGGTGGCCACCGAGATCGTCACCCACAAGAACCCCAAGCGCCCCAAAGTTGGTCAGCTCGGCAGTGCGGGCCCACATTTCGTACGTATGACTAAAAAGGGCGGCGATCTCACCTTTTCCATCTGGGCCAACACGGACGAAAAGGCGTCGCCTGCCGCCAAGCCGGATTTCTCCCACACCGTTTCGGATCTGCCCCATAGCGCGGCGTACCTCACGCGGCTCAATTCCAGTCTGTTCTTCGGCGGAAATATTACCTTCCGTGCCGTCCGCCTCTCGATCGCCGGTACGCCCGCGGCCGCGGGCACGCCGGCTAACGCGGGCTTCAAGGATCCCGCCAACAGCGACGGCCTTATCCGCCTCAAGGGCGGCGCGACGCGCCTGCCGCCGTTCATGGAACAGGCCAAGAGTCCGGCCATCGGCCGCGATGGCATCACCCTCGATTCCCGCACTTCCGTCCGCACCCGGGCGAGCAACTACCTGACAAAGAACTTCACGTTCGACGTGGTCTACCGGCTCAAACCCGACGATCGCGGTGTGATGATGGTCGGCCTCGGCGCCAACCGCCGCGATGGCGGCAACTGGGTTCTGGACAGTGCCGCGGCGCGCCTGCACGGCATCACCGCACGCGAGGGCGCGGGTGCCGTCAGCTTCACGTTCAAGACTTTCCACGACGATTACCGCTTCGGTGAACTGGGCAAGGACAAAGCCCTGGGTCCCAACCTGTTGCGCTTGCAGAAACGTGGCGACACGCTCTCGGCCTTCGTTTACGTCGACTACAAGGCCGATGCCGCGGGCCTTCCCACGCCCGAGTGTCAGATCACTGCGCCCAGCCTCAAGTCGGCCGCGCCCACGATCACCGACAAGAACTCCTGCCTCTTCATCGACGGCGGAGGAGTCATCGAGGCGATTCGACTGGTCGTCGACGGCGAGGCCGTGGACACCGTCGCCCTGGAGATCGATGTGCCATCCACGGTGACGGCCGGTGAGGCGCTGCGGCATTCGATCGTCAAGGACGCCGCGGGCAAACGCTTCACGCTAGAAAGCGGCCCGGCTGGGATGACGCTCTCACCCGAGGGCGTGCTTTCCTGGAAGCCGACGGACGACCAGACCGGCAAGCATAGCTTTAAGATCATCGCCGTGGCGGCGGGCAAGCGATCGGAGCAGCCGATGGAGATCGAGGTCAGCGCCCCCGACGCCGCCACCATCGCCAGAAACGTCGCTGACCGCCTCGTGAGTTCCTGGACCGCAACCGGTGTCCTTGACGACGCCAAACTACGCACAGCCCTCAAACAACAGGGAGTGCTCGATGAGAAGATGCCCGGGGCACTGGCGGACCTCAAAACGAAGCTCGCCAAAGCGAAGATGATCCTCTCCTTCGCCGCCAACGGATCCGGTCTGGTCATCGTCGAGGGCCTTGGCGAAGAACCATTCGTCAGCGGCGGGCGCTGGGCCGCGATCAGCGCCAAGGGGGACACCGTCCGGCTCCGCCTGACTGCCGAAGGCGAGCAGCCATCCATGCTCTCGCTCACCTTCAACGGCAACGACGAGTTCGCCGCCAATATGCCCGAGGAACTCAAAGGCCCGCTGACCAACCCCTTGACCTTCCGCCGCAGCGGCCCGCCTTCCAACCGCGTCGCTCGTGCTCCCGTGGTCCCCGCACCCGCCGCGAATCCGAGCGGCGCGGCGCCGGCGGCGATCACCGCTGAGAAACTGGTCGAAGAATTCAGCAAGGACATCGATGCGCTCAAGAAGCAGTACAAGGACAAACGCCTGGCCATCACCGGCAAGGTCGCCGAAGTGAATGTCAAAAAAGACGCCGCCACCGGCCCGTCTGCGGTGTCGATTACCCTCATCGGGCGTCAGCAGGCCAAGGCCAAGGGCGTCAAGATCGTCTGTAATTTTCCGTCTGACTTCGCCGCCAAGGTCGAGGCGATCAAGCCAGACAGCATCGTCGAAATCACGGGCGAGTTCCTCTCTGCCTCCAAATTCATGGAGGAGATGAGCATCGTCATGTGCAGCAGCGTGGCCCCTGCAAAATAAGAGGAGACAGGAACTCGCTACCGAGATGATTCTCGACGGCCACAGGCGTTGGGAGGTCGCGAAGGCCAAAATTCATCGATAGGGTAAATTTTTAGCTTTTACGATTGCATTTACAGTTGGACAAAGGGTAAAATATTAGCACATGGCCCGATGCCTGGTGAAAGGAAGCAATGTCCATTCCCCTGGAATTATCCCGTCGCGAGCGACAGATCATGGATGTGATCTATGCCCGGGGCGAGGCCACGGCGTCCGAAGTACTGGCGGGCATCGCCGATCCGCCGACGCGCTCCTCCGTACGAGCCTTATTGCGGATCCTCGAGCACAAGGGGCATGTGGCTCACCGCAAACAAGGCCGGGAGTTTGTCTACGTGCCCACGCGGCCACGCGGGCGAATGGGGATGTCCGCCCTGCGATCGGTCCTGGCGACGTTCTTCGGCGGATCGATCAAGGACGCCTTCGCGGCGCACCTGTCCGATCCCCAGTCCAGTGTTTCCGGGGATGAGTTGAACCGCATTGATGGTCTGATCAAGGAGGCGCGACGAAAGCGAGGTTAACATGCTTGCGTCCGTGTTGGCTCAATGGTGCGAGCGGCTCGAGGTCAGCGGAGCGTTCTGGGTGCAGTGGGAATTGCGCGTGGCGGCGTTATTGGCCGCGACCGGCATCGCGGCTATTGCCTGCCGGCGCGGGTCCGCCGCCCTGCGGCACGCCCTGTGGAGCGCGGGCTGTATCGCGGCTCTGCTGGTGCCGCTGCTGATGTTGTGCCTGCCGGCGTGGCGGATCATGCCCGTCCCAGCGTCCAGGGAAGTCGTGCCGCCACTCGCGCCGCCCTCACCCGTCGTGGCGGACGTGATTCCCCGGCTGGATCGTGCGGAGCCGGACGCTACAGTTGTCTCTCCGGCAACAGTCCAGACACCGGCGGTGATCCCAATCGCACCGCAGAGCACACCTTGGCAATCGCCGCC
>JANYKD010000363.1 GCA_025361735.1 Phycisphaerales bacterium
GGATTCGCCCCCAATCTCAAGGACAACGAAGACGCCCTGAAGGTCATCGGCGAAGCCACCGAGAAGGCCGGCTATAAGTTCGGCAAGCAGATCTTGGTCTTGTCCCACAGTTCACTGGCGGCCGGGTCCAGGGCGACGAAGATCTGCTTGCCGAACTTGTAGCCGGCCTTTTCGGTGGCTTCGCCGATGACCTTCAGGGCGTCTTCGTTGTCCTTGTGGTTGGGGGCGAAACCGCCCTCGTCGCCGACCGCGGTGCTCATGTTGTTGTCATGCAGCACCTTCTTGAGGCTGTGATAGATCTCGACGCAAGCGCGCATGGCGTCTTCGAAGTTGTCGAAGCCCCAGGGCTGAATCATGAATTCCTGGAAGTCGACGTTGTTGTCGGCGTGCTTGCCGCCGTTGAGGATGTTCATCATCGGAACGGGCAGCGTCTTGGCGCCGGTGCCGCCGAGGTAGCGATAGAGCGGCAGGCCCGAGGCCTCGGCCGCGGCCTTGGCGACGGCCATGGAAACGCCGAGGATGGCGTTGGCGCCGAGCTTGGACTTGGTGGGCGTGCCGTCGAGGTCGATCATGAGCTGGTCGATGGCTTCCTGATCGCGGGGATCGAGGCCGATCAGTTCCGGGGCGATCTTGGAATTGACGTTCTCAACGGCCTTGTAGACCGACTTGCCGCCGAACTGCTTCTTGTCGCCGTCGCGGAGTTCGCAGGCTTCGTTCTCGCCGGTGGACGCGCCCGAGGGCACGGCCGCCCGGCCGACCACGCCGTTGTCGAGAATGACGTCGACTTCGACGGTGGGATTGCCGCGGGAATCGAGAACCTGGCGACCCTGGATAAGTTCGATGGAGAGACTCATAGTGCGATCCTTTGTCTGTTGTGGTGTGGAGCGCTGGATTCGTGGCGGTTAAAGCCGCCACGCCGCGTTGACCCACGTTGTGCCTGCCGAAACCCTGAGGCTACCTCGCCTCAAAGGAGTGGTAAGTCTAGGGAAAGTGATGGCGGTGTAAAGGGGGGACGCAGCGCGGCGTCGCGCAATATAGTGGGCCTGCACCAAGGCAGTCGCAGGTACAGCAGAGGTGCGGCCAGTATCCCCGCGGTCGCTGCTTTGCGTTGCCCGCGTGTCTCCGGATTCCACGAGTGGGCACCGACGGGGCAACCTGCGATTGACCGGCCGTGCGTTTACTTGGCGCCGGCGGGGTCCTTCTTCTCGGCCTTGCTCTCCATTGCCCAGAGGATGCCGCCGAGGATGTGTTTCTGGAAGTTGGGGTCGGAATAATACTCGGGCTTGTGGCCAAGGGCTGTGTACCAGATGCGAGCGCCTTCGAATTCGCGGCACCAGGCCAGCGGGAAGGTATTGTCGGCGGTCTGGGGCTTGTCCTTGTCAGTGAGAGTCGTTAGGTCGCCGGCGAGCAAAATGTGGTTGTCGGCGGCGAGGTTGGTGTGATAGTAGAACTCGTCCTCCCATTTCCAGGTTTCAGCGAGGAATGCAGTTGACGGATGTTTGCGGTCGACCACTTTGATCGTGAAATGCTGGAGCGCGGGGTGGCGCTGGAAACGGCCGCCGATCATGGAGGCGAACCAGGGCCAGGCGCGCATGGAACCGGTGGCCGAGTGAATGCCGACAAAACCGCCGCCTCCGCGGATGAACTTCTGCAAGGCGGCCTGCTGGTCTTCGGTGTCGAAGATCTGGTTGTTGGTGTTGGAGAAGACCAGTGCCTTGTACTGCTTGAGATTGGCCTCGGTGAAGGCGGCGGGATCTTCGGAAACGTCGACCGCGAAGCCGTTGTCGGCGCCGAGTTTCTTGATGAGGTCGACGCTGGCCTTGGTGTTGTTGTGGATGAAACCGGGTTTGCCGTCGACGGTCTTGGCCTGGCGGGTGTAGAGCAGGACCTTCTTGTCCTGGGCGGCAGCGTCGAGGCCGGTGAGGAGAAGCGCGGCGAGCAGGGCGGTCCATGCGAGGCACGAAGGGACGGAATCGCGGAGGCACGAAGGCAGGAAGGCACGAAGGCACGAAGTGGAATCGGATGGTGAATTCATGATTGCTCCAGTTCTTGGGAACGAGTGTGGTTGTTACTTTCTTTCCAAGGTGGCGGCCCTTCAGGCCGGCGAACGCGCGCACACATCGCGTTCACAAGCCTCATGGCCGATTGGACAATTCGACGGTTGTTGCGTTGCCACGTGTGTTTTCGTTCTTGGACAACTTCAGCACCTTCTGCATGGCTTGCGTACAGAGTGCGGGCTGGCCTTTGAGCCAGCGGCCGACATTCGTGGCCGCGGCGGCGGCTTCTTCGACGACCGCGGCATCATCCAGGGCCGCCATCAGCAGCTTGAGCGAATCGGCGGAGTGCAGGTCGGTCAGGCCGGAAATCACCTGGCGCTTTTCCTCGGTGCGCGTCGCCAGGCCCCAGGCGGTGCTCAGGTTCTTCGTCTTCTCGGTGGCGGGCAGATCGGAGTTAACGGTCAGGGTGATGTAGCCCTGAAGGCCAAGGATTTTGTGCGAGGTCTTGGTGGCGGTTTTGGCCAGGTCGAGCAGGTCCGGTAAGACGGCAAGATCGGTTGATTTGACGATGGCGCGGACGGCGGCATCGGCGACGTCAGCGTTTTCGCCGTGGACTGCCGCACGCACGGCGGCCAGTGACGCGGGCGTTTCGATGCGGGCGGCGACCTGCACTAGTGAGCATTGCACGGCCGGCTGGGCTCCCTTCATGGCGGCGACAATTTGTTCGCCGTATGGGGAACGGTCGGCGGGCGGCACCTTGCGGATGACGGCACTGAGGGAGTCCACAAGTGCGGCTGTTTCCTTGGCGCTTTTGCTATCGGCGAACATCGCCACGAGCTTGGCCACGTCGGTGGCCGGGGCCAGCGAGCCGAGTGTCTTGATGGCCTCGACGCGGACATCATCGCTGGCATCCCTGGCGGCGGTGAAGAGGACGGGCACCGCGTTCGGCGCGGAGCGGCCGGGCAGGGCGCGGATCAACTCGACGCGAGCGGCCGGATCGGATTTATCGAGCAGTTCGACAAGCTTGGCGGTGACGGCATCGCCGGGCAGGCGCTCGAGGGCTCCGCGGGCGGCCAGTTGTTCATCGCCCTTTGCGGTCGCCGCGAGAGAGACGAGCATGGCGACCTGATCGGGTCCGCCCAAGGTGCCGATGGCGCGAAGGGCGACCACGCGGACGTCGGGGTTCTCGTTCTTTGCGGCCGCGAGGAACACTGCGAGCGTCGATTTGTCCTCGCGTGAAGCAATGCCTTCGAGCACACCCAGTTGCACCGAGGGTTCCAGGCTCGGGAGTGCATCGGCGAAGACCTTGGCCGCGTTGTCGCCAGGGACCAGACGCACGAGGCCCGTGGCGGCTGTGGCCAGAACATGGTCTTTGGATTTGATGGCCTCGACAACCAGGTTGGCCGATTCACCGGCCTTGGTGACGACCAGACCGCGAAGGGCGGCCAGGCGGATGAAGGTGGGATTCTCTTCCTTGTAGAACCGCTCGAAGATCGCAGTAGCGGTGGACTTGTCGGAGGCGGTCAACTTGTCAGCGCAGGTGAGGGCCGCGTCGACAAGCCGATCGCGGAACGCGTCCTTGGCTTTGTCGAGTTCTGCGAGCACGGCGCCGGACGCTTCCTTGGTGCCGATGTGCCCCAGGGCCGACGCGGCGGCGAGTTTCACCTGTTCATCATCGGTGCCGAGGAGCTTGATGAGGGCAGCCGCCGATGGGGCGTCGGCCATCAGGCCCAGCGTGTTGACGACCTGCACCAGCACCATGCCCTTGGTGTCGGCGATGGCGCTGCGAAGGGCGGCACGCGACGAGTCATTGTTTAGCCCCTGTAACACGCCCGAGGCCAGCTGAGCCGTGTCGGGATCGCGGAGTTGCTTGCTGACTGACGGGATGCAGCCGTTGTCGGCAATGCGGATCAGGCGGCGCAATGCATAGCGGCGGGCTTCGATCGTGGGCGAGCCGTCGAGAACGGCAACGAGTCGCTTAGCCAGTGCCGCGGTCGCCTCGGCGCTCGTGTGCTGAGCACGGATTTCCTGGTCGATGGTGTCCATGGGCGCCTGACTCTCGCCGGACTTACACTTGGGCAGCTCGGCAAAGGCTTGGTCGAGTTCGGCCACGGGAATGGGCGTGCTCGGGTTGGCCTCGGTCTGAGTGGCAGCCTTGGCGGCGGGCTTTCGCTGCGCGGCGAAGACGGGTGATGTGAACAGCGGCAGGGCGGCCGCGGCGATAACGGCGAGTGTGCGGATTTTCTTTAGAGTGTTCATGGGACTCTCACAATCTTCTCAAAGCAAACAGTCGGCAGAAATCTGGTAACTTGGACCGGACCTGAACGTCGGCATACCGACGACACAGGCGGGACGCCTGTGCTACAAAGTCCACGGGGCACGCATTGGGCGGGAGAGCATGCGCGATGCATCCTCGTCGCCGATGACCTGTTCGGTCTTCGGATCCCACTTGATCGTGCGCTTGAGCTGCATGGCGATGTTGCCCAGGTTACAGATGGTTGCGGTGCGGTGGCCGATCTCGACATCGCACACGGGCTGCCGGCGCGAGCGGACGCACTCGAGGAAATTCTGCCAGTGGTTGTCGGAACGATAAAGATGGATCTCGTTGGGCCCGATGGCCGAGGTGATCAGGCTCTTGGGGTTGGAGTCGATCATGCCCCGGTTGACGGCGATCCAGCCGTCGGTTCCCTCAAAGCGGACACCTGAACTCTTGGTCTGCACCGTCACCTTGACGCCGTTGTCGTAGATGCAATCAAAGTCGATGAAGGTGGCGGTCGTGTAGAAGGAATTCTTCGGGAAGAACCCGCGGCCGACGATTTCCGACGGGCCCGAACCGTCGTAGCCGAGGCCCCATTGGGCAATGTCGATGTCGTGGGCGCCGAAGTTGGTCACCTGGCCGCCGGAGTAGTCGAGCAGGAAGCGGAAGAAATAGTGGACGCGTTTCTCGTTGTACGGCTCGTAGGGCGCGGGGCCGAGCCAGAAGTTGTAGTCGAGATTGGCGGGCACCGGCTGCTCGGGCTGCGGGGGAAGTTCGGGGGCGTTCTGTGGCGGCAAGCCGACAAACACGCTCTTGACCTTGCCGATTCGGCCGTTCCGCACGAGTTCACAGGCGTAACGGAACTTCGCGGTCGAACGCTGCTGCGAACCGGTCTGCAGAATCCGACCGTAACGCTTGACCGCATCAGCCAGTACGCGGCCTTCGCGAACGGTAAGAGTGAGCGGCTTCTCGCAGTAGACATCCTTGCCGGCCTTGATGGCCGCGATCGCGATAGGCACGTGCCAGTGATCCGGCGTCGCCACCAGCATGGTGTCGATATCCTTCCGGCCGACGATCTGCCGGAAATCGTTGTAGTCGTCGACGCCTTTGAACTGTCCCGAGGCAGCCTGGCCGGAATAGGCTTTCTCGACGCGGTCTTTGGCGGCCTTGCGGACCAGGAAATCGACGTCGCAGACGGCGAGGATCTGGAAATCCTTGTGGGCGACGAGATTCGACAGGTGTGCCCCGCCCTGGTTCTTGACGCCGACCAGGCCGATCGTGCAGCGATTGGACGGGGCGGGTTTGCCGTCGGCACCGCGGGCCGAGGCGGGGATGAAGTACGGTGCCGCGATGGCGGTCGCCGACGCGGACAGAAGTTTCCGACGGGATAGTTGGGTCATGGCGAAAGCTCCGAAAGGCGGCCCGGCGGCCGGGCCAGGCACGGGATCACGACAACCATTATGCTTCGAGCAATGCCCTGCGGGCAAGCTGCGAGAGGAAATGCTGCATCTGCTCGGGGCTGGCACCCGGTGTTTCGCGCAGAAGATCATCCACGGTCCGCGTTCCATCGAGCAGTCGCAGGACGCGAGACCAGTTCTGATCCATGTCGACGGGCTCGTGACGCAAGTTCGTAAGACGCGTGCTGCTCAGACTCTGAACACGCGCGAATCTACTGGCCAGTGGCTTGGTTGAAATGCCGGCAAAGTAGCTGGGGGGCGTGTGGTAGCAGTGGAGCAGGCCGGAAAGGATGTAGGTCAGCAGTTCTCTGAGCAGGCCATTGTACCGCGGGATGAACTGCTCCGCTGTCTGGCCCAACTGCAATCGCGCACGTTCGAGCAGTTCGCTCACGGGCACCGCCTGCGGGGTGACGTCGCTGAGGTGTTGCATGACGGTCATCAGCCCGCGCTCGCGAATGATGACGTTACCGGCCGTTGGATGGTCGAAACGCGCTTCCTGGGCAATGGCGCCGGCAGGTTGCTGAGCCGCGGCACGGCAGAAGGAAACCAGTTGCATGGTCGCCAGGCGCTGGGCCGACACGTTCTGCTCCGGCGTGTGCGACTGGGGCGTGACGATCGAGCGACGGAATCCGCGGTTGATGATAAAGTCGATGTTCTGCTCGCGGGTGATCGGGTCGACGCCGGGGGCAAGCATCGCCTGAGCAGCGGGGTGCTGTGGACTGCCGATGCTGACACTGTTGGTGCGGGCGTCGCAGACATAGCGGAGATGGTGATTGGCCAGTTCTTTGGCGAAGTCCTGGAAGTAGCAGGGTTCGTTGATGGGCTCGAGGTATTCGTGCAGAAGGTAATGGCTCTCTTTGCCGGCCAGTCCCTGCAGTTCATTCTTGATCAGCGCGGCGATGGGCATCTGCGAATGCGGGGGCACCTCGGTGATGTAGTGGAGAAATTCCATACCGCGGCGCATACGCTCGTTCGGGTCTGTGATGCCCCGTGCCTTGAACATCAGGGCCTCGCGCAGCCAGTTTTTGATGTACCACCCCGGATAGACGTTGTAGCTGATAAAGGCCAGGCCCGTGGGTGAGAGCATTTCCTGGCAGATCTGCAGGATTTTCGCTTGCACCTCCGGCGGCACCCACGAATAAACTCCGTGGCAGATGATGTAGTCAAAGGTGCCTAGATCAGTGCCGACGTCGAGAATCGACATGCAGCGATAGTCGACGTTTGTCAGGCCCGCGGCCCCGGCGGCACGCCTGGCTTCTTCAATCTGTCGTGGTGAGAAGTCGATGCCCACGCATGTGGACTTTGGAAACGCGTAAGCAAAGGGGGAGAGGTTGCCCCCGGCGGCGCACCCAAGCTCCAGCACCCTGGCCGTTGCGACCGGCGGCGGGTTGTGGCCTTGCATGTAGGAGAGGCCTTCGAGAATCCCCGGACTGGTGTCAAGGTAGGGATTGCTGGTGTAAGGAACCTGATCGTAATATGCGGCTGTGCTCACGGGGACGGATTGTAAGTGCCGCACGGGCCATGAACAAGGCATGGCGGAGGTCACGATTTCGAATTTGGCGTATCAGGTTTGAGATTTCACATCTCAGATCTCGCATTTCAAATCCGAGATCGCGGATTTGCGATTTTCCGGTGCCGACGATTCAATGGTGGCCATGAAACGGATGCATCAACTCGCGTCGTCTGTGTTGGTTGTGTTCCTGCTTGCGAGTTCGGCCGCTGCCGAATGGCGGGTGGTATTCGAGAAGAAATCGCCCTTCAGCAAAGTGAGCGTCCGCGAGAATGACCAGGGTCTGCGGCAACTCGTCTTCGACGATGCGGCGGCGGTTCAGTCGGCCGTGAATATCAACCGGCCTGATGAACTCATACTCTCTTATGCCAAGCATGAAATGACCATTCTGCCGCTTGTCGAGAAACCCCAGCGGATCCTGATCGTCGGCCTGGGTGGCGGCTCCATGCCGCGGTTCATCCATCGGCTGCTTCCCGACGTCCGTGTCGACAATGTCGAGATCGATCCGGTCGTCGTGGAGGCGGCCACCAAGTTCTTCTTCTTCAAGGAGGACGAGCGGATGAAGGTGCATGTTGGCGATGGCCGCAAGTTCATCGAGGATTCGAAGGACAAGTACGACATCATCTATCTCGACGCATTCGGGCCCGACTTCATTCCCTATTCGCTGGCCACGGCGGAGTTCCTCAAGTCGGTCAAGTCTCACTTGGCCGATGGCGGTGTGGTGGCGTCGAACCTCTGGGCGGACGAACCAACGTATCCGTCGATGATCAAGACGTACGAGTCGGTGTTCCCGGAACTGCACGTGATCCGTTGCCGTCTCTCCGGCAACGTGATCGTGCTGGCATGCGGGGCCAAGGCCAACTTGGACAGCGCCCAATGGGTTGAGAAGGCGAAGGTATTCGAGAAGGCACATCCAACAAAACTGGATTTGGTCGATTTGATCGAGCGTGGTTACCAGACGCCGCCAAAGACCGGGCCGGAGGCGAAGGTGCTGCTCGACAAGGATGAGCCGAAGAAGTAGGGGGGAGAATGGGTGATCGGTAAACAGTGATCGATGATACCGATCACTGTTTACCGATCACTTCTGCTTCCTTCATCGTCCCTCCAACTGAATCCGGATTGGGTTGAACGGGCCGCCTGCTTCCTGGAAATTTTTCAGCAGCGCCTGTATCAGTTTGTCCTGCAGATTCGTCGGCACGTCTCCGCGTTGTTCACGCGTGTCGACCGGGCCATCGAACAGTTGTTTGCCCGTGTCGTCCTTCACCAGCAGATGAGTGGTGACGTTTTTGCCCTTGCGTTGGATCGTCAAGGTCAGATCCACATCGCCGTCCGACCAGTCGATCTTCTGTTCGCCCATGCGGTTGAGAAGCACCATCTGATTGCCGGGCATAGGCGGCATGCCAGGCGCGGGTGCGACATTAACATCCACATGGACGTCGCCGACTCGTTTCAGCAGATCCGCCGGAACCGTCTTACGCTGTTCCTCGGTGTTGATCGGACCGTCGAAGAGCACCTTGCCGTCGGCCCCGATCGCCTTGAGGCTTCTTACTTTGCCGTCATCGGTAACCTGAATTTGCACGCCGTCGGAGTCGATGCGAGTCATGTTCTGCGTGTTCGTAGCGGCACCGCTGATGGCGATGGTGCCTGCCACATTAGGCAAGGGCCAGTCCAACATGCCGGCGCCCACGAACACCGGCATGTCGTCGAGCGCGGGCATCTCCCGCTCGGCCAGTTTGGTTGTGATCGACATTGGTTTGTCGCCGCGGACGATGTTGAGTGTGATCTCGTCGTCAACCTTGAATGTGCGGATCAGGGCTCGCAGCTGTGCCTCGTTGAAGAGTTGCTGTTCGTTGATGCGAAGCAGCACATCTCCCGTGGTCACGCCGGCCCGCTGCGCGGGGCTGTTGGGCTCAACCTGCATGATTCGCAGGCCCATTCCACGAGCCAGATCGAGTTTCTGGCGGACATCCGGCGGCAGGGGCGCGCAGGCGATCCCTAGCCAGGTGGCTTTCTCGAGTCTGGCCGGCTGGCCGGCCACTCCAGCGCGAACGATGCGCAACCGGCCATCGTTCCCACCCACGGCTTGGGCCTGGCCTTGAATACGCACCGTCGTGGCCCCCGGTTGGCCCGCCGCCGGTTCGTCTTGGGCGAATGCAGCGCCGGCAACCAGGAGCGAACCGGCCAGGATCAGCTTTTTCATGCTCATAACAGTCTCCTTCAGCAAACCTAATAGGTTTTGGCCTGGATCAACATGACCCGCTCTCGCGGAATCGTTGTTTCGAACACGGTCTTCCCGTCGGCATCGAACAGCCGCACCCGTTGGAACTCCACACGGCGGAGTTGGCGCAAGGTCCCTCCGTCGCTGCCGAGGACCGCGCCCTCGTCAATCGTGTCCCACTCGAAAGTCTGTTCACGGCGAGCGGGTTGATTCGCCGCGACCGGCATTCGCGGAGGTATGGCTGGTTGGGAGGTCGCCTGCGCGCCGCGTCCGCTGCCAAACCAGTCGCCGATTCGACCGTGCAGGATGATCATTGCGACGCACGCCGCCAACGCCCCGGCCGCCAATCCCGCCGACCAGCGCGCCATCGGCCGCCAGTGCCGCGCGCCCGGGCTTGCCGTCCTCAGAAAATGCCCCGCCGCCCGGCCTTCCTGGGCCGCCAGTTCCCGCCCGTAGTGTTCGTCCAGCAGTGCGTCGAGTTGTTCGTCAGTCAATCGCGGCATATCTTCACGATCCCAGTAGGACAGACATTCTCGTCTGTCGCCCAGTGCAGTAGGACAGACATTCCTGTCTGTCGCGCAGTCTGTCATCGCGGCAGACATTCCCGTCCGCCACGTTTCAAATACCCACGGCCGGATTGACATCCGACCGTTCAAGCATCTCTTTCAACTCCCGTCTCGCTCGCGACAGTCGCATCTCGACGGCCGCGACACTCATATCGAGCATGGCGCCGATCTCCCGCCCGCCAAGCCCCTCGTAGTATCGCAGCGACACGATCATTCGCGATGTGTCGTCGAGTCCGGCCAGCGCATCCGCCAGCAGCCGCCGCGTTTCCTGCCGATGCAGTGGATCGGATGGATCCGCATCATCCGGGATTTCCGGCATTTCGCCACCGTGCCGTCGGTCGCGGCGTTTGGCCGCCCGGTAATGATCGGTCGCCTTATTGCGAACGATGCCGATCAGCCACGGCCCGAAGCGCCCGGCCGATTCCAGGCCCGCCAGCGACTGCCACGCCTTCAAGAACGCCTCCTGCACCGCATCGCCGGCCGCATGCGCGTCGCGGGTTATCGCATGGGCCACGGCCAGCGCGGCACGCTCGTAGCGGCGGATCAATTCGGCAAACGCCTCGTGTGATCCGCGCCGGGCCTCGATCACCAGGTCCGCCGTCGCTTGGTCCATGAGCCTCAACTTCCTTCGTAAGAATAGACGATACCGGGGTCTCCCCACCAACAAATAATTCGCCTGCACAGAACCGCGTGTGTCGAGAATGGACCACGGACTACGGAGTTACCTGGGCGGGCATGGGAAGCGTCAGGACGAAACAGGCGCCGGGGCTGGTGTTAGGGTCGAAACGAAGTTCGCCCCTCAGTTCGCGGGCCAGTCGGCGGCTCAGGGCCAGACCCAGCCCAACGCCAGGCGCGGAATTAGCGGCGTCGCGGGCCGATTTGGAAAAGGGGCGGAAGAGAGTCTTGATTTGCTGCGGGGCTATGCCGGGGCCGAAGTCGCGCACGGAAATATTGAGCGAACCGTTATTCGCAGTTGTATCAATCAGAATGCGACGATCCGTGGCGGTGACGGCATACTTGGCAGCGTTGTCCACGAGGTTGAAGAGTATCTGCTCGGCGGCCGATGGGTCGAGCGTGATCCGGCGGGAGGCAAGTTCGTCGGGCAGTTGCAGCGTCAGTTCCAGGCCGATCTGGGTTGCACGCTGGGCGAGGCGCTGCCACATGGCTTGCATGAGCTCTTTCACGGTGACCGTCTCTGTTCGACGACTGGCTCGTCCTCGTTCCAGGCGTGAGAAGGCCAGGACGTTCTCGACGAGCCGGCCCAGCCGTTCGGCCTCGCGGCGCAGGGTTGCGAGGTATCCGCGTCGCTTGGTTTCGTCCACAATCATGCCTTCTTCGAGCATCTCGGCGTACATGGATAGCGTGGTGATGGGCGTTCGCAATTCGTGGGTGACGGCCGAGACGAAATCCTCGCGCCGGCGGCCGAGCCGCAAGGTGCCCCACATCAGCCCGGCGACGGCCGCCGAGCCCAGCAAGACACCGCCCCAGGCGATGCCGAGCGTAACGCGCAGCGGTGTCATCGCCCCATTGGGCTGATACGGCAGCGTTCCCGGTTCGAGCCGCACGGGCAAGGACGCGAGGCGGCGGGGGAGCAACTCGGGCGAGTCGATGATGATGGGTTCGAGTGAGGCATTGGGCAGCAGATCCTGCACGGCTGCAAGGAGCTGCGCGCGAATGGCCGGCCAGTCGAGCACGGCGCCCTGGGCGTATTCGACCGAGTTGATGGAAATACGGCGGGCCAGCAACAGTCGGCCGCCGGCCCAGCGCGGGATCATCGGACCTTCGCGGACGTGGCTGGGGCGGGTGATGTTCTGATCGCGATTGTTGACGTAGAGATTAGATGTGTTGCCGGCGTTGTTTGCGCGGGCCTGAAACTCGGCCTGAGCTTTGTTTTGCGGGGAATTGAGGCTCTGCTGGTTGTATTGCGGCGGTTGTGCGGGCGGTTGTGCGAGCGGTTGTTGCTGTGCATCGTTGTTGTTGGTGGTCGTGAACGTGCCGTTGATCAGGCCATTACTCCCCAGCGTGGCGATTTGCACCGGAGGCGAGGCCAGCGTGAGTTCGGGCAGGCCGAGGGAATCGATACCTGTGATTCGCTGGCGAAGGTCAGCCCGCACGTCCTCCCGGCCGTTGGGCGGCAGCGGACAGGCCCATTTGCCTGAAGGGTCCAACTGGAACCGCAGGAGCACCTCCGGCTCGTCCGGCGCGGTATCGTTGCCCTGGAGGCCGGGGCTGCCTTTGCCGGTGGATATCGGCGTGTAGTCGGTATAGGGCCGAGCCGCTTCGCGGCTGATGAGCGGTGCCGCAATCGTGTCCATGCGCCAGAGGGCGAGTTCGACGGCCGAGTCGACCTGCTCCCGCTGGCGGGAGAGTCGATCGAGTTGCAGGATGGTCAGGCTGATCCAGGCCATGGCGCCCAGCACGCCGGCGAGGCCGGCCGCGAACGAGCACCAGATAAGCCACTGTCGCCGCATGATCGCCTTTCAAGCAAACATGTATCCTTTGCCTCGCACCGTGAGAATCACCTTGGGCTCCGCCGGATCATCGCGAAGTTTTTCCCGCAGGCGTGCCACATGCATATCGATCGTCCGTGTGTCGGCGCCGCGCGGGTCGATGCGCCAGACGCGCGAGAGCAATTCATCACGCGAGATGGCCCGGCCGCGGTTGCGGGCCAGATACTCCAGCACCTCCTGTTCCTTCTCCGACAACTCCGTGCGGTCCTCGCCGTGACGGACTTCGCGCCGGCTGAGGTCGACGACACCGCCGGGGATGTTCACCTGCCGCACATCGCTGGGGCGCTCCGGCGAGCGGCGCAACACGGCCTCGATCCGGGCGAGCAGTTCCTTGATTGAGAACGGCTTGACCATGTAGTCGTCGGCGCCGAGTTTCAGGCCGCGAATGCGGTCGGCCTCTTCGCCCTTGGCGGTGAGGATGATGACTGGAAGCGTGGGTCGCGCCTGGCGGAGTTCCTGAAGCAGATCCAAGCCGAGTTTTCCGGGGAGAATGAGGTCGAGCAGCATCAGGTCGGCATCGGCCGAGAGTGCCAGTTTCAGCCCGTCGTCGCCCCGGCCGGCCCACTGGGTCGCATAGCCGTGGTACTGGAGGGCGTCGACAAGTCCCTGGCGGATGGCTTGGTCGTCTTCGATCACCAGGATGGTTCGCGGCATGGGTGTCCTTCTCTGATATCGTACCCGACGGCGGATGGGCGATTGTAAATGCAGTGTAACAAGTGTGCGATCGTCCGGTATAATCCGCTCGCATAACAGCAGGTGCCGGGACGTGGTCGGTAAACCGACCACGCCGGAGAGTTGGTTGGCTCGCATAGGAGAAGGAGTCGCATGCGCATAATTCGGTTCATGTCTCACGGGCAGGTGCAGTTCGGGCAGTGGCTCGAAGATGGCACGGCCGTCGTGATCGAGGGAGACATCGTCGGTCCGCATCGGATCGGCACCCGCCCCGTTCCTGTCGAGCGGCTGCTCGCCCCGCTGATCCCGCCGGACATCCTCTGCATCGGCTTGAATTACCGCGAACACGCGGCCGAGAGCGGCATGGCGATGCCGCAGCACCCCATGCTGTTTATCAAGGCTGGCAACGCGCTGAATAATCCCGGCGATCCGATCCCGATCCCCAAGCGAAGCAAGGAAATCGACTACGAAGGCGAATTGGCCATCGTGATCGGCCGGCCGGCCAAGGACGTGCCCAGGCACCGGGCGTTCGACTACATTCTGGGATATACCATCGCCAACGATGTCTCCGCGCGCGACTGGCAACGGGACAAGAATCTCGGCGGCGGCCAGTTTGCCCGTGGCAAGTCCTTCGATGGTTTCTGCCCGCTCGGCCCGTGCATAGTCACCAAGGATGAGATTCCCAACCCCAACAACCTGCGTTTGAAGACAACACTCAATGGGCAGGTGATGCAGGACAACACCACGGCCGACATGATCTTCGATGTTCCCGCGCTGATCGAGAGTCTGTCGAGCACGATGACCCTGCGCCCGGGCACGGTCATTCTCACCGGCACCCCACAGGGCGTCGGCTTCGCCCGCACCCCTCCAGTCTGGCTGAAGCCCGGCGACAAGGTGATCGTTGAGATCGAGAAGATCGGCAAACTCGAGAACCCGGTGGCGCGGGAGTAATCTGGGGTTGATGGAATTCGCAGTCCGAATATGATGCCCCGTCCTGCCGCAAAACGCGGCACGAGAAAGGCAAATGTTTTATGTCCACCAATCTTAAAGGCAACGCCGTTGTCGGCCAGTCCGGCGGCCCGACGGCCGTCATCAACCAGTCGCTCGTCGGCGTGATCCTCGCGGCCCAGAAGGCGGGGCACATCGAGGAGCTTCTCGGCAGCCGCCACGGCGTCCGGGGAATCGTCAACAACGACTACATCCGGCTCAAGAACGCTCCCGTCGAGCTGCTCGAGCGCATCGCCGCGACCCCGTCGTCGGCCCTGGGCTCCACGCGTGACAAGCCTGATGCCGAATATTGCCGGAAGATCTTCGCCGGATTCCAGAAGAACAATGTCCGGTTCTTCTTCTACATCGGCGGCAACGACTCTGCCGACACGGCACGCATCGTCAATGAACTGGCGGAGAAGGAAGGCTACGAGCTTCGCACCTTCCATGTGCCCAAGACGATCGACAACGACCTGCGCGTTCACGACCACACGCCTGGCTTCGGCTCGGCCGCGAAGTTCGTCGCCAGCGCTTTCATCGGTGACGACTACGACAACAAGAGTCTGCCAGGCATCAAGATCAATGTGGTCATGGGCCGCAATGCCGGCTTCCTGACGGCCGCATCGGTGCTTGCCCGCAAGTACCCGAATGACGGCCCGCACCTCATCTATGTGCCCGAGGCCCCCCTGACCGAAGAGAAATTCCTCGCGGATGTCGACCGGGTGTATAGCAAACTCGGCCGTTGCATCATCGCGGCTTCCGAAGGCATCAGCCTGCCGGAGAAGAACGCCAAGGGACAGTACGTCACCTGGGCCGAGAAGATCGTGCAGGATCAGGAAGTGGATTCCCACGGCAACAAGCAGCTTTCCGGCACCGGTGCCTTGGCCGACTATCTGGCCGGGCTTATCAACAAGAAACTCCCCAACTCGTCGGGCAAGAAGCTTCGCGTGCGTGCCGACACCTTCGGCTACCTGCAGCGGTCCTTCCCCGGCTACGTCAGCGAGACGGACGCGAAGGAAGCCCGCGAGGTCGGCCGGTTGGCGGTGCAGTATAGCG
>JANYKD010000376.1 GCA_025361735.1 Phycisphaerales bacterium
GAAAAGCACGATGGATGTCGCTGTGATGGCGTGCGGTCAGGTGTGCCAAATCACGGCATTCGGCCGGGACGAGCAGGCGTACGCAAAAAGATTTCACCAGCTCCACGCTGCGCAGCTCGTGGCCGATATGGCGCGGCAAGATGTCTTTGGGAGATCGGACGGCCAATCGGAATGGAAGCCAACTCTGAAGCCAGCGCCCGCGGTATCCGATAGCAGCACGCGAACGTCGTACTCTCGGTCGGACCATAGCCATTGATGATTCGCGTGCCGGCTAATAGTTCAAGACCTCGCCGCACATGCCGAGGGCACAACATTTCTCCACCGATGAGTAACTCCTCCACGCCGGCAAGCGCCTCCGGCGCCTCGTCGATAATCGTGTTGTAGAGCGACGATGTCAACCACAATGTCGTCACCTTGTGGATGCTCAACACGCGTCCCAGTTCCGCCGGCACCGGAACGCGCTCCGGATAGATGATGCAGTGCGCGCCGTGCAGCAGCGGAGCCCAGATCTCGAAGGTCGAGGCGTCGAAGGAGATGGGAGCCAGTTGCAGGAAGACCCGGCCGGCGCCAGCTTCCGCGTATTCCATGCCGCAGACCAGCCGCAAGACGCTTTGATGGAGGATCTCCACCCCTTTCGGCCTTCCCGTGGATCCTGATGTATACATGACGTACGCAAGATTGTCCGGCCCCGCGGGACTCGCCGGATTCTCCCGGCTCTGCGGATCGATCTCGGGCCAGTTGCTGTCCAGGCACACCACCCCGGCCAGATGCTCCGGCAAACTGGCCAGCAATCGTTGCTGAGTCAGGAGCACCGGTGCCTTGGTATCGTCCAGCATGAACCCCAGAAGATCCCGCGGATACGATGGATCCAGCGGGACATACGCCGCGCCAGCCTTCAGGATCCCCAGCAGACCCACTATCATCTCCAGTGACCGTTCCACGCAGATACCCACCAGCACCTCCGGACCCACTCCCAACGTTCGCAGATGATGCGCAAGCTGATTTGCCTTCGCGTTCAACTCGCGATAGGTCAGCTTCTTATCCCCAAATTCCACGGCCACCGCTTCCGGTGTCTTCTCAACCTGCTCCTCAAACAACTGATGAACGCACTTGTCTCTCGGGTAATCCCGCCTCGTGTTGTTCCACTCCACCAGCACGCGATGACGTTCGATCTCACCCAGCATCGGCAACTCGCCAATACGCTGTCCGGGGTCCGCCACCATTCCCTCCAGCAGCAGCCGCAGATGCCCCAGCATCCGGCGGATCGTTTCCGCGTCGAACAGGTCCGTGCTGTACTCCATCACTCCCTTCAGGCCATCCACGGTCTCCTCAACCGACAGTGTAAGATCGAATTTGCTCGTCCCGCCATGCACATCCTCGCCGACAATCTCCAGTTCCGGCATCTCGACCTGGCTCTGCGGCGCATTCTGCAACACGAGCATCACCTGGAACAGCGGTGAATAACTGAGACTGCGTTGTGGATTGAGGGTCTCCACGAGTTTCTCGAACGGCAGATCCTGGTGGTCATACGCGCCCAAGGCAATCTGCCGCACCCGGCCGAGAAGCTCGCGGACGGTGGGCGTCCCCGACAGATCGGTCCGCAGTACCAGTGTATTGACGAAGAGCCCGATCACGTTCTCAGTCTCCGAACAGTTTCGCCCCGCAATCGGAGAACCCACAACGATGTCGTCTTGCCGGCTGTAACGATGCAGGAGAATCTTCAATCCTGCCAGCAGCGTCATGAACAGCGTCACACCCTCTCGCCGGCTCAGCGTCGTCAGTGCCTCGCTTAGCGCGCGCGGTAGTACGAGCAATTCGCAGGCGCCCCGGTAACTCTGCGTCGCCGGGCGGGGTCGGTCCGTCGGCATTTCCGTCACCGCCGGCGCCCCGGCCAGTTGTGTCTTCCAGAAAGCGAGCAGTTTCCCCGGATTCACCCCGGCCAGCCACTGGCGCTGCCACGCGGCATAATCCGGGTACTGCACCGGCAGGTGCGGAAGCCGGAGTTCTTCTCGCAGGCAAAGTGAACGGTAGATCGCCTTGAGTTCGTCAAACACAATGCCCATCGACCAGCCGTCGGAAACGATGTGGTGCATGCTTATCAGCAGCACATGCTCCCGTGCCGACAGCCGCAGCAGGCTCGCCCGAAACAGCGGGCCGCGTGACAGATTGAACGGGCGAGTTGCTTCGTCGGTCACGAGTTCACGTGTCTTGTCCTGCTTGTCTTGATCAGGCCGCTCGCTCAGGTCCACCAGCGGCAGATCCACCTCCACGTCTTGCGAGATGACTTGAGCGGGCTCGCCGTCCACCGTCTGGAACGTCGTCCGCAGTGCCTCATGACGTTCCACGAGCAGTTTCAGAGCAAGACGCAGTGCCGACACGTCCAAGCGCCCCGTCAAGTGAATGACCAGGGGGATATTGTAGACGGCATGATTCGTCTCATACTGATAGAGGAACCAGAGGCGCAATTGTGCGAAGGAGAGCGGCAAGGGTTGGTTACGCGGCACCGGCTGAATCGGCAAGGGCAACGGTCCGGCCTCGGTGGCTCGAACCCGTTCCGCCAGTTCTGCCACCGTCGGAGCTTCAAACAGGGCGCGAAGCGCCACTTCGATCTTCAGCGCATGCCGCACCCGCGACACCACGCGGGCGGCCAGCAGCGAGTGGCCGCCGAGGTCAAAGAAGTTGTCGTGAATACCCACGCGATCCAGGTTGAGCAGTTCCTGGAAGATATCGGCCAGCAACTGCTCCAGCGGATTGCGGGGCGCGGTGTAGGCGTCGCGCAGTGCCGGCCGGTTCATGTCCGGCGCGGGCAGGGCCTTGCGGTCGGTCTTGCCGTTGGGGGTCCTCGGCAACGCCGTGAGCATCACAAATGCCGCGGGCACCATGTACTCCGGGAGTTTCTGCTTGAGGAAGTTCCGCAGTTCGTCGATCCCAGGGGCTTCTTCCGTTGAGGCCACGACGTAGGCGACCAGGCGTTTGTCTCCCGGGGTGTCCTCGCGGGCCAGGACCACGCTCTGGGTCACCCGCGGGTGCTGACCCAGCACCGACTCGATCTCGCCGAGTTCAATTCGAAAACCACGAATCTTCACCTGGTGGTCGATCCGGCCCAGGAACTCGATGTTTCCATCCGGGAGATATCGGGCCAGGTCGCCGGTGCGGTACAGGCGTGAGCCCGGCTCTGCGAACGGATTGGCCAGGAACTTCTCCGCGGTCAATTCCGGACGGTTCAGGTATCCGCGCGCCAGGCCATCTCCGCCGATGTACAGTTCCCCGGCGACACCCACCGGCACCGGCTCACGCCGTTCGTCCAGAATGTATACCTGTGTGTTCGAGATCGGACGGCCAATCGTGGCAGGCGCATCGGGCAGGCGCAGTGTGTATGTCGAATAGGTTGTGTCTTCAGTGGGGCCGTACAGGTCGTAGACCCGCCGCGCGCAGGTCCGCCGGTAGATGGCACCGACAAGATCCGTTGACAGCGGTTCGCCCGCGAGATTCACCGTTACGACCGATTCTGGAATCGCATTGAGGCGCAGCAACTCGGCGATGGCCGACGGAACCGTGTTGATCAGTCTCACGTCGGCCTGCGGCGACAAAGACAGGAGCGCGAGTGCGTTTTCGACCAGGATAATTCGTCCCCCCGCACTCAAAGTCACAAACAGTTCGTACACGGAAAGGTCGAAACAGATGGACGTCGACGCGAGGACGCCGCACATTTCATCCGGAGTGAACACCTCCAGAGCCCAATGGATGAGGGCTGCGGTGCTGCGATGCTCGATCGCCACGCCTTTTGCCTTTCCCGTGGAACCGGAGGTGTAGATTACGTAGGCCAGATTCTCCGGGCCCGCAGGGCTCAGCGGATTCTGCCGGCTTTGCAGCTCAATTTCCGGCCAGTCGCTGTCCAGGCACACCACCCTGGCCGAGTGCTGGGGCAGGCCGGCCAGCAGCCGCTGTTGTGTCAGCAGCACCGGCGCCATGGTATCCTCCAGCATGAACGCCAGCCGCTCCCGGGGATATGCCGGGTCGAGCGGGACATAGGCTCCCCCGGCCTTCAGTATTCCAAGCAACGCCACGACCATCTCCAGCGATCGTTCCACGTACAACCCCACCAGCGACTCGGGACCCACTCCCACGCCCCTCAGGTAATGCGCCAGTTGGTTGGCCCGCGCATTGAGTTCGGCGTACGTGAGTTTCCCGTCCTTGAACACCAGTGCCACGGCGTCCGGTGTCCGGTCCACCTGCTCTTCAAACAACTGGTGGACGCACTTGTTGCGCGGATACTCCCGCTTCGTGGCGCTGCACTCCACCGGCAAGTTGCGACGTTTGGTGTCACTCTGCACCGCGGTTGGCGCAATCGCGCCCTGGGGAATCTGACCAAGAGCGGCGGGAGAGATTGTTCCAGTCTCGCGTTTCATGCAGACTCCGTATTATCGGACCTCGCAGATATGTTGGGGCCGCATTCGATGCGTGCCCCGCGAACCGGGCCTCGAGCGCACCCACGAAATGAGAGCCGCGCGGACAGTCCAGCGACACCGTATGATAGCCTCGCTCCGTGCGCATTGCGGGTGTGCCGCGACTGGTTCCAGTATTATACCACATATTACGATATTGTTTCTATCACCAAGTACGGATCGCGAAATACGGGGCGGCCCGTGTTTTCGCTCCGTCGCTGCGAACGGACTGGTTCGCCTTCTATATGCCCCGCACGATCGCATGCCGACATCCATCCGGGTGGCGCAAACCTTTCGAGGTGGGATCGCCGTAGTATCATATACTGAAGTTCCAAGGAGACCGCGTTCATGAAGATCTCATCCATCGTAACAGCCCTGCTGCTGGGTATCTCGTTGTCGGTGTCGACCCTGGCCAAGGACACTCCCGGGGTCGCGGCTTCGGAGACGCCCAGCCTCCGCAACACCGTTACCGTCGGCGTGGTGCGAAGGGTCAAGGATGCCGTGGTGAATATCTCGGCCACCAAGACCGTCGCCCAGCGCGTCAGCCCCTTCGGCGCCGATCCGTTCTGGCAGCAGTTCGATGCCGGCCAGGTGGTCAAGATGCCGGCGGACTCGCTCGGCTCGGGGTTCATCATTCATCCCGAGGGCTATGTCGTCACCAATCACCACGTCATTGACCGCGCTCGCAAAGTCAATGTGGAACTCGCTGATGGCCGCAAGCTGCCGGCCGAATTGGTCAGCTCTGATCCCGATGCCGACCTGGCGCTGCTGAAGATCACCTCCGACAAGCCGTTTCCGGCCGTCGAACTCGGCGACAGCTCCGACCTGATGATCGGCGAGCCCGTCATCGCCGTCGGCAATGCCCTGGGCTATAGCCACAGCGTCTCCACCGGCATCGTCTCGGCCGTTCACCGCGACCTGCGCACCGGCGAGAACAAGACCGTCATGGGCGACCTTGTGCAGACCGACGCGGCGATCAATCCCGGCAACTCCGGCGGTCCGCTGCTCAACGCCTATGGCCAGGTGATCGGCATCAACACCGCCATTCGCGGCGACGCCCAGAACATCGGTTTCGCCATCCCGGTCAACCGTCTGCGCGATCTCATTCCCGAGCTGATGAACCCGCGGCAGGTCCGCCGCCTCGATATCCCCATGAAGCTCTTTGAGCGCCGCAAGCTTTCGCCACCGGCCAACATCGACGTCTCGGTGCATTTTGATACATCCACGGCGCCGCGGGTCGTGTCGGTGAACGGCAAGCCGGTGGTGAATCTGGTCGATGCCTACGCGATCATGCTCAAGGCCACCACCACAACCAAGGAGATTGTGCTTGGCTTGGCCGACGGCAGCGAGAAGCGCTACCCGGTGAAGGCATCGGCGCAGCCGCAGACGGTGGTCGATGCCCGGCGGATCCTGGGAATCACGGTTGAACAGGTCACGCCGATGCTGGCTGAGAAGAGCCAGCTTGCGTCGGAGGATGGTTTGCTCGTGCGGGAGGTGCTCAAGGACAGTGTCGCCGCCAAGGCCGGCATTCGCGCCGGGGATGTGATCATCCAGCTTGGACGCTATCGCGTCGGCACACTGGACGACTTCGGCACGGTCATGCAGCACCTGCCCGAAAAGGGACGTGTGCGCGTGGGTGTGATCCGCGGCAGCAACATTGGCTTCACGGCCATCGAGCTTTGACACCATGCGTATTCTCATTGCCCCCGACAAGTTTAAGGGCTCTCTCACTGCGCGCCAGGCCGCCGAGGCCATCGCGGAGGGCGTCCGCCGTGTGTATCCCGACGCAACGGTCGATCTGTGCCCGCTGGCCGACGGAGGCGAGGGGACGGTCGATGCGCTCGTGGCCGCTACGAGCGGGACGAAATTGATCGAGCGCGTGGTCGGCCCGTTGCCGGAGATGCGGGTTGATGCGGAGTTCGGCATGCTCGGAGATGGCAAGACCGCGGCGATCGAGATGTCCGCGGCCGCCGGGCTGGCGCTGCTGGCGCCGCGGGATCGAAACCCGCTCTACACCACCACATTCGGCGTCGGGCAACTGCTGCTGGCGGCCGTGAAGCACGGCGCCAGACGCATCGTGCTCGGCATCGGCGGCAGCGCCACGACGGACGCGGGTATTGGCTGCGCCCAGGCGGCCGGGCTCACCGTGCTGCTCGAAGGCGGCGAACCGGTTTCCATGAGCGAGCCGCTCTGCGGGCAGGACATGGATCGTGTCGTGCTCGTCAAGCGCGGCCGGGGGTCGCCGATTGACCATGTCCACATCATCGTTGCCTGCGACGTGACCAACCCGCTGTTCGGCCCGAATGGCGCCGCCAGAGTCTTCGGTCCGCAAAAGGGCGCATCGGCGGATGAGGTCGAGCAACTGGACCGATCGCTGGAGGCGCTCGCCCATCGAGTCGGCAAACTCGACGTGGCGCAATATCCGGGCGCCGGCGCGGCCGGTGGATTGGGCTTTGGCATGATGGCGTACTTTGGCGCCCGTCTGCGGTCCGGAATCGAGCTCGTCATGGAGGCCGCCCACCTGCGAGATCGTCTGAGCGGTGTGGACTTGTGCATCACCGGCGAAGGCAAGCTCGATCTGCAATCGCTGTCCGGCAAGACGCCCATTGGCGTGGCCCGCCTCTGCAAGGCGGCGGGCGTGCCGTGCGTGGCGGCCGTCGGCGTGTCGGAACTTACGCATGACCAGGCGTCCAGCGCGGGACTGGGCAGAGTCGAATCGCTCGTGAGTCGCGCGGGGTCGGCCGCGGAGGCGATGGCAAATGCGCGGGATCTGTTGCGTGACGCCGCGGTAGCACTGGTGACGGATCGGCGATAAGCGCGTAGGGTCCGCTTCAGCTGACGCCAGAAACCGTATGCACACCGAGCCGCGTGCGCTGATGCGGGTCCTGCGGCGCAGCGATTCAAACAGATCGTGTCCTCCGCGGAAACGTACTCGCATCCAGCATCAGACGAACTTCCGCATGGCCTGCGTGAGACGCTCGCGTGCCTCGCGCGATTCGGGGGTGTCTTCCTCGGGTTTGATCAGCTTCTCCTCGAAGGGGGTTTCCTTGCAGTCATAGAGCCGCCCATCCTCGCGGATCTTCCAGCGGGTGTCGCGGAGGAAACGTTTCTTCACCAGTTGTACGTGGACGTAGTCCTTTCTGCGGCCGGGTTCGCCCAGGAGCGGCTTGACGAGACTGACGCCGTCGATGGCGCGGTCGGTGGGAATCCGCGCGCCGGCGACATCGCAGCAGGTTGGCAGGAGGTCGGTCAGATCGGCCAGTTCCTCGCAATAGCCGCCGGGGCGAACTGTGCCGGGCCAACGGACCAAGAGCGGCGACCAACTGCCACAGTCGAGCAGGGTGCCCTTACCGCCCTCCAGTTCCCGGCCGTTGAGCATCGTCTTGTGCTTATCGGTGCCGCCGTCCGCGGTGAACACCAGCATGGTGTTGTCGGCCAGGCCCAACTCATCGAGTTTCCGCATGATCTGGCCGACGAGCATGTCCATGTACTGAACCATGTAGGGGAAGTTGGCCTTGTCGTTCTTCTTGCCAAACGGGTTGAGCGGGGTGGGATCGTAGTCGAAATGTACCAGACCCAGGGCGTACCAGAGGAAGAAGGGTGCGGCGTTTTCCTTGCGGCTCTCCAGGTAGTTCAGCGCCCAACGATGGTAGACGTCCGGATGGTACTGGGTCGTGTAGGGCGGACCGTAGGTGATGTGAGGGCCGGAAAAACAATACTGGTCCTTGAAGCCGCAGGCCTTGATGTTGGACGAGGGGCGATACTTCGCAGGATCAAATTCGCTTGGGCCGGTCGTTGGCGTATTGCCCCAACCCAGGTGCCACTTGCAACAGATTGCGGTGTCGTAGCCGACGCCCTTGAGGAGGTTTGCGAGGGTCACTTCCTTGGCCGGGTCGAGCAGTTCCGGAGCGCCGTTTCGGCCGGTGATGTCGATGAATCCACTGCGGAAGTTATAGCGGCCGGTGAGCAGCTGCGCGCGCGAGGGCGAGCAGGCGGGGTTGGCGAAGCAGTATTTGAACTTCATCCCCGCGGCGGCCAGGCGGTCAAGGTTGGGGGTCTTATGGGTCTGGCCGCCGTACGTGCTGAGCAGTTCGAAGCCGACGTCGTCGGCCTGGATCACCAGGATGTTCGGCCGCGGAGCCCCCGCGACAGGCGCAACTTCGCCCGCGGATTGCGAATCGGTGCTTCTGCATCCGGCGATCATGGCCGCAGCCATGCCCGCTCCACCCGCCAGAAGACATCGTCGTGTTAACATGCGTGGTTCTCCGTTGCGTGCATGGCGTTCCGTCCTTTCCAGTGCTACCGGAGTCCATTGGCAATGTTGTGCCAGGATTGCGGACAGACCGAAAGCGCAGGAGGCTTGATTACCGCAGGCTGCCAATGACCGGTGAGGGTCATCGGATACTATCGAATCCCGTCCCGTGTGACTGGGTGGATTGAGCCCTGGCCCAGTTGACGTTCCCGGAAAGCGATCGGCGGATCCTCCTGCGCAAGTGTCTCTGGAAAACATCTCTGCGTCCCCCTCTGGCTGCCGTTTCTGTGAAGCGCATGGGGATGAGGACACGCTCGAGTGGAGTTCGGAGGCGATGTGCGTTGCGACGGCCACCGTGGCCGGGCGGCGCGGAGGAGGGCGGGAAAACTCGCTCCTCTACTATAAGGTAGGGTGTCCCCCTTATCTGCTCGCATCGTCCAATGACAGCCCCCCTCACGGCGTTGATGCTCGTGGAGGAATGAAATCCGTGATCACCCGGACGAACGGGGTCACGGTGGACTGGCTGTAGCCCAGGATGAAATCGTATGAGCCATCCTTGTTCTTCAGGTCGGGCACGAAGCAGCGGACAATGCGGTCAAAATCCTTGTGGCCATCTTTGCCGTCAAAGGTGATCGCGAGATGGGGCTGAATGCTCAGGCGGCCGTGGTTGTCGACGATGATCCGGTTGAAGTTGAGCGAGGTGGAACTGGCGTCAAACGGCGCTGCGAGGAAGAAGATCTGTCCATCCGGCGAGGTGAAGATAATCTCGCTGGGTCGATGGAACTCCATCAGGTGGATGGGGCCGCCGGAAGGCTCGGTCAGCACGAGCCCGTCAACAAACTGCTGCTGGGCGATGGCGTAGGTGTACAGTACGCCATCCTGCGTCAGAATGACGAGATAGCGGTTGCAGGGAGACAAGGCGATATGACCTTCGACGGATCGGTCGTTTTCAGATGCGGGCAATGAGAAACCGTAGAGGTCGCGCAGGCCGGTTGTCTCGGCGACTTCGTAGCAGAAGATCTTTGCATCGAGGTTGCCGGGAGCGAGCGATTTGTCCTGCTCTGGCAGGTCGATGATGAACTGCTTCCGAACCGAGCTGCTGGCGGCGAAGACCTCCTGCCGCCGGGTGCCATCGTGGGCGTTCCAGATCAAGCGGCCGCGGAGCGTGCGCAGGGCAAAGCAGCGGCTGAGATAGGCGGCGGTCTGGCTGGGCGCGGTTTGGGACGGGCCGGAGCCAAGTGTCTTCGGATCGAAGAGTTCAATTCCGGTGGAAAGCGCATCGCCTCCGCGGCCACCGAGGCCGTAGCCGGCGTCGATCAGGCGGCCGCCGAATACGGGAATCAGGCCATCAATCTTCTTCATGGAGGTCCGCCGATGTCCGTCGATCGGTTCCGGAAGAAGGCGGCCATTGAACGGATCGGAAGTAGTGGCAGCGCCAAGAGGCTTGCCGTTTTGTGAGTATTTAATGCGTGCCATGCCGGTGTAGCCGGTGATGTAGAGCCATTGCTCGCCGGCTTGCTGCATCCAGATGGAGGCATAAGGCCCCAGCCCCACCTGTGCGGGAAAGCCGACGGGCAGGAAGCTCTTGCGCACGGTCTTTGTGGTCGGCAGATCGGCGAAGTTGAGAATGGAAAGGGGATAGCCGGTGTACTCGCAGACCGCGATGGCTTGGTCGGCGACTCCAGGAATCGGCGTCACGAGAAACGCGGGACCGAGGCTGGCACCGCCACTCAACGAGTCGGCCAGCGCGCCCCTGGCCTCCGGAGCGGACTTGAGTTTGGCGACCAGATCATATCTCACCGTGAGGATTCCCGGCGGCGCGCCATCGTAGGTTGGAGGGGCATGTTTGGCGGCGCGTTGAATAGCCACTCCCTCAGTGCCCTGCACGAGCAGTCGAACCGAAGCGCGCGGGATGGTGATTTCGCCGGATGAAAACGCGATCAGACTGCGCCCGCCGCCGGGACCGGGATTGAGTTCCCGTCCTTTGGGAACGCCTTTGATCTGAACCAACTTGGCGGGCTGAAGGCGCGTGCCATCGGCGGCAACGGTGGCGTCGAGCGAGGCAACCTGGCCGAAGAACGTCGTGTTACCACGATCATCGAGATCCAGCCGCCACGGGCCACCCTCATATTTGGACCCGGCGGTGATGATGAACAGGCCCGCATCGGTGACACCGCATGCTCCGAGTTTTCGCACATCGGCATCGGCCTTGGGCGGGGTCTTGTAGAATGTGGGTTGCGCGCTCTCCCAACTTCCGACATGGAGACGGATGTCCCTTTCAAAAGCCGCGGCATTGCTCCAGTCCTGGGGGATTGAGAACACTCCGCCCAGCCGTCGCCGGTGCGCGTTGCCGGGGTCGGCGGTGCTGAGCATGTCGTTGCACATCGTAAAGAACACCCGGCCCCGCGTGCAGGTTACTTTGCAGAGGTTGTCATTGAGAAGTCCTGTCCCCTTTGGGACAAAGGATTGGAAAGCGAAGCGCGCCGGCGGCTGCTCGAACTTGCGCGTATGCGGATTGAACCGCACCACAAAGGCGCCGCCTCCTTCCACCCGCCAATAGATCCGCCCCTGCTCATCGGCGTCGATCTCGCCCTTCTGGCCGAGGTCGCCATCACCGGCGCCGAGCATCTTCTTGCCGCTGGGCGCGGCTTCGTTGGTAATATGCACCTCGAACTGGTCGGGCGTGAGAACAATGGTTTGATCGCCCTGCCCCTGGCCCCAGGAATCCTGAATCGGCACTTCCACCAGGAATTTCTGCCAGCGCGACAACGTCGGGCCGTCGTATATCCCCTTCTTATACGTGAAGTAGAGGCTGGCTTTGCCGGGATCGTTGGGTGCGGCCGTTTGCCGCCCCAGCACCGAATTGCCGACCAGCGGGAAATCCACCTCTGCCGCCACGGGATAGGTGATGTCCTTTTTGGCAACGAGTCGCCCGGGCTGGATGAGTGTGACGTGCCGGAGTCGCCCGGCCTCGGGAAGCAGGATTCGTGGCGCTGCAGGACTCTTGTTTGCCGGCGCTGGCTGTGGGAGTCTGGCGTCCTGGCGCATCTCGGCTCCCGGTTCAATATACGCATACCGTTCAGCGTTGGGCTGCGTCCCGGGCTTTGCGAGCGGCAAGTTACTCCGGACCGTGATTTCCGGGATCGGGGCGGCGGTCTTCTCCAGGATCGTCTTCCCGCCAGCGTCTCGGACGGCTACGGTAATCGCGTCACACTTGCCGAATTGAGCCAAATCGATGACGAGCGCGCCCTGCACCGCCGGATCGGTCAAGTCAATGACGATCTCCTTCTCGTTGCCGTTCCCGCGAAGCTTCAAGGCCGCATTCAATCCTGAATGCACCAAGCGAAGCACGTCGAAACGATCAAGCCCGACGACGAGTTCATCGCCGATTCGACAAACGGTGATTGGCTCGCCCGCACGAACGGAGGAGTCAGCGAATAGAGGAAGCAGGGTGAGGAATGCGACAACGGCCGAATGCTTGGAGGTTTTGACCTTCATGGCAGGATTCCAGTTCACTGCGCGCTCTCCTTCCACTTACGCCGTCCACCCCTTTCGATACTCGTAGTGCAGGGAGTTGTTGGCCTCTGACAGGTTGCTCACCTTCATGTTCCCAGCATCCCAGAGCAGCGTCCGGCCGCCGAGGCGGATATAGATGACGCCCAGCATCAACGCCTCGGTCGGCGGGCCGGCGAAATCGAAATTCCGCACGCACCAAATGATTAGAGTTGGCGAGAGGTGAGGTGCGCAGGATGCCGCCTGGGGACCAGGCAATCAATACCTATCGGACTTCCGCGCAGAACAGTCCATAGAGAGCGGATGAGCCGGGGTGGAACGCGTTTGAATACACAATTCCGTCCCGCGCAGAATCGAGGCGCGGAGCTTAAACGGGGACAGACGTGAAAAGGGGAACGCAAATGGGACGGGTTCCTGTGCCCAGCATGGAGCTACCTCGGAAGACGGCGTCTTTGGTGTCGTCGTCGTTAACGGAATGCTCCAGTCCCGCTGGCTATCGCCGGGCCGGCGTTTGGTTCTCCATCCAATCCGCATGAAAGCGGCCTTCGTTGGCGTTGCCGGGCCAGCGGCGCCAGATCTTGGAGACGAGGTCGAGTTTGCC
>JANYKD010000103.1 GCA_025361735.1 Phycisphaerales bacterium
CCCCCGGGCCGCTTCACGTCAACAACCGGAATAATGGGAGAAAGCATCATGCGTGTTTTCAAGATGCTCAAGAAACTCGCCACGGACGATCAGGGCGCCGAGGTCATGGAATACGTCCTGGTCGCCGGGCTGGTCATTATCGCGACGATCGCAATCGTCACCACATTCGGAACCAAGGTCGTCGCCCGCTGGACAACGGTCACCAATAGTCTCTGATATGCAGTGGCAAACGCTCATTCCGTTCGTACCGCTCCTCGCGATGCTCCTCATCGCCGCGGTGCTCGATCTGCGCCTGCGACGCATTCCCAACTGGCTGACATTGCCGCTCATGCTTGCGGGTCTGGCTCAGTCATGCACCGGCGCCGCCACGGTGATGCCGCTGGCATCGCTGCTGGGCTTGCTGCTCGGGGGTGGGCTGTCATTGCCGATGTTCGTGATGGGCGTTCGCGGCGGCGGAGATGTGAAACTCCTCGCCGCAGTCGGCGCCTGGCTCGGTCCTCAAGGGGTGCTGCTGGTGTATCTCGTTGCGGCCGTCGCCGGAATGCTCCTGGTCCTGTTGCAGTGCCTGATCCAGGGCCGCCTGCTGCAGTTACTCAATCGTACGGCGCTCGTGGCGTTGAATCTGAGACACGTGCGGCTCGTGGGCGCAGGCAACGTGGCCCACTCGCTAACCAGCAGCCGGACTGTCGAGAAGCCATTGCCGTACGCCGTGCCGATTCTCATCGCCGTCACCGCAGTGCTGTTGCACTGGAGGGTTGCCCCATGAAGATCTGGCGAAGATCCGCTCGCGGTAATACGGTCGTTGAGGCGGCGCTGGTGTTGCCGATTCTCCTGAGCCTTGCGTTCGGCACCATCGAGTTCGGCTACTACTTCTACATCAAGCACAACTTCCAGGGTGCGGCGCGAGAAGGCGTACGCGCGGCTATCGCGGCCGGAGCCACCAACGCGGACGTCACCACCGCCGTGACCGCGTCGCTGACCGCCGCCGGGTTACAGAATTGCGGTTTCACAATCACGACCACGCCAACGGACGTAACCGCCGCCACGGGCTCGCAGGCCATCACGGTCACCGTGCAGTGTACCTGGGGCACCGTCGGGGCCGGCCTGCGGCCGCTGCAATTGATCCCCAGCACCAAGGCCGTCAAAGGCACTGCCAGCATGCGCAATGAAGGATAGGGTCCGCATCAGCGGGCTCGCGGTGGCTGCGCGTCTGACGTGGCGAACCCCGCGGAGCTTGGTAGCGGCCACCAATGCCGACAATCGCGCGATCCACACGCGCCACGAGACGCGGCGACCCTGTTCTGAGCAACCGCATTATCGGTACCCCTCCAGTATCGAGCGGCAAACTCCTAAACCTCACCTCCCGTTGAACCGAATCACAGGAAGAGACTCCGTCTCGAAAGGGAATGACCATGACGTGGAAGAACAGCATTCCGTTTGTATTGGCTTTGGCGTTCGGCCTCGTCGCGGCCAAGATCGGGCGTGATGTCTTTGCCCGGTCCCATCAATCCGCAGGTCCTCAAACCAAGCTCGTCAACGTGGTGATTGCCCGCGATGACATCGAACCCGGTGCCGTGCTGACCGAGCAGGATCTGGCAATCGGGCAGGCCCCGGCGGAAAACGCGCCAAAATCCGCATTCCCGGCCGTTTCCGGACTCGTGGGTCGAGTCGTGACCGTTCCGGTGGTTCGTGGCCTGGTGATCGTCGAGCCCATGCTCGCGCCCGCCGGAGCCGGCGGCGGCGCCCAGGCATTGGTCCCCGCGGGCATGCGTCTCGTCACCGTCGAGGTCAACGAGTTCTCGGGCGTGGCCGGCCTGGTGACGCCCGGTACGCATGTGGACGTGGTCTCCACGCTCGCCGACGACCGGACCAACCAACCCATCGCCAAGACGGTCGTGCAGAACGTGAAAGTGATTGCCGTCGGGACCAGGATGGATTCGCCGAATCCCACCGCCAAGAAGTCCGAGAAAGTCGATACCGCCCCCGGCCGGAGCGTGACACTCATTGTTACTCCGCGGCAGGCGGAAGTGCTCGAGTTTGTCAGCAGCTCCGCGCGGCTGCGGCTCACGCTTCGCGGGCCGATGGACTCGGCCGCCGTGGTTTCCAAGACCGGCGTCAGCGTGGCGGAATTGCTCGATCGCGCCACCGATGTGCCCGAGTGGTTCGCCGCTTGGGTGGCCAGTTCCGCCAACGTGACACAAGCATCCGTTCCCACGACGCGGCCGGTCGAATCACCGACCCTGGTCGTTACGCCGTTGCGTGTGAAGCCCACTCCACCGGCTCACGTTCGTACTGTTGAAGTGATCAACGGTGGCGACCTGACCACAGTCCGTTACGAGCAGAAGGACCCGACGCCGGGTTCCGTCCTTACCACCACGGATACGCAAAAGGCCATCGGAGGAAACCATGACTAACCGCGTGTTTCGCCATATTTTCCTCGGAACCGCGGCCACGCTTGCGACGCTGCTGACCTCCTCCGCGGCACGCGGCGCGGATTCGCCCCGCACCGACGTGCAGCTTGTCAGCGAAGGGTTGGAGAGCGGCAAGCTCCGCCTGTTCACGGGCAAGAGCGCATTGGTTCGCACCAACACCGCGTACAAGCGTCTGAGCGTGGCCGATCCGGATATCGCCACGGCCCGATCTGTCGGCGAAACGACAATTCTGCTCACCCCGAAGAAAGCCGGCTCGACCCAACTCGTTGTCTGGGATGAACGTGATGCATCACAGATGATCGACGTGGTCGTCACCGCCGATATTGGAGTGCTTCAGGAACAGTTGAGACAACTCTTCCCGGCCGCGAAGATCACCGTGACCTCGGCCAGTGGCAGCATCGTGTTGTCCGGACGCGTGGCCAGCGCCACGATCGCTGAACAGGCCGTGCAAGTCGCGACGCCGTATGCCACCAAGGTCGTCAATCTGCTCGAAGTTTCCGGCGGCCGCCAGGTGCAGCTTCAGGTTCGCTTTGCCGAGGTCTCGCGCCAGGCAACGCAGGCGCTTGGGTTCAACGGCGGCTACGCCGACGGGGCCTTTTCGGGCGGTTCGAATGTGGGCAGCATTAACCCCACCAGCGTCCTCGGCAGCGGCATGGTGGGCGCCTCGCCTGCCCCGGCAGGATTCATGCATACCCCTCCGACGGTCAGCCCGTCGGTCACTACCTACGGTGCCGGCCAGATCGGCTCGTTCTACCTCGAGTACTTCGTCGAGGCCCTCAGGCAAAACAATCTGCTTCGTATTCTCGCCGAACCCACGCTCGTCACCGTTTCCGGCGAGGAAGCCTCCTTTCTTGCGGGCGGCTCGTTTCCCATCCCCGTTGCGGGCGGCGGGCAAACCGGCGGCGTCGCCTCGGTGACGGTCGAGTTCCGTGAGTTCGGCGTCAAGCTCAATTTCACGCCCATCGTCACCGGCGACGGCAAGATTCGCCTGAAGGTCTCCCCCGAGGTGTCCGACCTGGACTTCACGACGGCCGTCAAGTTCGGCGGCTTCGTGATCCCCGGGCTGACCCAGCGCAAAGTCAACACCACCATCGAACTGGCCGAAGGCCAGACCTTCGCCATCGCCGGCCTGCTCAACCAGACGGTGAGCGCTTCCAAGGATGTAACCCCGATTCTGGGCGATCTCCCCGTGCTCGGCGCTCTGTTCCGTTCCGTGAAATATCAGCGTAAGGAAACCGAACTGGTCGTTCTGGTCACGCCGCGACTGGTCGAGGCGATGAATCCCGCCCAGGTCACGGCGGCCCCCGGCGAGTTCTGGCGCCATCCCACGGAAAACGACCTGTTCTTCAACCAGGATATCGGCGGACCCGCCAATCCGCCCGCCGGCGTCAGTACGAAAGAGCGCCCGCCCAGGTTCTATGGAGCATACGGCTTCCAGCCGGCCCCGCAGAAGTAACCTCATCGTGCTCTCAGAGAGGGACGTGTAATCATGATCGCGCAACTGAACTGTATCATCATTGACGCCGACTCCGCCAACCGAACGGAGATGGCCAACTTTCTCGCCAATCTCGGCGTCAACGTCGCCACGCAACTTGGCGCCGCCGATACGCTGCCGTCGCTGCTGGCCCGGCCGGCCGCGCCCCAGCTCGTGATCGTCAATCTCGACCCCAATCCGCTGGACATGCTCAAGCGTGTCGGCCAACTGGTCCGCCAGTTCCAGGGCGTCTCCTTCTTTGCCCTCTCGCAGACGGTCGACCCGCACCTGCTCATGGAAGCCATGCACGTCGGCATCAAGGAATTCGTGCCTCTGCCTATCAACGAGGAACGCTTCTCCGCGGGCATCGAACGGGTCGCCAATCTGCATGGCATGGGCAAACGGGCCAAGATCGTACACCTCATTCCGTCGCAGGGGGGATGTGGTTCGACGACCGTCGCCTGCAACGTGGCCGCCTCGCTCGCCCGCGATCACAAGACCGTGCTGCTCGACCTCGACTTCGTCCGCGGCGCCGTCGCCTCCAGCTTCGATCTCCATCCGCGATACACGATTGCCGACATCATGGAATCGACCGACAAGCTCGATCCGCAGCTTCTCGACAACGCGCTGGCGTTGCACCCCGCATCGGGTCTGGCCGTGCTGGCGAGGCCCGAACTTCCGGAAGATTCCCAGCGCGTCACCCAGGCCGGAATGGCACGGCTTCTCAGCGTGCTCGGACGGATGTACGACTATGTCGTCATCGATTCGCTGATGCACATCGACCCGGTCTACAACACGGTCCTGCAGGCTGCTGATCTGAACATTCTGGTGATGCAACTCAACGTCCCCAGCGCCAAGAACACCGAACGATTCGTCAACGCCATGCGTCGCCTCGGCATCGATTCCTCCAAGATGCAGATCGTCGTCAACCGCTACGTCAAGAAGGGTTGGGATATCGCGCCCGAGGAAGTCGAACGCACCCTTGGATTGAAGATCAACTGGATGATCCCCAACGATTTCAAGAACGCCATCGCGGCCATCAATTACGGTGATCCCGTTGTCCTGCGTACGCCCAAGGCCGATATGAGCCTGAGCCTGTTCGACCTTGCCGAAACTCTTACCCGCAAGGCCGCGTAAGCAGAGGAAGCGGAGGTTGCCATGGGACTATTTTCGCGAGGTTCGTCCACGACTGCCGTGGCACCGCCGCCGATACCCTCGTCGGTCACGCCGTCTCTGGCGACGCCGCGTCCGGCGCCGTCAATCTCCATTTCCACCGCCGCCGCCGAGACCGCTCCGCAGACGCCGCAGCTTACTGAACGGCAACTCTACCTCCAGAAAACCCGGGTCCGCATCCACCAGCAGCTCGTCGAGCGCCTGGACATGCAGAATCTCCGCACCATGCCCCAGGATGTCGTCCGCCAGGAGGTCCGCAACCTCATCCGCGACATTTGCCAGAGCGAAAAGAACCTCTTCTCCTCCGCCGAGCAGGAAACGCTCATGGACCAGGTCATGGACGAGACCTTCGGCCTGGGCCCGCTCGAAGCGCTGCTCAAAGACCCCGCCATTAGTGACATCCTGGTCAACCGCTGGGACCGCGTTTACATCGAACGCCGCGGCCGCATCGAACTCTCCGATGTTGCCTTCCGCGACAATCAGCATCTGCGGCAGATCATCGACCGCATCGTCGCCCAGGTCGGCCGCCGCATCGACGAAGTTTCCCCCATGGCCGACGCTCGCCTGCCCGACGGCTCGCGCGTCAACGCCATCATCCCACCGCTCGCTCTCGATGGCCCGGCCATGTCGATCCGTCGTTTCGGCTCCAAGCCGCTCGCGGCCGAGGATCTCGTCCGCCACGGCGCCTGTCCCCAGGAAGTCATCGAATTCCTCGCGGCCGCCGTCAGGGCGCGCTGCAATGTGCTCATTTCCGGCGGCACCGGCTCCGGCAAAACAACGCTCCTAAACTGCCTGTCCCGTTATATTCCCAACGACGAGCGCGTCATCACCATCGAGGATGCCGCCGAACTCCAACTCCAGCAGCCGCACGTCGTGCGCCTGGAGACCCGACCCGCCAACATCGAGGGCAAGGGCGAAATCAATCAGCGAGACCTTGTCAAGAACTGCCTGCGTATGCGGCCGGATCGCATTGTCATCGGTGAAACCCGCGGTGGCGAAGCCCTGGACATGCTCCAGGCGATGAACACCGGCCACGAAGGCTCGATGACCACCGTTCACGCCAACGCCCCGCGTGACGCCCTCTCTCGCCTGGAAATCATGGTGCTCATGGCCGGCTACGACATTCCCATGCGCGCCCTCCGTACACAGATCGCCTCGGCGATTCAGATCATCGTCCAGGTCCGCCGCATTACCGGCGGCTCCCGCAAAGTCACCAGCGTCAGCGAGATCGGCGGCATGGAAGGCGAGAACATCCAGATGCACGAAATCTTCAGCTTCGAGCAAAGCGGCGTCGGCACCGACGGCCACGCCGAAGGCCAGTTTGTCTGCCACGGCATCATGCCGCGCTGCCTGCCGCGCATCGAGAACCGCGGCATGACCCTCGGGCCGGAGTTGTTCGAGCGGAGAATCATGAAGGCATAACCCATGGATACGTGGCAACTCATCCTCCTGATCTTCCTCACCGCGGCGATGTTCGCCTGGGGTGCGGCCCAACTGGCGCTGGACTGGCTCAACGACGACCGCAAGAAGATCTCACGCCGGCTCAACTCCGACGGCCACTCCGACGTCGACTCCTTGCTCGGCCGCCGCACTGCGACCTCCGTCGTGCTCCAGATCAAGGGCCTTCCCCCCGTGCTGGCACGCAGCCGGTTCTTCCAGAATCTCAATCGCAAACTCATCCAGGCCTACCCCGACGCGAGCCTCATCCGTCTACTCGGCATTTGTGGTGCGACGTGGATGGTCGGGTTCGTCCTGGTCGCATCGACCATGGAATCGGTGTTCGCCGGCCTGGTCGGAGGCTCGGTGCTCGGCTACATGCCGATCATGTTCGTCAACGGTCGCCGCGCCCGCAGGCAGCGGCAGATCGCCGACCAGATTCCCGACGCGCTCGACTTCCTCTGCCGCATCCTCAAGGCCGGTCACAGTCTGGCCACGGGCATCCAGATGATGGGCGATGAGTTGCCTTTGCCCATCGGCAACGAATTCCGCCGCTGCTACGACCAGCATTCCCTTGGCCAATCCCTCGAACAGGCGCTCCGCGATATGTCCGTCCGCGTGGACTCCGCCGATTTCGCGTTCTTTATCACCGCAATCCTCATCCAGCGCCAGACCGGTGGCGACCTCGGTGAAGTGCTTCGCAACATCTCTTCCATGATCCGTGCCCGCGTAAAACTCCAGCAGCATGTGAAAGCCATCACCGCCGAAGGCCGTTTCACGGGCTACATCCTCTTCGCATTCCCCGCCGTCCTCTTCGCACTCTCCTGGTTCCTCAACCCTGCCTACGCGTCCATTCTGCTGAAGACTGATACCGGCAAGATGCTTCTTGGACTCGCGTTTACACTGCAAATGATCGGCCTGTTCGTGATCCGCAAGATCGTCAACGTCAAGACCTGAGGTCAACACCATGTTCGAGCAGATCATCTTCATCGGTTCGCTCGCAGGCATGGCCGCGACCATTGCCTGGCTCCTGGCGCGGCTCCTGCTGCGCGATGACGACGGCAAGATGCGCGAGCGGCTTCGGGTCCACCAGCCGGCGGCCGCCAAAGCGGTGCAGAAAGCCAGCATTGGCGAGTTCATGCAGCACATCGGCGAATCGGCCGCCAGCCCGTTCATGCCCAAGACCCGCGAGAAGCAATCGGCCATCCGTCGCCAACTCGCGCTGGCCGGCATCTACAATCCGGCCGCCATTCGCGCTGTCATGGGATTCAAGTTTATCCTCCTTATCGGCGGTCTCGCCGGCGGCTACCTGCTTGGCGCTTTCATGGGCAATATGGCTCTCGGACTCTCCACCGGCGCCCTGGTCGGCTACATGGTGCCCGGTTTGTGGCTTAAGACGCGCATTCGCTCGCACCGGCGGGCATTGCAGTACGGATTGCCCGATGCCCTCGACCTGCTCGTCGTCTGTGTCGAGGCCGGGCTCACCGTCGATGCCGCCATGCAGCGCGTCGGGCACGAAATTGCCCTGGCTCATTCCTCGCTCTCGCGCGAGTTCGACATCACGCACATGGAAACCCGCGTGGGCGTTCCCCGCGCCGACGCCATGCGAAACCTCGGTATCCGTACGGGTTTGTCACAGATGCAGACCCTCGCCACCATGATCATCCAGGCCGAGCGTTTCGGCACATCGATCGCCGCGGCCTTGCGTATCCATGCCGACACGCTCCGCTCGGAGCGCCAGAGCCGGGCCGAAGAAACGGCCGCCAAAGCGTCGGTCAAGCTCTCGTTTCCCGTGGTGCTCTTCATTTTCCCGGCCGTCCTGATCGTCCTGGCCGGCCCCGCTCTTCTCGGCCTGCTCAGTAGCGCGCTGTTCTCTGATTGAAAGGTCTGACTATGCAAATCTCAAATCTCAAATCCGCTCTTCTCCTGGCCGCCGTTCTCGCTCTCGCCGGCTGTTCACAGGATCCCTCGGCCAAGCCCGCGAAGGAGTCGTTCTTTCAATCCCCCGACGAAACGCCCCTCGCCACGCGCCTCTTCGACACCCAGGCCGCCCGCGGCGCCCGCATGGACGCCACGCTCTATCCCCAGCACTTCGACGGAGCCCACCTCAACTCCCTCGGCAAATCCAAAGTCGATCTCATGCTCCGCGATACCGACTCCGAACTGCCCTTGAAATTGTACATCGACGGCCAGGCCTCCGACCCCACTTGGACCGACCGCGCCGACGCCGTGAAGAAGCACTTCGCATCCATTGGCCTTCTTGATACGCAGTTCCAGGTCATCGCCGGCGCGAATCCCAGCACCCTGCACCCCATTGCCAAAGACATCGAGGCGATGAACAAACCCGACACGGCTAAATCCGCCACCGACCCGATGCCAAGCGTGTCTGGCGCATCCAGTAGTCCTACTCCGCCGCCAATGCCCAAGTGAGTCGTTGCCCCGGCAGGGGGCTGACTGTGTGTTGCAGCAAACCTCTTGTAGCCGCGATCGTCGATCGCGGCTTTTTGCTGGGATGATCCGTCGCGAACACGACAATCGCGATCGCGTGACACACCAGACCCATCAGCATTCGCCAGTCACCGTATTTCCTGAACCCTGAACCCTGAACCCTGAACCCTGAACCCCGAACCCCGAACCCTCCGTCCCACCTGACATCGTCCTCGCCTTACTCCCTCCAACATTTCCCCGTCCCGTCCCCTCAACTCTCCGCGGGGATTCGTGTAGACTCCATTATCGGCCCGACCGGCATGACTGAATCTTCAATCGACATCCTCCGTCAGAGCGGCTACGACCTCTGGCTTCTCGTTTGTGTCTTCGCCTCCCTGGTCCTCCTCGTTTACGCCGCGTTTGGTCGCGTCTGGCTCCGGCCCTCCGGGATCATCGTCCTACCGCTCATCGCCGCAGGCGTCTGCGGCACCGCCATCATTGCCATCGTCCCCCGCTTCCAGACTCCCTTCGTCGGCCTGTTCTGGACTTTTATCCAACTCTCGATTCTGTCGGCCACGTTTTATCTGAATCTCCACTCGCAACTCGGCACCCTGCGTATGAGCATCCTGCTGGCCATGCGCGTCGTCGC
>JANYKD010000412.1 GCA_025361735.1 Phycisphaerales bacterium
GACAACATTCCCGGCTTGGAGGCGCTTGAGACGGCGGACCTCATGGTGATCTGCACCCGGTTCCGCGAGTTGCCCGATGCACAGATGAAATTCATCGACGCCTACCTGGAATCCGGCAAGCCGGTGATCGGCATTCGCCCGGCAGTCGTTGCCTTTCGCAACAGGAAGGAAAGCCGGTATTTCAAATACAGCTCCGACTACAAGGGGGCCGACTACAAGGATGGCTTCGGCCAGCAGGTGCTCGGCTCGACGTGGATTTCGCATCACGGCAGGCATGGCACGGAGAGTTCACGCGGCATGATCGTGGATGGGTTGAAGTCGCACCCAATCCTGCGAGGGGTGGAGAATATTTGGGGGCCGACAGATGTCTATACCATTCGCGCACCCATCCCGCAGGACGGACAGGTTCTGGTTATGGGACAAGTGCTGCAAGGGATGAAGGGCGACGACCCGTCCTCGAGCAAACCGATGATGCCGCTGGCATGGACGAAGACCTATCCCACTGCCAAGGGCAATGCGCGTGTGTTCATGACGACGATGGGTGCAAGCCAGGATTTCCAGAACGAGGGCCTCCGCCGCATGGTGGTCAACGCCTGCTTCTGGGCGCTGGGCCTCGAAGACAAGATTCCACCAACGACCAACGTGGAGTTTGT
Source organism: Phycisphaerales bacterium (assembly GCA_025361735.1). Lineage (GTDB taxonomy): Bacteria > Planctomycetota > Phycisphaerae > Tepidisphaerales > Tepidisphaeraceae > JANYKD01. The sequence continues at coordinate 654 of JANYKD010000412.1, forward strand.
CGGGACGTACAACGCGACCCCCTTTGGCTTTGGCATATTTCGCAAAGGGATCACCCCGGCGATGCTCGCCGCAGACCGGGATCGCTGACGCGGCACGCGATCTCTGGCAGGTGTCCGTCAGAGGATGTACGGAAATCGCTGGGGACGACTCAGCAGACGGTTGGCCTGCTCGTCGCCGACAACCTGCTGCTTCTCACCATCCCACGCCAGCTTGCGGCCCAGAATGTAGGAGATATTGCCCAGGATGCAGAGCGTGGCAGTACGGTGGGCAACCTCAATATCAACGGCCGGACGGAGATGGCCCTCACGAATGGACTTGAACCAGTCGGCTTTGTGGTTCATGTTGAAATCCGCGTACTCGTCGGTGCGATAGACTTCCTGGCCGCCGGGCGGCAGTTTGAAGTTCACGGCGTCAGGCTCGGCACCGCGGTAGGCACCTTCCCATTCGAGTATCAGTTGCCCCTTATCGCCCTTGAATGTCTGGCCAAACTCGGTTTTGCCGACCTTGTTGCCGGGCTGGCCCCAGACCAGCGTCCAGTCGGGATTCTTGAACTCGTACACCACTTCCATATCCACCGGACAGTCCCACAAGCCCTTTGTGGGTGGCGTGCCTTTGGCGTCAACGGTGAACGAAATCTGCTTATCGGCGTTCATGCACCAGAGGATGGTGCTGAACTGATGAGCACCGCGGTCGCGGATCTGGCCGCCGCCGCTTTCGAGGAACCAGCGGAAGACGCCGGGGCAGTAGCGCGGGTTGTACGGCCGCCACGGCAACGGGCCGAGCCACATGTCCCAGTCGAGCGACGCCGGCGGCTCGCAATCGGGGACAGGATTTCCGTCCACGGGATTGGCATAGTGCCAGCACTCGACGCGGCGGACGGTGCCCACGATGCCGTTGCGAATAGCGCGGCAGGTCTGCCAGGCGCCCTTGCCGGTGCGGCCCTGCGCGCCGACCTGCACCGCCACCTTGTTGGTCCGGGCCGCGGCGACCATGGCCTTGCCTTCCTCGATGGTGACGGACGAGGGCTTCTCCACGTAAACATGCTTGCCGCTCTCGCAGGCGTGGGCGGCCTGCACGCCGTGCCAATGGTCGGGCGTGGCGATGAGCACGGCGTCGATGTCCTTGCGCTGGAGGATGTAGCGATAGTCGCGATACGGGTCGACGCCTGGACCGGCCTTACTGGCGGCATCCGCAAGCCGCTTCTCGTCCACGTCGCAGACGGCGGCGATGCGGACCTTCCCCTCCTTCTGATACTGGAGCATGTTGCCCAGATGAACGCCACCCATGCCGCCGACGCCGATGTGCGCAACGACAAACCGCTCGTTGGCGCCGGGCCGACCGACTTGCGCCAGCACGCCGGAGGGAATGAGTGTGAACCCGCCAAGTGCGGCGGATGTACCGACGAATCGACGACGCGTGATGCAGTGAGCTGATTTGCGTTTCATGGTGATGGTCTCGTTTGGCCTACTTCTTCTCGGCTGCGCGCTGCGCTTTGACCTGCGTGGACAACGTCGGCGCAAGTTTCTTCGAGGGATAGCCGTTCACGGTCTGCCCCCGCTTGCGAAGCGACTCAGCGATGGCGAACTTGAACTCCTCGGGCACGGTTGCCAGGGCGTCGTTGAGGGCCTTCATGGAGTTCTCGCCAGGGATGCGTTGCAGGGCGCAGCGGGCGTCGTCGCGCAGTTGTGGGTCGGCCAAGATCGCGGCGACAGGCTGCACGGTATTGTCACCACCGATTTCGGAGAGCATCCAGAGAGCCATGCGGCGAATGGACGGGAACTCCGCCTTGAGCACAGAAATAAGCTCTGTTTCGACCGCACGGGCCTCGGCGGCCGCGCCCGGCCGGCCGGCATGGTGGACTATGTTCTCGATTGCGTGCCTCGCGGCCCGGGCGATTTCAATGTCCGTATCCATGAGCAACGCTGCAAGTGGCGCGATGGCCGGCGTGCCGACCGCGGCGGCGTTCTGCCAAGCCCGGCAGCGCTGCTTGTCGTCCTTGCTCTTGATGCCGTTCAGGAGCGCATCTGTTTCGGCAGCCATCGTGGACGCAGAATCAATGGCAAGTGCGGCAACCGTAGTGAGGGAACTGACCGTTGAGGGGGAGAGCAGTTTCATCGCCGATCAATCTTCCGCGTTAGGGCCGCTGAATTCAAGGGGCAGCAGGGCCAGCAGTCGCCAACAAGAACAGACATTCATTCGCCAATCCACCACACTCTTGTGCGAGGCATCGCGTGAGGCCCTACGCGCTTGTCGGCTCGCGATGCGGACCATCGGTCGCTGGTTCACTTGTCTTGAATCTCCACGAGCATTGTCGCATTCGCCAACGCTTGCGGGTGGGAGCGACACTGATCGAGCAATTTGAGAATTCTCCAGAATTGTCGAGTTCTACAAACAGTGCCGTGTATAACTCACAATCGCATCACCCCCTAACAAAAGTATGGTATCACTTGGTTTGGACCCAAACAGGAGATACCCCAATGGAAAGCACGAACGGATTCGGCTTGGAGAGGATCGTTGCTGAATTTACAGCGTGGGTGACGTCACTGGCGACGCGAGTGGCAGATCTGAAGAACGAGCAGGATGTCCAGACTCTGGATCTGGACTTACGCAACGGGGGTCGGCGTATCCTGCTGAATCTGATGCAAACCCTGTTACAGGCCGCCGTGACTCAGCAGATGGAGCAGACCCGCATCTGTCCCAAGTGTGAGGCCCGTCGCCGACATCAAGGCGTACGCCCACGTAAACTACTGAGCAGTTTCGGGAGCGTGACCGTCAAGGGCATCTACTGGCGGTGTCCAGATTGTGGCGAATGCGGCCATGCTGCCGACAGCCTGCTGGCAGAGTCCATGAGCAGGCTGATGCAGGGACGGGTCAGCCTGTTGGGCGTGTCGCTGTGCAGTTTCGACAAAGCGGAACTGGTGGCGCGGAGAATCCTGAGCGTACCCGTAGATGACAACACGATACGTCTGCTCTGCATGAAAGAGGGATGGGTTGCAGTTCAGCAATAGGATGCTCCGCCGGTGCCGGTGAAAGCGGGCAAGGAACTGGTGGGCAGTTGCGACGGGACGAGTGTGAAGACGCGGGAGACGAGTTGGCGGGAAGTGAAGGCGTATCGCTTCGAGCACTCCGGGGGAAAGTTCGGCGGGGCCCATCTGGAGAAAGTCGAACAGTTCGTTTCCCGCATGGTGGAAGCGGCCGATCGCATGGGCGCCGCAGCCGCCGGCCGGGGCGTGGCTGGCGGAGTGCTACCGGGCGGAACAGCCGTTCCACAACACCGATTGGCGGCGGTGGTGCGGAGCCGTGAAAGGCAGGAAAGGCGCAGGCACGTCACAACCATTGTTAGCACCGGTTCCCTGGATTCGTCCGAAATATCCCTCGATTCTGATCATCGCTCGACACCCCGCACCTGCGGCAGGCCAAGGCGTGCACGCACGAGTTCGGACAGGTACTTGACCGGGATTGAGCCATTGGCCAGCACCGCCTCGTGGTATCGCCCGAGCACGAACTTGTCGCCCAGTTCTCGCTGGATCTGTTGCCGCAGACGGTAGTGCGCCATGCGCCCGGCAAAATAGGTCGAGAGCTGAACGGAGCTTTGCTTGCTGCGGATCACCTTGAGCCGTGCCTCGCCCTCAGATTGAAACGCCTGCTTCACCAGCAGGTCCAACGCCTGGTCGTCGGTCATGTTCTCGCAGTGCATGCGATGATCGAGAATCGCATTGGCGACCGCCCGAAGGTAGAATTTGAGCTGGTTCAGACGCAGGGCAGGGTCTCCTTCCCCGTAGCCTTGATCGAGCATCATCTGCTCGGTGTACACCGCCCATCCCTCGACGAACACCCCGGAGCTGAGCACCTTGCGGATGAGCGACGGATTGCGGTTTGCATACGCCATCTGGACGTAGTGGCCAGGGTAGGCCTCGTGAATGGTCAGCACTTGCAGCATCTGGCGGTTGTACTCCTCAAGGAAGCTGCGGACTTTGGCGGCGTCCCATGATGCCGGCGGCGGGCTGATGGCGTAATGGCCGGTGGCGTTCGGGTCCAGCGGCGGGGGCGAGGCCATGTAGGCGACCGAGTTGCCGCGCTCAAATTCCGGCATCTCGATGATGTGGCAGCGATCAGGGTCGGGAAGGGTCAGGATGTCGGCGGTGGCGATGAACCGTTTGATGCCCACCACAGTTGCGCGGGCGTCCTGAGCCAGTTGCTCGGGTTTGCCATGGTCTTCTGCGATACGCTGGAGCACACGCTCGACTGTTGCACGCCGGCCCTCGGGATCATCCGGTGGCAGAGCAGCGCCCGGGCAGTAGCGGCTCCACGCCTGTCGTGCAATGACATACATGTCGTTGCGTACGCGGTCGAACTCAGCGCGCGCGTCGGCGTAGGTCTGATCCGCCGTCACCCCCGTGTCGGTTTCCAACTCAAACTTACGGTTGAACAGCTCCCGTCCAATTCGCCATTCACCCTTGGCGCGGGGCAGCAAATCTTTTTCGAGGAACTCCTGATAGGCCTGGAGCACGGGCACAACTTCGGCAGCGGCCGTTTTCAGCGCGGCCTGTTGCGTCGTCTGCCCGGCCAGTTCAAAGATGTCGGCCTCATAAAATCGGATGGCACCCCGGTTCTGCTGGATGGCTGTCTCGACGTATGCCCGCGGCGGATTTTGCAGGCTCTCCCGGGCCGCGGTGATTACCTTGGGCACCTGGCGAATGCGGGCCACCGCATTGGCCACGTTCGTCTCCTTGGGCAGGGTGGATTGCGTGAGCAGGCTGAAGACAGTGCCGCTGATGAGACCGTTGTAACTGCGAGGATCGGTAACATACGGCTTGAATTGCTCAGTAAGCCAGAGCGAGCGGCGCAGGTTGTGTTCGAGGATCTCGTAATCAATCTGCCCGGCGCGAGTCAGTTTGGTGAAATCGACGCGGCGCGGGAGAGCCTCCAGCGTCGCCCGTGTCTGCTGTACCCAGCGATCGCGGGCAGCGGGCGAGACATCGTCCAGTTGATCATCGAAGCGGTGCTCGCCCAGAGCCGTGGCCGTGCTGGGACGCAGTCGGAAACCGGCTTCCAGATGTTCGCGGAAGAAAGCGTCGAGTGCGGCGTCCTCTCCAGGCGCAGCGGCAGCAGCGGTCACAATGAATAGCAAGAACAGGCCGAAGACCCGGGTCAATGGTTTCATAGGCTGCACCGATTTCTGGGCTTCATCCCAGTGTAGGAGCGTCAAGGTCCTGCCAGATTCTCATCACGAACACCCGAAACGCACTGACTTGGCGATCTGGAGGCTGATGTGCCAAATCCATTCATTTCACGCGCACCAAAGCGTTCAGGATCGGCGGCCAGATTAGCCATGCCCTGAAGAATCGCAAGCGGCGAATCCGACGCTTACGGCTTTGCCGAGTCACGTATCGAGCGCCTGTCCAGCTCTTCATGGCTCAGGTTTTCTATGCATCAGACATCAAGATGAAGTCAGAAATGTTGGATTTCTCCGCGCATCACTGTCCGGCAGGCGTCAGTGGCCCTATGTACAAGCCGGGTCGCAAACAAAAGGAGTCCACCATGCGACCTGCCATACCAGCGTTCACCGACGGATTGTTCATCGAGATGACTGTCACGGCCCCGCCGACCACGGACGGTGCCCGCGTCACGGCGGTCACAGACACCGCGCAAGAACCAGAGAGGTGGGATGGGTTGTCGTAAACGATGCGGAAGGCGTGGTTTTCCGGCCAGACAGATTCGCAGACGTCCCGAAAAGCTGGCGGCGACCCCATCAACTGTGGTTGGTGCCAGCGTCATGCCCGTGACGCAGTTGCACAAACTCGGCTAAGGAACGCGGCCGAAATAACTTCCAGATTTAGGTGGTAGTGGGAATGGCCCGGTAGTTCCATTTGGGCAGGAAGTTGTCGAAAACGATCTTCATGTTTTCCTTGAATCCCTTGGCGCACCTGCGACCAATTTCGTAAGCCT
>JANYKD010000469.1 GCA_025361735.1 Phycisphaerales bacterium
TTTCCCAGCGTTTTGCGCCACTTTTTTCGCGCTGAAACTAAAATCGCATAATGATGCGATTGTTCGGCCAAAATCACTGTTTTCGGCCAAGACAGTTTGCGGCGTAGCATGCCACCCCATGTCGTCTTGTGCTTGAAGTTCGCCGGCGTGCCTCAGCCAGTTGGCCAGATAGAGCATCGGCGGGATGCCGACGCCGCCGCCAACCAGCACGGCCAATCCGCCGGGTGGAGGCGGCTCGAAGCCGATGCCGACGGGGCCGATAACCTGCACGGTATCGCCGGCCCGGAGTTTGGAGAGCCAGTCGGTGCCGACACCGACGACACGCTGGATGATCTCTAACTCGACCCCGGCGGGCGGTGTGGATGAAGTGCTGGCGGTGGGTTGACGCCCGGATTCCGCCGGTGAGGACACCGGCGGCACTGGGCGGCGGCCAGCCAGTGAGAACGGGCGACGCAACATCGCGAGTGGGCCGGCCAATTCGACGCCGGTCAACCGGGGCATTTCGTCGGGAAGCCAATCCAACTCGCGATCAGCGAAGCGTTCACCCGAGAGATTGCGGCAGGCGATCTGAATGAACTGCCCGGGCCGACTCGCAGGGAAACCGCGCAGATGAAGCAGCAGACGGTAGTGCTCATCACAAACTTTGGTGTTGGACGCAACGGTCGCGACGAATTGGCCGGGATGATGTGTGGATGCGCTGTCGATCATGGCTCACTGCACCTGCCACCCCATAAAAAAACTTCCGGAGGGGTGGCTCCTGTCCACCTCCGGAAGTGCGCCACGGCGCTGAGCCGCGAGTATCGAAATTGACTTTGAAAAATCCTGCCTCGTCAAACCGTGGGCGACTATACCTGTGCTGGGGCGCAATTGTCAATTGAAGGATCGAGAGAAATCATAATGACCAGATAAGTCATAACTATTTATTTACCATATATTTACATCAGGACCGGCAACTCCTTGTTTTCTGGTAGGGCAGATGGGGTTGCGAGAGATGACTTGGGATCAAAAGCCCCCATTTTGGATAGCTGGTTGGTGGGTTTGGCTCGTGAAGTCGGTGGCAGGGCACGGCGGTTCGGACACGCGAGGGAACGTAAAGGCTTTCGCTGCTTATGGATGCGGAAGACGGGGGGGATATTTGACGGCCGGGTGCCGGCCGGGACAATGCGGGGAGATAAGGAGCATCGGCCCATGCGAAACACCCGGATTCATCGCGCTCTGGCGTCGGAGGGCGGACACCTCGTTTTTCCCGGCTGCTTTGACTGCCTGTCGGCGAGGCTGGTGCAGAAAGCCGGGTTTCCGATGTCGTTTATCTCGGGCTACAGCGTCGCGGCAACGGCGCTGGGCGAGCCGGACATGGGGCTGCTGACGCAGACGGAGATCGTGGACCAGGCGAGGCGCGTGTGCGGGTCGGTCGGGATCCCGATCCTCGTCGATGCCGACACAGGGTATGGCAATCCGCTCAATGTGGTGCGGACGGTGAAGCTGATGATCGCGGCCGGGGCGGCCGGGTGCTTTCTGGAGGATCAGGTCTGGCCCAAGCGCTGCGGGCACATGCGCAACAAACGCGTGATCGAGCGGACGGAGTACATCGAGAAGATCCGAGCCGCCGTCGAGGCCCGGGGCGATGCGGACTTCTTCATCGTCGCCCGCACGGACTCGCTGGCGGCCGTCTCGCTCGCCGAGGCCCTGACGCGCGTGCAACTGGCGCGCGAGACCGGCGCCGACGCGTCGTTTGTCGAGGCGCCGGAGTCGCTTGATCATCTACGGGTGATTGGCAAGGAGTCGCCGCATCCGAACGTGGCCAACATGATCGAGCATGGGAAGACGCCGGTGTTGAGCAAGGCCGAACTGGCGGCGCTGGGGTTCCACATCATCCTCTATCCGCTGGCGGGGCTGTTCGCGGCGGCGAAGGCGATGGAGACGGTGTTTCGCAAACTGCGCGTGGATGCGAACACCAAGGGTCTGTCGGAGCAGATGATGAACTTCGGCTCGTTCAATGAGCTGATCGGCGTGGACGAGAAGTATCGGCTCGCGGAGCGGTTTGGGGCGGGGTGACGGCGTTCAAGAGTTTAAAGGTTCAAGGGTTCAAGGGTTCAAGGGTTCAAGAGTTCAAGCGTACAAGGGTTTAAGGGCCGGGATCAACGATCGCGGTTACATGGTGAGTGAACCGTATTGGGGTGATGACGATGTCACCACAAACGTCGTTATGCCGTATAGAATTCCGACAGAGGATTGGTTCTATGACCAGTTTTGAGTTTTCGCGTCGGGCATTTCTGGCGGCTGCTGTTGTTGCGGCGGGCGGCGGGCGGGCGCTGGCGCAGCAGGCGAGCGTGAAGTGCCCGATTCCGATTCATGTCGTGTCGGGCGGGCCGGAGGAAATGGCGGCCGCATATGCCAAGGCGATGGGACCCACTGCCAAGGCGTTGATGCCGCAGTATCTGCGGAAGTTCCTGCCGCCGGCGGCGTACGATTTGGCGTTGCCGGCCAGCAAGCTGTTTGAGAAGTTTATTCCGGCCGCTCATTGGACCGAACTGATGGCGATGGCGAAGGCCGCCGGCATGGGGCCGGATGAGGCGCTGCTGGGGAACGTGTTTGTCGATCTCATGCCCACCACGATGTGTTCGACGATCACGCTGAGTGAGGATGCCTCCGAGGACCATGTGCCTCGCATGGGCCGGAATCTGGATTTCCCGGGCGTGGGCGTGGCGGAGAACCAGTCGGTGGTGGTCATCTACAAGCCAAAAGGGCGTCATGCATTTGCGTCGGTGACCTGGCCGGGGTTGATCGGGGTTCTTTCGGGGATGAACGAGCACGGGTTGTGCGCGGCGAACATGGAGGTGCCGCGGCGTCTGCGACCGGCCGGCGGGATTCCGTGCATGTTCCTCTATCGGTTGCTGCTGGAGCAGTGCACGACGGTAGACGAAGCGATCGATCTGCTCAAAGCATCGCAGAGAAACACGGCGAACAACCTGATGCTGATCGACGCCAAAGGCGGCCGGGCGGTTGCGGAAATCCGGCCGGAGGAAGTGATCGTGCGGCGAGCGCCGGCCGACAAACCGCTGATTGCGACGAACCACCATCGCGGGCTGGACCTGGCGACGCCCGGGCGATGCAGGCGCTACGACGCGCTGACGCGACTGGCCGGGGCGAATTGGGGGAAGATCGACGTCGCCGGCGTTGAGCGGATGCTGAATGCGGCCAGCGCGTTGCTGACGATCCAGTCGATGGTGTTTGAGCCGACGACGCGGCGCATATACCTGGCGGCCGGGAAGAAGGCGGCGGCCGGGCCTTTCTACGAGATCGATCTGGGCAAGGATTTGAAATGACAAGGGAGCTGCCGATGCCGATCCGCGTGCTGGTGTGGAATGAAGGCCGCGACGAGCGAAATATCCCCGAGGCTCGCGTGCTCTATCCCAATGGCCTGCATGAGGCGATTGCGGCTCCCCTGCGGAAGTCGGTGGATTTCACCGTTGCGACGGCCACGTTCGAGTCGCAGCCGGACCATGGCTGCACGGCCGAGGTGCTCGATGCAACGGATGTGGTGATCTGGTGGGGCCACAAGCTGCAGCGCGAGGTTGCAGACGTGGTCGTCGACCGGCTGCAACAGCGGGTGCTCGACGGCATGGGGCTGATCGTGCTGCATTCGGCGCATTTCTCGAGAATATTCAAACGCCTTATGGGGACAAGTTGCTCGCTGAAGTGGCGGGTGACGGAAAACGAGCGGGAGATTCTCTGGGTAACCCGGCCGGGACACCCGATCGTGGCCGGGATCGACGATCACTTCATTCTCGACCATGAGGAAATGTACGGCGAGTTCTTCGATGTGCCCGAGCCGGTGGAAACGCTGATGATTTCATCGTTCAGCGGCGGTGAAGTGTTCCGCAGCCTCTGCACCTGGCAACGCGGCATGGGCAAAGTCGTCTATTTCCGCCCGGGCCACGAGACATTCGCAAGCTACCACGATGCCAACGTGCTGCGCGTGATCGAGAATGCCGTGCGCTGGGCTGCGCCGACTGTGGATTCGAAGCGCGCGAATTTCGGGAAGAAGACCAAGGATTGGCTGGATGCCGCCGGCTCGTAATCGCTCGATCCTGCGAACCCTATGCCCCTGTTGTTCTTTGCCATAGAATACCTTCATGCCGGTTTCAAAGGTCGTCAGTCTTGGGTTTGCGATCGAGTGCATCCTGGAAGCATGGGGTGATTTCTGGCGTTTTGCGGGCCGAACGTTCGCCAGCCTTGGACCATCCTGGTTTCGCTGGCGGAAACTCCGCACGGTGGTGCCCCAGCTCTACGACATCGGTACGACGTCCGTGCCAGTTGTCGCGATCACCGGTGCGTTCATTGGCATGGTGCTGGCCATCGAGAGCTATACTCAGTTCAAGGCGATCGGCCAGGAAACGCGCATGGGGTCGGTGATCAACCTCTCGGTCATCAAGCAGATCGGCCCGGTGCTGGCGGCCGTGATGCTGGCCGGGCGGGTCGGTGGGGCGCTGACGGCGGAACTGGGGACGATGAACGTTACCGAGCAGATTGACGCCCTACGAGTCATGGGAGCCGATCCGATCCGCGTGCTGGTGGTTCCGCGATTTCTCGCCTGCCTGTTTCTCACGCCGCTCCTGACGATCTATTCCGACTTTCTCGGCGTGGTTGGCGGCTGGCTGATATCCGTGAAGATGCTTGGCATTCCCGCGGAGCCGTACTGGATGTACTCGGCCCGCGGCATCGACAACTGGCAGATATTCGAGGGACTCATCAAGTCCGGGTTCTTCGGAGGAGCCATCGGGTTGATCGGTTGCTGGAAAGGATTCACGTGTGGCGCCGGCGCCAGCGGCGTGGGCAAGGCCTGCACCGAATCGTTCGTGGCCTCGTTTCTGGCTATCATCGTGATGAACTTCTTCTTCGCGCAGGTCTCCAAGGAGTGGTACAACGCGCTTTACGGCTTCCGCTCCCTGTTTGGTTGACCGCGGACTGTTCCGCAATGCTACGCAATCGGCACTCACCCATGTCCACTCCGCTCATCGAGTTTCGCGACGTACACAAGCGCTTCGGACCCCTCGTGGTTCTCGATGGCGTCAGTTTCATGCTGAATCAGGGGGAGAGCCTGGTCATCATCGGGGCGTCCGGTTCGGGCAAATCGGTGATCCTCAAGCACATTGTCGGCCTGCTCAAGCCCGATGCGGGCGAGATCTACTTCGACGGGGAGCGCATGGACATGCGCACCGAAAAGCAGCTCATGCCCATGCGCCGCCGGATCGGCTTTCTGTTCCAGATGGGAGCGCTGTTCGACTCGCTTACTGTCGGCGAGAACATTGCCTTTCCGATCCACGAGCACACCCGCAAGACCAAAGAGGAGACCGACGCCATCGTCGCCCATCGCCTGCTCATGGTTGGATTACCGGGCGTGGAGAAGAAGCTGCCGGCCGAGCTTTCCGGCGGCCAGCGAAAGCGCGTGGCTCTGGCGCGGGCGATCGCCCTGGAACCCGATCTGATTCTTTACGACGAGCCCACCACGGGTCTGGATCCGATTCGCGCGGACGTCATCAACGAGTTGATCCTCAAGCTCAAGCGCAATCTCAACACGGCCGCCATTACTGTAACGCACGACATGAACAGCGCGTTCAAGGTGGCCGACCGGATCATCATGCTTAACGAGGGCAAGATTATTGTCAGCGGCACGCCCGATGAAATCCGCAACAGCACGCACAGCATCGTGCGGCGGTTTGTCCTGGGCGAGGCTGACGAGAGCGAACTGGCGGCACTGCAGTAAGCGTGCCGATAGTGTGGTAGAGGAACCATGAAGCGCTATCTGACTCTGCCGATCCTCCTTCTTCTCGCCGCCGCGCCGGCGACGCGGCCGGCACATGCGATCATCGAACATGCCCGCACGATTCTCGATTCCGTCCACAACACCTCTTATTCGCACAAGACCGACATCGACGAATCCGCCGGCCGATATGTTTGCGACTGCTCGGCATTCGCGGCGTACGTTCTTCGCAAATGCGCGCCCGGCACACTGGCCGCAATCCAGCGCACCAGCGAACACAAACGTCCGCTGGCGGTGGATTTCCACGCGGCGTTCTTGATTGCCCCCGCGGATCACGGCGCGCTGAGACGTGTACGCAAACTCGCCGATGCCCGGCCGGGTGACATGCTCGCGTGGCGAGCGGCGGAGATCGTCAAAGGGGAGAGCACCGGCCATGTCATGATCGTCGAGGAGCCCCCTGCCGCCGACGGTCCTGATGTGTATCGCGTGGTGGTCATCGACTCCACCTCGCTTCCGCACGCCAACGACACGCGAAAGGACGGCGCCACCGGAGTCGGCCGGGGAACCATCTGGATCCGCGTGAACGGTGATGGTGAGCCGGCCGAGGTTTCGCCGCGAAAGAAGACCGGGCCGTTCAAGCCTCACGCGATGGCGATTGGTCGGGCGGACTGAATGCGGGGTCGTCTGGCCCGCGTCACGCCGGCGATTTGGATTGCTTGTCGAACAGGCCGGGCCAGCGCCAAGCAATCATCGCCAATGCCAGGCCCGTGACGGCGAGCGCCACCGGCCAGGCAAACTTGTTCTCGAAATGTCGTGCCGTCAGTCGTTGCACTGCGATCGCCAGGTAAAACAACCCCGAAAAGAAAAACGACTTCATCTGCTTGGGAGCGCTGGCGAATACAAAAGCCAGTGCCGCCAGTGGCAAAATCACTTCAGGCACGGTCCAGTTGGTGGACATAATCGGCCAGTCGTCCTCCAGCCGCAGGATGGGAATCAGGATGTGCGAGGGCGCCAGCCAGAAAAGCACGCTGCCAATCCAGCGCAGCCAGGGGCTGCTCTCCGATCGATCAGCCAGCAGGCCCGCAATGAGATAGATCGCGCCATTGGCGATGAAACTGCAGTGGATCTGCCGGGTCAGTTCTGGCCCGGGGGTAAGCCGCATCCATCCCAGCCATTGCAGCGTGGGCCCGAATCGGGCGATCAGCGTCATGCTCAACAGCAGGATAATCAGCCCCGCAACATAGAACGGAGCGGCAAACGGTTGGACTTTCCATTTCAGATCCCAACCCACCGCAACCAGTAGAAGTGCTGCGGCGGGCCCGAGATACCAGCCGGCGACGGTGTCAACATGGCCACCGGCAAGTTCCCGGCGCAGGCCGAGCAGGCTGAACACTGCGGTTGCCACAGCGATGGCGCTAAGACATGATATGATGGCAAACGCAGCCGTTCTGGTGTTCCGCCACAGGAGCAGGCTCAGGACCGCGGCGGCGAGAGTCGACGCCAGCAGTTGCCGGTTTCCGAGGATTCCGCTGAAGAGACCGTCGCCGGCCTGGCCGGTTTCGAGCCAGTGGAGATGAACCAGTACCGTCGCCGTGGCGATGGGGCAGGTGATGGCGCCGCCCATCAGGAGCACGATCGCCACGCGCAGGGTCTTACGTCGCCACAAGAGCAGTCCCGCGGCCAGAAGCAGCGAAAGCAGCAATGCGGGCAGCACCGGGCGTGCGGCGCCGATCTGCGGCCACGGAAACGCCAGCATCATGAACGCGCTGATCGCGCAGGACCATGCCCCAAGGTGAAGCATCACCTGCGAGAATGAGATCCGCCGGCTGTCCAGGATCCAGAATTCCTCGCGCTGGCGCAGCCGGCCGTATTTATCCAGGAGATAGTCGCACTCCCGCGCCGAAATCATGCGATCCTTCTCCCAGTGCCGTATGTCGCCCACATGCTGCTCGATGCCATGCTCCAGTACGCTCGCCAGCAGCGTGGGATTGGCCCACACAGCCTCGGCCTTGCGGAATCGCTCGATGTCCATCAGGAACTCGTCGGCCGAGGCGTATCGCCGGGCCGGGTCCTTCTCGAGGGCACTCAGGCAGATCGCCTGCAATGCGCCGGGGATGTCCTCGCGCAACGACCGCGGCAGCGGAGGATCCGACTCGCCGATCGCCGCGATCAACGGTCCTTCGCCCTTCCCCAGGAACGGCCGGCGGCCGGTCAGCAGTTCGAAGAGAATGATCCCCAGCGAGAACACATCCGCCGTTGGTCGCGCCGGCAGGCCCAGGCTCTGCTCCGGGGCAAGATATGCCGGCGTGCCATGGGCCGCTCCCAACAGCCCCGAATCGGCCGGGCGGGCGATTCCAAAATCCACAAGTTTCACACGGCCCTGTCGATCCACCAGGATGTTTCCGGGCTTGAGATCGCGATGAACCAATCCCGCCTTGTGCAATGCTGCGACCGCGTGCAGGGTGCAGACAAACGCCTCCATCTGTTCGGCAATCGGCCGCCCGGCGAGCGCCTGAGTCACCGGCACGCCGTCGACAAACTCCATGACAATGAACGGTGCCTCGGGTCGCTCGGAGATGGCGTACACGGCGGCGATGTTGGGGTGATTGATCCTGGCCAGATGCCTTGCCTCCTGGATCACGGTTGGCAGGACATTCTGCTCCGCGGCAGCCCACGGACATTTGATCGCCACCAGCCGGCTCAATTTCACATCGCGGGCTTTAAAGACAACGCCGCCTCCGCCGTGGCCGATGGTGCTCAGAATCTCGTACTGTCCGGCTACCTCGGCCTGCAACCGCCGCCGCAACGCGACTTCCTCTTCCAATCCGAGCGCCCCGCGCAGCCGGCCGCTCAGGGTCTCATCCTCTCGCGATTCAATTACCGCTTGCCGGCACAGAGCGCACGCGCGTAAATGTTCCTCGATAGCACCGACCTGGCCAATTGATAATAGACCGGCCGCGTAGTCCGCCAGCTGGGCACAGCCAGGACACGTCGGGTTGGGCGTGGCGTCTACCATGTCTCCTCGATTTGCGGCAGCAACTCGCGAATGCGCACCAGCACCCGCCGCTTGTTCTGATAGACCAGATCCGCCGAGATCCCCAGGTGTTGAGCCACCTGTCCGGCCGGCCACTGCTTGAGTGCAAACAGCTCAAACGACTCGAACATCTGCGGTGTGACTTCGTGGCGGACCCGCTCCATGCATTGCCGCAGCACCGCCTGCGCCCATTCCTGCTCCATGGCGGTCCGAACAGATGTGTCCTCGATCAGTTCCACCGAGTCGCCCCCGGCCGACTGCCGCTTGCGATGCATCCGCCGCTGCGCATCGCGCACCTTGTGGGTCATGATCCCGGTCAGCCAGTCCCGCAGCCGCCCGTTTTCGCGCTTGTATCGCCCGCCACGATAGTCCACAACGAAGGCGGCCATCGCTTCCTGCGCCGCATCTTCGGCGTCCGCAGGAGCCAGGCCCAACCGGCGACCCACTGCCAGCAGCAGTGGCCGGTAGCGCCCGTCAAATTCCTGCCAGGATGCGTCGTCGGACACATCCTTCAGGCCGTTCAAGAGAATCGTGCTGGTCCGCGTGATCACCGCCGGGGACGTTATCCGGCGACGCCGCAGTGGACAAGCGGCGAGTTGCCGGGGAAAATTCGCTGATCCTGTCAGATCGAGCCCACCCGTACGAAGAACAGGTACAAAGGAAAGACTTTATGACTTATGTTCAACCCATCGGGTACTCCACGCTGGACAAAGACTCCCACGGAAAGCACACGCGACGCTGGCCTGCTCTGGCCGTTTCACTGCTGGTGCTGCTGGCGGGCGGTTGTGTCCGATCGATCCAGCCCATTCTGACAGACGAGCAAGTGATCGTCGACAAGTCGATTGCCGGGAAGTGGGTGGAGAAGGACGGAGATTCATCCCTTGAGATCAGCGCGCCCGGCGAGGACAAGAAGTTCAAGGTTGTCTATACGGAGAAGAACGGCAAGAAGGGCACGTTCGAGGCGAGGCTCGGCAAGATTGGCGACGTGTTGGTCGCGGAACTCAAGCCGGACGAACCGCTTCCGGACGCTTCCGATATGTACAAGGCCCACCTCTTGCCGCTGTATTCTTTCCTCGTCGTCTCGAAGACCCAGCCGGACCTCGTGGTTTCCGTGATGAAACTGGAGTGGATGAAGAAGCACCTGGACGACAATCCGAAAGATCTGCAGTTCATCAAGCCATCGAACGATGATTTCATCATCACCTCCCCTACCGCTGACTTCCAGGCGTTCCTGGCAAAGCACTGGAAGACCGAAGGCGCCTTCGGCGACCCGGGAACGTTCGTCCGGCCGGACGCTGCGAGACCGGCGACTGCGCCGGCGAAGTAGCGTTCCGGAACTGCCGCGGGAACGAACAGTATGGACGACGAGAGACTCATTTACAGCTCACTGGCGCCGATCACGACGGAAGACGTCGTTCGCGCGGTCGCGTCCGGCGTGTCATCGTCCGTTGCTGATGCCTTATTGCGATTGGCCCTGCACTCGCCGGACGCCAAACAGGTGGAGCGATTGCGTCTGCAGTATACGGAATCTGCTGATGCCGAACTGAGGCGCGTGGCATCGCTTAGCCTCGGACACCTGGCACGGCTGCACGGGGCCTCGCTCGAATGCGGCCGGGTCTTTAACAGGCTCCTCGACCTGCTGGATGATCCTGACAGTGAAGTCCGCGGCACTGCTGAACAGGCGCTCGGCGACCTGCAGGTCTTTCGGTGGCATCCAGATGCCTATTCGCGCGACCAGCTCTTACCGATGTTGACGTCCGGCGAGATTGTCGATGCGTATTGCGGGATCTTCCATGTGACCCGGCACGACCCCGACGTACCCTGGGTATGGGATTGGTGTCAGCGGTTGTTACGGCATCCCCATTATGCCCTTCGAGCCGCCGCCTTATGGGCAACATCTGACGTCTGGGATCGTCTGAACCCTGTGTTCCAGGCAGAGGCGCTCGGCCAAGTATCGCGTTTGCTGAGTGATCCCAATCGATGGGTCCGCGACACCTCACGTCAAGTACACAGCATTATCGCGTGTTAGGCACGTCCTCACCTCAAGGACATCGACGTAGCCATCCCCTCTTTCGCCATACAGGTGAACCACAGAGACCACAGAGATGTTCTTGGTCGTCGACGCGTATCTGCGAATCCGGCCTGCTCATTGCCTCGATCTCGTGGTCACACGGGGGATCAATCCACGAATCATCACTCGTAGTCCAAGCCGGTCTCTGTGATCTCTGTGTTTCACACTTTCGTTCGCCAAGATTCTCGGCCCAAACCACTCACGCCACGCAGCGACGCTAGGAAAGGCACATTCGTCGCGTCCTTACGCCGTTGCGTGAGGTCCGCCTTGGTCTTGCGAATGTCCTATAGCGTGCCTTCGGATACCTGCGTTCGAGTCCTCGGCAGCCAAATCGCTCGCATCGCTTCCTTCTTCAATGCGAGAATTCCCGTAGAATGCACTGAACACATGGAAAAGGCGGCAATGCAAGGTTCGCGAGGCAAATGGTGTTGGGGGATTCTTGCCGGAGCGTTCGGTGTCGCTACATGCGCTCTCGCGTGCGTTTGGGCGATGAGCCATTACGTGCCCTGGCACTGGCTGCTCGGGAATCCGCCTGGCCAATACCTGATCGTGTCAGATGACGGTCTCCTCATGATCTGGCATCTGCGGCCATACGAAGGATATGACGCTGTCTCCAAACAGATTACGGTCTCTCGGCCGTTTGGGGACGTAATTATTTTATACAACATGTGTACTTCACTGACGGCATTCCTGACGTTAGGTGCGGTGTATATGTCAAGAAGACGTGCGAGAATGCCGCGAGGATTTGACGTCCTGCCGTCGCGCCCGGCGAATGCGGCCGAGCCGGAGAAAGACGCGCAAACTGTGGATGGACCCGATCAATGATCGCACTCGCCGACATCCTCCCGAACCGTGCAACTCTGCACGCCGATGCCGAAGCGGCGACCGTCGTGCGTGATATCCCTACGCGACGGGCGGTCTGCCTGTTGCTCGACGCCGAGGACCGGGCGGTGCAGGTGCTTGCGTGGGCCAATCCGCGCGTGGGGATGAAGCGGCGATTGGCCGAGCCGGTCGAAGGCGAGAAGACCCGGCGGGTGAACTATGGTGAACTGGTGCGGAGCGTGCGCTGGCAGGCGGTGGACAGCGAGTTTGAGAGTGATGTCGTTCACGCCGCCGTGGTGCGGGCGGCGTTCCCGTTGCGGGCGGGGGAACTGCTGAAGTTTGCGCAGCCATGGTTCCTGCATGTCGATCCGGCGGCCGAGTTTCCGCGGTGGACACGCATTGAGCGACCAGCGTCTGGTAGGGACCGCTCGCCGAGCGGTCTTCCGGCTGACCCCGGTAGGGACCGCTCGCCGAGCGGTCTGTCGCATGCCGAAGACGGCGGTTTCGGCGAAACCGCCCTACCTTTGTCCGAACCCGGCGGTGTCGGCGAAACCGCCCTACCCGTGGCCGTGACCATCGGGCCGCTGCCGGATCGGAGCACGGCCAATCGTGTGATCGAAGTGCTGGAAGATCTGTTCGACCTGTGTCGGTACTACCACATTCTCCTGGAGGCGCCGCGAGGCAAGGCGTGCGCTTACAAGGACATGGGTCGCTGCCCGGCCCCGTGCGATGGAAGCGTGCCGATGGAGGACTATCGGCGGCGGATCGCCGAGTCGGCCGGCGTGCTGCGGCGGCCCGGCGGGGCGCGGGAACTGGTGGCGGACATCGAGCGAGAGATGCAACTCGCGGCCGAGCAGTTGCGATTCGAGGCGGCCAAGACGCTGAAGGCGCGGCTGGAGAAGGCCCGCGAGTTGACCCGGCCGGAGCTGGCGTGGGTCGGGTCTGTCGAGTACATGGCAATTGTCACCGTGCAACCGGGGTTGGCGGCGGGGGATGCGAAGCTGTTTCTGATTGGGCTCGGGGGTGTGGTGGAGGTGGGTACATTTGGCGAGGGCAAGTTCGGCGAAGCAGTCGAAGCGGCGCGGCGGCTGGCGGGCGTGGCGTTTGTAGCACAGCCGTCCCGGCTGTGGCCCGAGAATCAGAGCCGGGACGGCTGTGCTACAAACGCAGTCTTCGATCCACTGGCGTTTGGGCCGGTGATGCGGCATCTCTTTGGCGATGCCAAACGGCGGAGCCGGTTTTGCCGGGTTGAAGACCTGAACGAAGGCTGGCTGGCGGAGCGGATGCGGGAATGGAAAGTGGTGCCGACGCCCTCGTCGGCAGGGCCGGGAGACGTTCCTCAAACCGGCGAGTGAAGTCACGGATTCTGCCTTGGAAATGCCGGTGGGGGCACCGGCTCTACTTCCTGTTCAGTGGAATGGGTTAAGCCTGCCCGGCAAGTGGACGATTCAACCGTAGCAGAGCGCGCTGGCTTGGCGCGGAAGGTTGGATCGACATGCGATTGCTGGAGCGGATCAATTTGAGCAGCCCGATAACCTGCGCCCGGCCTGTGTCGATCATTGTGCCGACCTATCGCGAGGCAGACAGTATTCCGGATCTCGTTGCCAGGCTGGACGAGGTTCGACAGCAGGCCGGGCTGGAGATGAATCTCCTGCTGATGGATGACGACAGTCGCGACGGCAGCGAAGACGTAGTGGGCTCGTTGGGCAAGGACTGGGTGAGCCTGGTGGTGCGAACCACCGATCGTGGGTTGAGCCAGGCCGTCCTGGACGGCCTGGCACGGGCAAGTGGGGAGTATCTCGTGGTTATGGATGCGGATCTCTCGCATCCGCCGGAAGCGATCCCGGCCATGCTCGACGCCCTGGACGGTGGGGCCGACATGGCCGTCGGATCGCGATTTGTCGAAGGCGCTACCACGGCCGAATCGTGGGGCGCGTTTCGGCAACTGAACAGCAAGGTGGCGACATGGCTGGCGTTGCCGCTGACTCGCCTGTCAGATCCGATGAGCGGGTTCTTCGCCATACGCCGGAGCACGTTCGCCGCCGGCCGGGAGTTCAATCCGCTCGGCTACAAGATCGGGTTGGAATTGATGCTCAAGTGTCCGGTGCAACGCGTGGCCGAAGTGCCGATTCATTTCGCCAATCGCGTCCATGGCGAGAGTAAACTGTCCCTGATGGAACAGATGAAGTACCTGCGGCATTTGGGCAGGCTCTACTGGTACACCGCGTCGCACCGCGACCGCCATCGGCCGGTGTCATTGCGTCTGCCGGCGGCGGAGTCATGGGGCACTATGTCGTCGAAACAAACAACGATTGCGGCGTGAGTTCCAGTGCCGCCGGTGTCCTCACCGGCGGAATCCGAAGAGCCGACGAGGGTGGTCGAGGGCGGAGTTCAACTTCGTTTGCACGGCGATCTGAGTGTGTGTGTTTCCAGCCCCGTTTCGAGGCGAAAGATATTAGCCCACGACGTAAGTCGTGGGAAAACGGGATGCAAACATCTCCAAGCCCCGTATAGGGGCGAAAGAAGCGCTGTGTCGTCCCTAAATAGCCGTGCGTGAACGCGCGCGACTGTAAGTGCTTGAAGGACAATGAGAAACAAGAGGCTCCCCTGATATGATTTGGTGTTGCGAAGCATCAATTCATACAAAGGAGTCTCTATGCCACGGATGGTGCTGTGTATT
>JANYKD010000532.1 GCA_025361735.1 Phycisphaerales bacterium
GGTCCTGGCGTGGCTGGCGAGTTAAGCGATCTGGGCCTCTGGACGAGGCGTTTCCTTCAGTCGGCGCGGCAATTATTTCGGGGACACATGGAGTAGCACAGGCGTCTCGCCTGTGTCTAAGGGTTCGGACACAGCCGAGACGGCTGTGCTACGTTCGTCGGCCCTGGTGTTCTCGCGAAAGAATTGCCACACCGCTTTCAGCCGATTTTCCCGGTCTGCGTTGCCTTTGGTCGATGGCGATACTACCGTCAATCAACCAACCACCGCCTGCGCTTCCCTTGCCTTCCGATCGGACTGGACCTTTCATGTTTATTCGTATTGGTTACGACGTTGTGTTCAATCTCCCCGAATCGACGCCGATGCTGTTGATGCTCAACGTGCATCCGTCGCGGTTTGCCTCGCTGCGCGGGCCGGAATCGCTGAGCATCGAGCCCTACGTGCCCGTCATGCAGTACGTCGATACGTTCGGCAATACCTGCGCGCGAATCGTGGCCGGGGCGGGGCAGATCCGGTTTCGCAACGACGCGACAGTGTACGACAACGGCCGGCCGGACGAGGTCGATCCCTCGGCACCGCAGCACCTGATTCAGGATTTGCCGTCCGAGATGCTGCAGTTCCTGCTGAGCAGCCGCTACTGCGAGGTGGATTTACTGAAGGATGTGGCCTGGAGCCTGTTCTCGGGTGTCGCGCCGGGTTGGCCGCGGGCGCAGGCGGTTTGCGACTGGGTGCATGCCAACGTCCGCTTCGGATATGAGTTCGCCCGGAACACGAAGACGGCGGCCGAGGTCTACCGCGAACGCGCGGGCGTCTGCCGCGATTTCACGCACCTGGCGATCACCTTCTGCCGCTGCCTGAACATCCCGGCGCGATATGCCACGGGATACCTGGGTGACATCGGCGTGCCGGCCGACCCGGCGCCGATGGATTTCAGCGCGTGGTTCGAGGTGTATCTGGGCAGCCGCTGGTGGACCATGGATGCCCGGCACAACCACCCGCGGATCGGCCGGGTGCTGATGGCGCGCGGCCGTGATGCGGTGGATGTGGCGCTGACGACCGCGTTCGGGATGGCGAACTTGCAGACGTTCAAGGTGTGGACGCAAGAAGTGAAAGGAGGAGAATTTGAAATTCACAATCATACGTAGGTGCTGGCTTGGCTATGGCCCGGCTTATGACCGTTCCAGCACGCCAACACTAATTCTCCTGCCGCTTCTGTGACCCAATCTCGACGACATCGTTCGCCTGCAACTCGTCATCCTCAGCCGCCCCATCCAGCAGCGGCTGTAATAGCTGCGAGGTCGCCGTTTCCTTCAGGCCTTCGCGCCGGCTGACGCGCACCCATAATTTCCCGCGGAGAGCCGGGCTTGCGCCCTTCGCCATATCGATCAATTGCTTCAGCGTCGTCGGTCCTCGATTGGCTTCGCCGATCGCGTAAGCTCCGGGCTGAACCACGCCGAACACATAGACCAGCGGCATCGGGTCTTCCGTCGCCCCATCCGCCGCCACTCGGCGTGGGGGAGGGTTCACGTAAGTAGACCCGAAAGGAAGCTTGCCCGCACGTTTCACCCCCGCAAGGCCGCACTCACGCTGCAGATCGGTCGCTCGTACCATCGTGCGGAGCGTGCGGACCTCATCCGCCATCGCGGAATTCTCTGTTGCCGGTGAGACCTGCAGCACCGTATTCGCCCGCTCCGGCAGCGCCTTCAGCAGCGCCGGCAACTCCTCCCATGTGGTCTCCTTGCCCTGGAATGTCAGCATCTCTTCGCCATAGACCAGCAGCACTCGCCTGGCCGCCGCCGGCCGATCCGGCGGACTGACGAGAATGGTATCGTCCGGGCGGATCGGTGAAGTCGTCGGCCCGGCCGCCCGCGTGGTCGCAGCGGTCACGCCGGCCTCGCGCGGCTCTGCTCTCAGTTGACTCACCGACAGTGCAACTACCACCCCAATCACCGTCAGCACCACGAGCATGGACCCCGCTCCGACCCTTGCCGGCACGGCAGGATAACCCAGAATCCGCCGCACCCGCGACAGCAATTGCCCCCCGTTGGCGGCCAGAGCCCACTGACCGGGCACGCCTCGCAACTCCTCCATCGTCGCCAGCGACCGCGCATACAGCAACCGGTCGCCGCACACTTCGGCTGCCAGATCATCACAACAGTTCTCGCGCTCCTGTCGCATCTGCCGCGAGATCCACCACACGGCCGGGTGATAAAACATCAGCGTCTCAATGACGATCTGCACGATGTTCACCAGATAGTCATTCCTCCGCACATGGGCCAACTCATGGGCCAATAGCGCCTCGAGTTGCTGAAGGGTCAGCCCGCTGAGCGCGCTCGCCGGAACCAGGATCATCGGCCGCAACCACCCGAACACCGTCGGCACCGATACCAGCCCCGACTCACCGAGCCTGATTGCCCGCCCAACCCCCAGCCGTGCCGCAAGCGCGGCCACTCGCGTCCCCCAAGGCTCGCCCAGTTGTCGAACATCCCGCCGTTCCAGCCGCCGCAGTTGAACCCATCCCATGCACCGCCACATCGACAATCCCACCACGCCCGCCAGCCACGCCATGACCATCGCCCGCAACACCGGCCGCACCAGAGCCGGCGCATCCCAGCTTCGCTCAGTGCCAGTCAAATCCGTGTCGTCGGCCACGACTCGATCTACCGTCGCCGCAGGGGCTTCCTTCGCATACTGCCCAACCGCCTGATATCCCAGCCGGCCAGACTCCGGCGGCCGCGACAACAGCAGCGTCGTTACTGGCAACAATACCATGATCAGCATTGCGCCGCAGCAGAAGAGGTAACGCGTGTTGGCTGCCGCCCGCCGCAGGACCGGCAGCGCCATCGCCAGGACTATCGCAACCGCGATTCCCTGCCAGAGCGAATGGACGAGTGTCAACCCCAGCCGCTGCACGATTGGAGTCTGGAACAGATGTTGCAGAGTCATCATGATTTGCCTCGCTCGTAGTCGTCAAAGAGTTTGCT
This sequence comes from Phycisphaerales bacterium, assembly GCA_025361735.1. Lineage (GTDB taxonomy): Bacteria > Planctomycetota > Phycisphaerae > Tepidisphaerales > Tepidisphaeraceae > JANYKD01. The sequence goes on from JANYKD010000532.1 coordinate 2,982, forward strand.
GATTTGTGCCAGTTCCTTCGGCGTCGCCCGCGTTGCCGTCAGGGCCTGCATGACCAGTTTCTGCGCCGACCCCCCAAACGCGCGATCGACGAGATCCTTTACCAGTTGCTGTTGTGTATCCTGCTCGGGCACGGCCGCGCGATAGATGTGCGTGCGCTGGTCGTCCTCGCGCTGCACGAGCCCCTTGCCCAACATGATCTGGGTGATCTTCAGCACGGTCGTGTATCCCGTCACCCGCGTGCGATTGATCTCTTCATGCACCGCGCGGATCGAACACGGCCCGCGTTGCCACAGAACCCGCAATATCGCCAGCTCTGAATCCGTCGGCCGTGGACTGACATGCCTCGCCATGAACAACTCCTTCCAATCTCCACACAGCATATACGAGGGAATTCGTAGCGTCAACGAATGAATTCGTATTTTTGAATGCGAACGAAGCAGCCGGCGTGATGCGGGGGGCCTGCCTGCGATGGCGGCCGGAGTCGCACGCGACAACGCAACGCCAGAGCGCATCCGGCGAAGACGGAGCGGCGAGACGCCTCTGCCACCTTATTCAGTCTGCGGTCCACGCGACCAACTCGCCGAGCCGGCCCTGCCGCGGCCTGCCGGGCAAGAAGGAGATTGACACAGCACATGCGCTGTATGCGGTATGCGTTACGTGCCTTCGTGTTCCTTTATGTCCTTCGTGGGCAATTCCTTCCGGCTCACACCGCCGCCAACGCCTGCGTCAGATCGGCGATCAGGTCGTTGATGTGCTCGATTCCGACCGAGATGCGGATCAGGTCGTCGGTGATGCCGATCTTTTCCTTCACGTCCAGTGGCATCGACGCATGTGTCATAGTGGCGGGATGCTGGATCAGCGACTCGACGCCGCCCAGAGACTCCGCGAGCGTGAAAAGCTTGACGTTGGACAGGAGTTTGAACGCTTCGTTGCGCCCGCCTTTGACGCGGAAGGAGAAAGTGCCGCCGTGGCCGGTCGATTGACGCAGAGCCAGCTCATGCTGGGGATGGCTATTGAGGCCCGGATGCAAGACTCGGGAGATTTTCGGGTGCGCTTCCAGCCACTGGGCGATGCCCAGCGCGTTGGCGTTGTGAGCGGCCATGCGGATCGCCAGCGTCTTCAGGCCACGCAGCACGAGGAAGCAGTCCTGCGGCCCGGAGCAGGTGCCCATGGCGTTCTGCAGGAAGCCGATCTGCTCGGCCAGCTCCGGCTTGCGGACAACGATGGCGCCGCCAACGACGTCGGAGTGGCCGTTGATGTACTTGGTCGTCGAGTGGACGACAATGTCCATGCCCAGGTCGAGCGGCCGCTGGAAAACCGGTGACAGGAACGTGTTGTCGCAGACGGTCAGCACATTGCGGCGCCGGGCGACCGCGGAGATGGCCGCGAGGTCCAGCAGGTTCATCAGCGGGTTGGTGGGCGTTTCCAGCCAGATCATCTTCGTGTCGGGCCTGATCGATTTTTCGAGCAGGGCGGTATCGCGAATGTTGACGAAATCGATCGACACGCCGTGGTTGGCGATGACCTTGGTCAACAGTCGGTAGGTTCCGCCGTACAGATCATCGTGAACGATGATGTGATCTCCCTTGCCCAGCAGCGACAGGGCGGTGGCTTCGGCCGCCATGCCCGTGGCAAAAGCGAAACCGCGCACGCCGCCTTCGAGGGCGGCCAGGCAATCCTCAAGCGCCTTGCGCGTCGGATTGCCGGAACGCGAATAGTCGAACAGTCCGGGCTCGCCCACACCTTTGAACGCGAAGGTGGACGTCTGGTAGATGGGCGTCATCACCGCGCCGTAAGCTTTGTCGGGTCCCTGGCCGGCGTGGATGGCGAGCGTTTCGAATTTCATGCAAATTCTCCTATAGATTAAGGTGGGGAATAGTAGGGCGGATTTGATTTGGTTCAAGGTCACACGACACAAAGAGGTTGAGGCACAAAGGCACGCAGGCACGAAGGGAATGTGGATATGGAAAAGCGGAACGAAGTTATTCTTGGCGTAATTGCCGTTTTGACAGGTATTTGCGCGATGAGCTGGGGTGCGATGGCACAGCCGGCCAAGCCCTATGTGTGGCTCGAAGGTGAAACGCCGACGTCAGCAAATGTCCCGATCGATGCCGCCGGAAGTAGTCACGGACAATACTTGTCGGGCGGAAAAGTCGTGCAAATCACCGCCGACGCCGGCGAGGTGGAGAAGAAGTTCCCGGCCGAGGGGGCGAACTTCAAGTACGCGTTCGCCGCGCCGGTGGAAGCGGATTACGAGGTCTGGGACCGCATCGGCTTTGAGTTTGCCCGGTCGGCGTTCGATTGGCGAATCGATAACGCCGAGTGGAAGACAATCAAATCGGACGAGCTTACGACAGATTTGATGGAATTGGACTTCTTCCGCGAGATCGCCTGGATCCAGCTTGGCAAGCAGAAGCTGTCGGCCGGGCAGCATGTGCTGGAGATTCGCGTCCCCCGGGCCAAGAACGCCAAGGGCGAGAATCAGCGCATGCTGTATACGTGCGATGCCATTTGCATCTCGGCTGGGGAGTTTCATCCCAACAGCAAGTTCAAGCCGGATGAGACCGGGCTGGAGCCGCTGGATATCTCGGCCGGTAAAGCAGTGTTTGATCTTCCCGAAGCGGGCGTCGGGCAGAGAAGCAGTGTGGCGATGAAGGGGAAATGGGTGGTGGCACGCGATGATGAGCAGTTGCCCGGCGAGGTGGCCGAGCCGATCAAGGCACTGCCGGCAAACGCGGTGTGGCGAGCGATTGACGTGCCGGGCGATAAGAACGAACTGCGGCATGATTTACAGTTTGCCCATCGGATCTGGTATCGCACGCAGGTGAACGTACCGGCGTCGATGGCCGGGCGGGCGTTCTATATCGACTTCCCGCAGAATAATCTGAACACCACAGTCTTCGTAAACGGGACGCAGTGCGGGTTCGAGAAGAACCCGTTCGTGCGTTTCAGCATCGACATCAGCAAGGCGGTCAAGGCGGGGCAGGCCAATGAGATCTGCGTGGGCATCCGCGATGCTTGGTACGGCTATTACAACGACCCCAAGGATCCGCTGAAATTGCGGCGGCGCTGGAACCTGCCCAAGAGCTTCTTCAGCAGCGGCTGGCAGGACATGGTCTACCCCGAGTGGAACCACCCGCAGTCGGGCATTCTGGAAACGCCCGTGCTGGTCGCCGCGGGCGGACCGGCGTACGTCGCCGATGTGTTCGCCAAGCCGTCGGTGGCGGCGAAGAAGCTCGCGGTCGAGGTGACGGTCAACAATCCCTCCGGCGCGGCCGCGGCGGGCGAGGTGGTTTGCGAAGCGATCGATCCCAAGACCGGAAAGACCGAGAAGTCGCTATCGGCCAAGGCGTTCTCCGTAGCGCCGGGCCAGTCGCAGATGGTGGAAGTGAGCGATGCGTGGGCGAACGCGAAGCTCTGGTGGCCGGAAGCCGGCGCGAATCTGTACACGCTGCGGACGAGCGTGCGCGTGGGCGGAAAGACAACAGATGTATCCGACATCACCTTCGGCTTCCGCGAGTGGACGATGGAAGGCAAGGAGTTCAAACTCAACGGCATCGTCTGGCACGGCTGGGCCGATTGTTTCACGGCGTCGACCAAGGAGAAGTGGCTGGAACTGTTCCGCAAGAACAACCAGCGGTTTTTCCGCTTCTGGGCGCCCAACCGGTTCCACGGGCTGGACGACCAGGATGCGCTGAATTTCTTCGATCAGAACGGCGTGATCATCCGCCGCACCAGCGTCTGCGACGGCGAGGCCATGGGCTACATGGGCGAGCGCGGCGATGAACTGGGGCGCAACTTCATCGACCAGCTTTGCGGCAAGATCCGCGGCGAGCGCAACCATCCGTCGATCATGATGTGGTCGATGGAAAACGAGATGTCGTTCATCAACGCGATCAACGCCAACTGGATCGACAAGTGGGAGAAGTACACGGTCCAGGCGTGGGACTGCATTCACAACGGCAAGGACGGCCGCAGCGTGGACCCGACGCGCCCGGCCATGGTGGACGGCGGCGGAGCGGCCAAGTCGCAGGCCCTGCCGGTGCATGGCGATCACTACATCGACGGCCCGCTGACGAGCTATCCGGCTCTGGCGTATGAGCCCAATGTCACCGGCGGTGGGCGCAAGCGCTGGACCTGGGATGAGAAGCGTCCCCGTTTCATCGGCGAGGACTGGTTCATCGCGGGAAATCATCCGGAGTTTTCGACCTTCGGCGGCGAGGCTGCCTTTGGCGGCAAGGCCGGCTGCGTGCCGGCCGGTGGATTGCTTATCGGCATGTTGCAGCAGGGATACCGCTTCGCCGACTACGGCGCCTGGCACTTCTGGATGAACCAGAGCGATGCCGACGATAGCCAGTATCGCTATTTCGCGCCGCGGGCGGCGCTGTGCAAACAGTGGGACTGGAGCTTCTCCGCCGGGCAGAGCGTGAAGCGGGCCATCGGACTATTTAACGATACGTTTGACGACAGCCCCATGACGTTCGCGTGGGCGCTGAACGCCGGCGGGAAGAAAGTCGCCGGCGAAAGCAAGGAATACGCCGTGAAACCCGGCACGCGGCAGATCGTGGATATTACTCTGGCGATGCCTGCGGTCGATGACCGCGTCGAGGGCGAACTGGTGCTGAGCGTGTCGGTGAAGGGGCAGGAGGTCTACCACGACAGCAAGGCGGTATCAGTGCTGGCGGCGACGAAGCCGGCGTTCCCCGCGCTCTCAGCGCTGGGCGCCGCGGACCTGCTTGTGTTCGATCCGACCGGCGATGCGGGCAAGTTCCTGACTGGCCGTGGGGTCAAGTTCCTCGCGCTGGAGACGCTCAAGAATCTCCCGGCGTCGGGAAAGGTCTTGCTGATCGGCAAAGATGCCCTGCAACCAGCCGAGAGCACGTC
>JANYKD010000562.1 GCA_025361735.1 Phycisphaerales bacterium
GTGGATAAGTACGCCAGTCTCCTGCGCGTCTCGATTGCCCATGCCGCCAACGATCACCGCCTCGGCGCCAACGAAGCCCCGCCGGCGATCATCAGCATCTTCCTCGGCGAACAGCTCAACGACATCATCGAGCAGATCGAAGCTGGCGGCGCCAAGACCACCAAGGCCGGCGGCCTGTTCGAGACCGGCGTGTCCGTGCTCCCCAAGCTCCCTCGCGACGCCGGCGACCGCAACCGCACCTCGCCCTTTGCCTTCACGGGCAACAAGTTCGAGTTCCGCGCGGTCGGTTCCAGCTTCAACGTCTCCGGCCCGAACACGGTCCTGAACGTGATCGCCGCCGAGTCCCTTGACTATATCGCCACCGAGCTCGAGAAGGCCGTCAAGGGCGGCAAGACCCTCAACGCCGCCATCCAGACGCTGCTCCCCAAGATCATCAAGGATCACAAGCGGATCATCTTCAACGGCGACAACTACACCGAAGAATGGCACAAGGAAGCCGAAAAACGCGGCCTGGCCAATCACCGCAACACCATCGACTCCCTGCCGGTCATCACCCGCAAGGACACAATCGAGCTGTGCACGAAGTACAAGGTGTACACCGAACGTGAACTGCACAGCCGCTTCCACATCCTGGCAGAAAACTACGTCAAGACCGTGACGATCGAGGCCAAGACCGCCCTGGTCATGGCCCAGACGATGATCCTGCCGGCCTCGCTCAAGTATCAGGGCGAAGTGGCGCAGACTGTCGTTGCCACCAAGGCCGCTGGCGGCGACGCCTCGGCCGCCTCCGACACCCTCAAGGCCGTCAGCGCCGCTCTGCATGACCTGACCAAGGGCATCGCCGCCTTGGACAAGACCATCAACCACCACGCGGAAGGCGACGCCTACGCCCATTCCAAGTATTTCCGCGATTCGGTCCTCCCGGCCATGCTCGAACTCCGCAAGGCCGCCGACATCCTCGAGACCCTCGTCTCCGACGAGCTCTGGCCCCTGCCGACCTATCGCGAGATCCTGTTCATGAAGTAATCCCCGCAACACTCGCAATACCCCGAACCCCCGCGACCCGCGTCGCGGGGGTTCTTGTTCGTCCCGGTGTCTGCCGTCACGCCTAATCCGATTTAAGAGTGGGATATCGTGAAAACCCGGACTATTATCGGATTAGACTTGCGAAACAACCCTCGTGGGCTGTAAAATGTGAATGTAGGTAAGTTGGATGAGCGTAACTCGCATGGATTCGGTGTGGCTCACCAGGCACATCTGGACAACTTGACAGGCTCGGTTCAATCAGGTGTTAAGGAATGGTAACGTGTGATGGAGTTGAGTCTCTGTCGAATTGCCCGCGCCAGTTCTTGGTCGTGAGACACTGGGAAAACACAGGTTGGAGACGGTAAATGAATAGCAAGAGTCTGAAGCCTGTCGTGGCTCAACCCGGGCGGCCGCTTTATCTCACCGTCAAGGAGCATGTCAAGGAGGCCATTGACTCCGGCGTGTTTCGTGTTGGCGAGCAAATGCCCAGCACCAAATTGCTGAGCGAGCGTCTGGAGGTATCCCTTGTGACCGCCCACCGCGCACTTCAGGAGCTGGTCGACAGTGGCGTGCTTCACCGGGCGCAGGGCAAGGGGACGTTCATACAAGACCGCTACCTGGACCGCACTCGGCGCCAGACAACGTATCGCATCGGCATCCTGCTGGACCATGGCCTGTCCCTGGAGAACGACTATTACGCAACCATCCTGGACGGCATCCGTCATGCTTCTCACAGCATGGGTGTTGAGCTGCTCCTGATGCGCGAAGCAGATGACACGCGCCGCGAATGTGCCGCATTCATCGCTCTTGATGCCCTTGGCGAAACCGCGACTCAGTTCGCCTCGAGGCTCACCCGGCGGCAACCCCTGCTGACCGTGGGTGCCCCGGCGGCAGTACATGGCGGTGCCAGCGTTCGCGTGGATACGCGCGATCTCGCCTGGCGCGCACTGGATCATCTCCGCGGGCTTGGCCATGAGCGGATTGCGTATCTCGGTGGGAGTGACAAGATCGCCAGCGAGGCCGACCGCTGGGCGGGTTATCAGGAAGCCTGCGCGGAATTCGGCATGGCGATTGACCCGGCCATCTGCGTGCATGCAGTCAGCGGAGGTTCCGCCGAAAAGGATACGGCCGCAATCGCTCGTGTACTCACCGGGGCGCGCAAACCAACGGCGCTGCTGGCGTCCGGATTCCGGATGGCGCTCAACGCCTATGCGGCTGCCAGTTCCGCGGGACTGCGCGTGCCTGATGATCTCTCCGTCGTGGGAATCGGTGATCCTCTGGGGGCTGCGAATCTGGCTCCGCCATTGACGGTTGTGCGCGAACCATTGTCTGCCATGGGCCAGGCGGCCATTACGATCCTTTGCGATCGCCTTGAGCATCCCGAGTCCGAGTTGGGCAGCCGGCAGTTCACGTCCGAACTCGTGGCACGCCGATCCAGCGCGGGCTTGAAGCGATAATCGAAAATCATGACACGACACATCATTGCAGCGGCGGCTGTGTTGTTTTTGAATCTGGCGGCTCACGCCCAACTTCCCCTCCTGAAAGACGGCAAGGCGGCGTTGGTGATTGTCACGGCGGAAACGGCCGCACCGCCTGAACTGCGGGCGGCCGAGGAATTGCGCGCGACACTGGTAACAATCACGGGCGCAACATTCTCCATTGTCAAAGACACGATCGACAAGCCGCCCGCGGCCATCGTCGTTGGGCAAACGCGCCACACCGTCATACCCCCAAACGCATCACCACGGATCGGCCCCGATGGATTCTGCATCCATACCGCCAACGGCAGCGTCTACCTCGTCGGCCGTTCTCCGCGCGGCACGATGTACGCGGCCACGGCACTGCTCGAGAAACTCGGCGTGCGATATTTCACACCCAAAGTCACCCGCATCCCGAGAAGCCCCGCGGCCGTGATTCCCGCGATGAACGAGACGCAGAGTCCCGCGTTTGAATACCGCGAGCCGTATTTCACGGAGGCTTTCGAGAAGGATTGGGCCGCCCACCTCATGGTCAACGGCAACTCGGCCCGGCTCGATGAATCCACCGGCGGAAAGATCCGTTACTATCCATTCGTTCACAGCTTTGACAAATTGATCCCCCCTGCCCAGTTCGCGGCCCATCCCGAGTACTTCCCATCGATCAAAGGCAAACGCACGGGTGGATATGTGCAGCGTTGCCTGTCAAACGCGGATGTGCTGAAGCTGTCCATTGAAGCAGTCCACGAGTGGATGCGCTCGCATCCGGAGGCCATGATCTATTCCGTCTCGCAAAACGACTGTTACCAGTTCTGCGAGTGCGATGCATGCAAGGCCATTGAGGCCAAATACGGGAACACCCATGCGGGAATCTATCTCTGGTTCGTCAATCAGATCGCCGAAGCCGTGGAGAAGGATTTTCCCGATAAACTCATTGACACGCTGGCCTACCAGTTTACCGAGCCCGCGCCGACGGGCATCGTCCCGCGAAAGAACGTGCGCGTGCGGCTTTGTCCCATCGCCGTTTGCGAGGCGCATCCTTACGAGAAATGCTCGGCCAAACCGACGGTCGCATTCGTTAAGGCGCTGGCCGAGTGGGGCAAACTCACCGACACGCTCTACATCTGGCATTACAACACAGACTTCCACCACTACCTGCTGCCCTTCCCCGATTTCGACCAGTTCCCCGACAGCCTGCGGCTGTACAAGCGTCAGGGCGTGCGTGGCGTGTTCTTCGAAGGAGCGTACGGCGCAGGCGGTGGTGGGTCGGACGCAGAGCTGCGGTCGTACATCATGGCGAAACTGCTGTGGAATCCTCAGCAGGACGCCCGGCCGCTGATCGAAGAGTGGATGGCAGGCGTCTATGGACCGGCCAAGACGCCGATGCTGGCGTGGTTCGACCTCCTGCAACAGAAGGCCCGGACGCCCGACAAGCACCTGTTCATCTACGACCGGCCGACCGTGCATTACCTCTCCGCCGACGTGATTGCCCAGGGCGACAAGCTGTTCGACGAAGCCGTAGCCTTGGCGAAGGACGATGCGGTTGCGACGGAGTACGTGGCCAAGGCACGGCTGTGCCTGCGATATGTAAAGCTCATGCAGAATCCCAAGGGCAACGCCGATCTGGAACCCTTGATCGCCGATCTGAAACGCGCTGGCATCCGCGACGTCGGCGAAGGCCGGACCGCGGATGCGTGGGCGGAACAGATGCGGAAGAATAATGTGAAGTGAGCCCGCCGGTTCACGATTTCCAGCGCATGCGTTATGATCCGAAGGTCTATGCCCTACAACTTTACGACGATCGAGAAGAAGTGGCAGGAATACTGGCTGAAGAACAAGTCATTCCGCGCGATTGACCCGGCCGAAGCGGGCGACATGCCCAAGGCCTATGTGCTGGATATGTTCCCATACCCCAGCGGTTCCGGGCTGCACGTCGGCCACCCCGAAGGCTATACGGCCACCGATATCTATTCACGCTACCTGCGAATGAAAGGGCGCAACGTCCTTCACCCCATCGGCTGGGACGCCTTTGGCCTGCCGGCCGAGCAGTACGCTGTCAAAACCAACACCCATCCGCGTATCACCACCGAAGCCAACATTGCCACCTTCCGGCGGCAGATCCAGTCGATCGGTCTTTCTTATGACTGGGACCGCGAGGTGGATACGACCGATCCCGGATACTACAGATGGACACAGTGGATCTTTCTGCAGATCTACAACAGCTACTTCGATCCGGTCGAGCAGAAGGCCAAGCCCATCGGGTTCCTTGAAGAGCAGTTGGTCAATCAGAACTACGTGGTGGCACCGGACGGCTCGATCCACCTGAACCCGGCCGGTGAAGGCATGGAGCAACTGGCGGGCGAAGTCCGCATCGAGCGGCTCTGGTCCGAACTGTCGGCTGAGGAGAAACGCGAGGTCATCGACGGTCAGCGGCTGGCGTACACGGCGGAGGTCGCCGTCAACTGGTGCCCATCGCTGGGTACGGTGCTGGCCAATGAAGAAGTGATCGACGGACGGAGCGAAGTCGGCGGCTTCCCCGTGGAGCGACGGCCGTTGCGGCAGTGGATGCTGCGCATCACCACCTATGCCGACCGGCTGGCGGAAGACCTGAACCTGCTGAGTTGGCCCGAGAGCCTCAAGGACATGCAGCGCAACTGGATCGGCAAATCAGTTGGCGCTGAAGTCGATTTCGAAGTTGAAGGCATTGATCAGGACGACGAGGACGCAACGGTCACCGTGTTTACCACCCGGCCGGACACGCTCTACGGCGCCACCTATATGGTGCTGGCGCCGGAGCATCCGGTTGTGGATCGGGTCACCACGGCGGGGCAGAAGTCGGCGGTGCAAGCGTATAAAACGGCCTGCGCGACACGCAGCGAACGCGACCGCATGGCCGAGGCCAAGGACAAGACCGGCGTCTTCACCGGCGCCTACGCCGTGAACCCGGTCAATGATGAGCGGATCCCGATCTGGATCGCGGATTACGTGCTGATGGGTTACGGCACCGGAGCGATCATGGCGGTGCCGGCACACGATGAACGGGACTTTGCCTTCGCGACGAAGTTCAAGCTGCCCATCCGTCAGGTGGTGAAACCGGTCGCAGGCGAAGCGCCCGTGGACGAAGCGTTCTGCGAAGAGGGTATTGCGGTCAACTCGGACGTGATCAACGGCCTGCCAACCGCCGAGGCACAGGAGAAGATCATTCATTTCCTGCACGCCCAGGGTGTTGCCAAGGCGACGATCAAATACAAACTTCGCGATTGGCTCTTCTCACGCCAGCGCTATTGGGGTGAGCCGTTCCCGGTGGTGCTCGACGAACAGGGCAACGCACATTCGCTGCGGGATGAGGAATTGCCGGTGCTGCTGCCGGAGATGGAAGATTTCAAACCGACGGGCACTCCCGAGCCGCCCCTCTCCAAGGCGACGCAGTGGCTCGGCTACGAGAAGGATGGAAAGGTCTACCGTCGCGAGACGAACACGATGCCCCAGTGGGCCGGTTCGTGCTGGTATTACCTGCGCTACATCGACCCGAAGAACACCGAGCGATTTCTCGATCCGGCCAAGGAGAAGTACTGGATGCCGGTGGACCTGTACGTCGGCGGGGCCGAACATGCCGTGCTGCACCTGCTCTATGCCCGGTTCTGGCACAAGGTGCTGTTTGATCTCGGGCATGTCAGCACGCCGGAGCCGTTTGCGAAATTGATCAACCAGGGAATCATCCTGGGTGAGACGGAGTTTCACGCGTTTGCCCGCGAGGATGGCACGCCGGTCTCCACGGCCGATCTCCGCGACATCGGCGAGGAGGCCACGGACAAGGGCACGCTGCTGGTCGGATACGAACGTGCCGGCGGCGCGAGAATCCTCTCGAGTCGCAGCACCGCTGAGGATGTGCAGCGCAGCGGCGATGGCTTCTCGCTCAAGAGCAACGCCGCGATCCGTGTCGACGCCCGCTCGTTCAAGATGAGCAAGAGCCGCGGCAACGTGGTCAACCCGGACGAGATCCTCCAGGAGTTCGGGGCCGACTGCTTCCGCCTCTACGAAATGTACATGGGTCCGCTGGAAGCCAGCAAGCCGTGGAACACGCGCGACATTGTCGGGCTGAAGCGCTTCCTCAACGCCGTGTGGAACAATCTGATCGGCGACGAGGAACGTGGCACCGAAGGCAAGAAGATTTCCGAGGAGGTGCCGGCCACTGAACTGGACCGGCTCACGCAGCGCACGATCAAGAAGGTCGGCGAGGACATCGAAGGCATGTGTTTCAACACCGCCATCGCCGAACTGATCAAGCTCAACAACGAACTGCGCAGCATGGAGAAAGTGCCGCGCCAGACGGCCGAACTGCTGACGCTGATGCTCGCACCATTCGCCCCGCACATCTGCGAGGAAATGTGGGAGCGGCTCGGCCACACCGGCTCGCTGGCCCGCCATCCCTGGCCGACGTATGACCCGGCCAAGCTCGTCGAGGCCACGATCGAGTTGCCTGTGCAGGTGAACGGAAAGATCCGCGACAAGATCATCGTCCCGGCCAACGCCGACGAGAAGACGGTTCTGGAGATGGCGATGAAATGCGAACGCGTCAAGCCATGGATCGAAGGCAAGACCATCAAGACGGCGAAGTACGTGCCGAAGAAGCTGGTCACGATCGCGGTGGCGTAGAGAGAAGAGGTGACCGGTTAGCAGTGATCGGTTACCAGTACAACGTAGGGTCCGCTTCAGCGGACGCGGACTCAGGACTGCTTCAGAAGGCACAGAGGCCCGTAGGCACTAAGTGCTGCCTACTCAGCACTCAGGACCCAGCACTCAGGACTAGGACTACTCCAGGATGTCGACCGTCATTCCCACAGTTCCCCCTGCTCTGCTCCGCCGGCTGGACGAAATGGCCGCCCGGTGGGACCAGCTCCGCGAATCGCTCAACGATCCGGCCGTTCTCACCAACACGCCGCTGCTCATCTCCGTGACGCGTGAGCAAGGGCGGCTTAACGCCATCGTCGGCCGCTATCGCGAGTATCAGAAGGTGCTCGCCGAGATCACGGACCTCGATCATCTTGCCGCCGCAAAGACCGATGCCGACATGGCGGCGATGGCCGAGGCGGAGCTTCCCGCGGCCACCGAGCGGGCGAGCGTCCTCATCGAGTCGCTGAAGGACGAGTTTGTCGCCGCCGAAGATAATGCGGTTGACTCATTCTTCCTGGAGATTCGCGCGGGGACCGGCGGTGAAGAGGCGGCGCTGTTTGCCCGCGATATCTTCGAGATGTATCGCAAATATGTCGAACGGACCCGCTGGACTTGGGATGTGTCCGACGTTTCGATCTCGGAACGCGGCGGGTTCAAGGAAGTGATCGTCAACGTCAAGGGCTCCGGGGCATACCGCCACTTTCAATTTGAGGCCGGCGGCCATCGCGTGCAGCGCGTACCCGAGACCGAGGCCCAGGGCCGGATCCACACTTCCGCGGCGACCGTCGCGGTGTTGCCGGAAATGCCCGATGTGAAGATCCATGTGGAGCCCAAGGACGTCGAGGAATGCGGCTGCCGCGGCGGCGGGCCTGGCGGGCAGAATGTGAACAAGGTCGAAACCGGCTGGCAGCTTTTCCATAAGCCCTCCGGGCTGCGATTCAAGATGACCGAACAGAAATCGCAGTCGCAGAACAAGGAACGGGCCTGGGCGCTGCTGCGGGCGACGCTATACGAAACCGAGCGGGCCAAACAACACGCGGCCGTCACCGGGGCGCGTAAAGCGATGATGGGATCGGGAGATCGATCCCAGCGCATCCGCACCTATAATTTCCCGCAGAATCGCTGCACCGACCATCGCCTCGGCGGCGAAAGCGGAGGCGAGAAGAATTTCAACCTGACGAAGATACTCGCGGGCGAGCTTGAGGATCTGATATCGGCGCTGCTCGAGTTGGACAAACGCGAGCGGCTTGAGAACCTGTAACCCGGAAACGCCGCACTCCAATGCGGCTAATTCCAGCAAAGAATAGCCGGCCGGGTGAAAACCCGGCCCTCCCGAACCATAAGGAACCAAATCATGGCCAAGAAAACAAAGAAGAGTGCTGCAGCGGAAGCAAAAGCCCAGCAGAAGCCCTCCTCCGGCACGGAGTCGGCGCCGATGATCGACACCCGACAGGCGGCTGCGTCCGTCGCGAAGATGCTGCTGACCAAGGCGCGTCTACATAGTGTCGCCGAACCACAGACCCCCGAAAAGGAATCCGGGGCGTTCAAGCAACTGAAAGAGAGCATGACCAAGCACCCGTCGATGGCGGCGGCCAACTCGCTGAACACCGCGCTGGGCCACAGCAAGTCGGAACTGCCGCGCAGTTTCAACCGGAGCGCCGGCCACGGCCAGGTCCTCGGCCACGCCGGTCCGAGCAATCTGCCGCGGCGGACGGTTGGGTAATACACGAGGCTACGTATGGCCGATTCGAGGCGGCTTTCGCTGTCGTTTCTCGGCAGCCTGCTCAAGACGCGGACAGCGACAGCGATCTGCGCGGGCTTCGCCATCGCGCAATTGTTTCTGATGATCGCCCGCCTGCCGGCTATTCCGTGCTGGTTCTATGAATGGACGGGCATTCCCTGCCCCCTGTGTGGTATCTCGCGGGCTATCGGTGCGCTGTTCCGCGGCCATATCCGCGAGAGTTTCGCCTGGCATCCGTTCGGCCCGGCGGCGGTGCTCCTGGCGGTGTTGTTGTGTGTCGCTGCCACGCTGCCTGAATGGCGTCGGGTTGCCTTGTCGCGTTACATCCAGCGGATCGAAGAAAGAACCGCCGCCTCCGCAGTGCTGATGCTGCTCCTGTTTGTCTTCTGGATTCTACGTTTGGCGGTTCCCGCCCTGGCCCTTGCCCAGACAACGCCAACTCTTTGACAAGGTCTTAATATTCGAGGTTCTTCTTTGCATCATCGCGATGCGATGAGTAGACTGTGGTGTCTTAACACAAGGAAAGGAGACGTGTCATGGGCTTCGTGATTGTTCTTCTGTTCGAACTGGCGATTTTGGCGGCGATGCTGGCTGGCTGGTACAAGGTCTTCGAGAAGGCCGGAAAACCCGGTTGGGCGGCCATTGTGCCAATCTACAACATCTTCGTGATCACCGAGATTGTTGGCCGGCCAATCCTCTGGTTCGTCCTCTGCCTCGTTCCATGCGTGAACATTGTGATCATCGTCCTGTTGATGATCGACCTCGCCAAATCCTTCGGGAAGAGCCCCGGGTTCGGCATCGGCCTGGCCTTCCTGGGCTTTGTCTTTGCGCCGATGCTCGGCTTCGGACCGGATCGCTACCTCGGCCCGGCCGCCCAGAACGCCGGACCTCCCACTCTGTAAACTTTCTGCAGATACGATACGAGTCTGAACCCGGGCCACTTGGTCCGGGTTCTTTTTTACGCTACCTGCACAATCTCCAGCGAGGTGATCGTTCTCGGATCGAAGTCGATCCGCTGCTCGAAGATGCCGGCGAGATATTCCTTCCCCAGGGCAATCACCCAGCCCTCCTCGATGATCAAGTGCTCGATGATGCGCCCATCGGCCAGCGCGGCGCGACAGACGGCAGTGTACTTGCGTTTGGGTACACCATTGTCAACAAGGAATGTCCGCCACTCTTGCGGAAGCGTCTTGGCCAGGCGATTGCGTGGATTGCTGCGCGAGCCCATGGTTCACTCCGTTTCACACGATGCCAGACCGTCGTTCACCTCATCCACCGCGTTTGCCCTCGGCCAGATGCCCGGGCCATCGGCCTCGTAGAACCGCGTCAGCACCTCGTTCCATTGCCGCAGGCTCACCACATTGATGAAGGCATCCTTCACTTCGGCAGCCAGCGGATGGAACCTGGCGTATTTGATGCCCTGCTTGCGCATGCGGCGCCCGGCGAGCTGTTCGCCGTGGATCTCCATGGCGATGGCGAAGTGCTCTCGGAGCGCGTCGCGCTGGGCGTGGATCGTGGGAGCGGCCAGCGCTGGTAGGGCCAGCGTCCCCGCTGGCCTTCCTGAAGCGCACACCGTTGGACATTCCAGGCCAACGAGGACGCTGGCCCTACTTGGATCCTCGGCGGCCAGGAGGTCGGCCGCGTGCTGGAAGATCCAGGGATTGCCGATCGCGCCGCGGGCGATCCAGACACAATCAACGCCCGTTTCACGGAGCATGCGCACGGCCTCCTCGGCCGTGAACACATCGCCGGAACCGATGATCATCCGGGTTGGATACTGGCGTCTGACTTGCTTCAGGAAATCCCAGTCGGCCCGACCGAGGTATTTCTGCTCGACGGTTCGGCCATGCACGCGAATGGCCGCGAAATCGAGCTGCCAGGCTTCCTCGACGATCTCGAAGAAAGCGTCGCGGGATTGCTGGCTGTCGTCAAAGCCCTTGCGCAACGACACCGTGATCGGCCGCTCCGCGGGAAGCGTGTCGCGGATGGCGCGCATCACCGCCAGCGCCCGGGGCACATCGCGCAGCATGTGGCCGCCGCGGGCCTTGTTCTTGATCTTCTTCACCGGGCAGGCGAAGTTCAGGTCGATCACATCGTAGCCCCGCTCGTGCAGGATCTGTGCCGCCGGTGCCATGGTCTCGGGATCCGATCCGACGATCTGGCCGGCCACCGGGTGATCTCCGTCATTGATGTCGATCGACTTCTTGAGCCCCATGCCGCCGCAAAGCATGATCGTGTCCAGCAACGACTCGGTCAGGGCATACGAACACCCACGCCGCCGGGCCACCACGCGCATGGCGCGGTCGGAATAGCCGGCAAGGCCGGCCTGGCAGAAGGGATGGGTGATGACGAGTGGGCCAAGATTGAACGACATGACAGGGGATACTTTCTCTGAATAGCACACTTCTTGGCAGAAACCCGAAGCCCGAAATCCGAATTCCGAATGAATCCCGAATGAGCAATAACCAAAGCGTCGAGTAGCATTAGCACGTCAGCAGCGTTGGCATTGGTCATTCGTCATTCGGATTTGATTCGTCATTCGAGTTTCGGGTTTCGTCATTCAACCGCAACGCGGTGGCTTGCGTTCCATTGAATCACCGCCCGCAACTTCGGCTGCTCCTGCTCCATTTCATCACTGTACTCGCTCACGCCCCAACTCCCCCACTTGCTCCACTTGCCCGTTGAGGAAAACACGCACATCACCCCGCCGCCAGTTTGCTTCCAGGCATCGAAGTATTTCCGGTAGATCTCGCCCATGCGGGCGTGGCGGTTGGCGGCGTGGAA
Source organism: Phycisphaerales bacterium (assembly GCA_025361735.1). Classification (GTDB taxonomy): domain Bacteria; phylum Planctomycetota; class Phycisphaerae; order Tepidisphaerales; family Tepidisphaeraceae; genus JANYKD01. The sequence continues at coordinate 11,701 of JANYKD010000562.1, forward strand.
TAGCTTCGTCATCTGCTCGTTGTTCTCACCGCCCCCGACGCCGACAAGGTGCTGGCCAGCCTCGTAGCAGATCAGTTTCGCGCCATGTTTATCGGCCACCTTCTTCTGATCCTGCATGGCTTTGATCGCATCAGGCAAGACCTTCTGCTCGACATGATCGAGCAATTGATCGACGGTCCACTGCGACACGGCCGCCGCGTCGAGCTTGCCCGGCTTGTCGGCTTTCGCCGGGACGTTGAACCCCATGTACGGTGCGATCGCCAGCGCATCGCATTTCTTGTCCGTGCCTTCAAACGACAGTTTGACCTCGGAAATGTACGGAACGCACTGCGATCCAATCACACGCACGAGACGTTCCCGGCCGCCGAATGCCTTCTCCCAGATGTCGAACATTCGCACGGATCGCCGAGAGTAGAACCGCCAGCCGGCTTCCCAGTGCTTGTCGTGCAATTTTAACTCCAGCCCGCGGTCGCCGCACCAGCGCGTCTGCTCGAACATCGAGTTCCACACCTCGTTGGAATACTCGATATACACCTTCAGGGACGGCTTGAGATTGGCCTTCACACAGGCGGCGAATTCACGAACGTACTCATCATCCGCCAGGTGCGGCATGCAGAACCAGGCATTGGCGTCGAGGCGATTACACAGATCAACCATCACTTCCACCGGCACGCCCCGGCCGGAAAACGTGGCGTTGTCGATTCGAGGGCGGTCGCTCCACTTGGCGATCTTCGAGCCGTTGGTGCTCATCCAGTCCATGAAGCGGATGGTGTTCATGCCGCGCCAGCGGTTCATCATTGTCGGGTTGAACGGTTGCGTTTTGCAGGTTTCCTCGGTGCCCGGCATGAGTACACGGATGTTGCGAACGTAGTTGGACGGGTTGGTTTCCGCCAGACGCAGGAAGAACCCGCCCCGGCTCACATCGGGCTCGAACACCAGCCGGCCCGGATCGCTCGACAGCACCTTGTGGCCGCCGGAGATGTCGAGTCTGCCTTCACCATCGTAGAGCACGACCCATTTGCCCTTGGGATAGTGCCCTTCCATGCCTGTACACATGGGCGTTTCGGCCGAGCAGTCGGGGAGGAGTTTTTTCACCCATCCATTCTCGTCGAGATCGAGCGCAGGACCCTGGCCCCAAGCATGACCCTTCGACTGGCTGATCCACGGCCGGGATGTCTTGAAGACGTCGACAAATGGCAACTCGGAGTTCCAATCGGCAATGCCGCTGAGGTTCATGCCGAGCAGGCTCTGTGCCGGGTTCAACTTCGCCGGTTCCTGTGCCGCGAGCACGGACGTGATGCACAGCACGGCCAATGTGGAAAGCCATTTCGACATATCGTTTCTCCCTGGATAATCTCTCACTGAATCTCAATGACAACCGGAAAATGATCGCTCGCGTATTTTGCCAGGCGATTCTGCTCAACCCGAGCCTGTACGATCCGGGCGGCGGGTATACCGTACGTAAAGATATAGTCGACGCGCTGGCCGGGATTCTGCGTTGTCAGAGTGCCCTCGCAAACGCCGGCAAGTGCGTCCACGTAGCCCGCGTCGAGGAGTCTCTGGATGACGCGCCGGGGTATTGAGTTGCCGTTCGCCAGCCAAGCCTCGGCCGTGCGCCGCGAACATTGCGATGGATCGATGGCTTGCAGGGGCGAGTTGGCGTTGAAGTCGCCCGCCAGCAGATGCGGCCGCCCGGCCGTCCGGTGCCCGGAAAACACCTCCAGCAATATGGCCACTTCCGTATCGCGCACAGCCTCGTCCGCCTCGAAGGCTCCGCCTTTGAAATGCACAACGCCGATGGGCCACTCGACGCCGCTTGCATCGCGAATGGTGGCTTCGAGCAGATCGCGGGGCTTGCCGCGAATGGCCGCGTGGTTGACGGATTCCGAAATGGGCCAGCGGCTGAGCAATGCCACCGAGTGTTTCTCGCCCCACGCTTGAATGCTGTCCATATCCAGCCGCTTGGCAATTCGCGCCAGCACATCCGTGTTGTCCGCCTCCGCAAGGCACACGACATCCGGCCGCTGCGCTTCGATCACCTCGGCCACGGGATCCGCCCGTCCTTCGCCGCCGTCGAGAATGTTGTAGCTTACGATACGCATAGATTTCCAATCCACGCGAAAATGTACAGGCAACCGGGGCCGTTGGCCATGAGGCAGGCGTCCGCATGAGTGCCGCCGGTGCCCTCACCGGCGAGATTGCCGTGTCCCGGTCTTCCGCCGGTGAGACCGCCAGCGGCACTTTTTCCGAACCCGCGAGTGCTGTGTATAATCCCCCGCCATGGATCCCAAGACGCGTACCATACACACCGCCATTCCCGGCAGCGAGTACGACATCACCGTGCGCCCCGGCCTGCTCGCCGAGGTCGGCGATATGGTCCGCAAACTCAGCCCATCCAAGAAGGCGGCGATCATCACCGACGATGTCGTTGGCGCCATTCACGGTTCAGCCGTTGAATCATCCCTGCGGGCGGCAGGCTTTGCGGTCGCCGTCGCCACTGTACCCAGCGGCGAGAAGAACAAAACGCTCGCCACCATCTCCACCATCTACGACACGCTGCTGACCTGGGGCATCGAACGCACCACGCCGGTCCTGGCGTTGGGCGGCGGAGTCGTCGGCGATATGGCGGGCTTCTCGGCCGCCACCGTTCTGCGCGGTGTCCCGTTCGTGCAAATCCCCACGACACTACTCGCCATGGTCGATGCTTCCGTGGGCGGCAAGACCGGCGTCGATCATGCCGTCGGCAAGAACCTCATCGGCGCCTTCCACCAGCCCATTGCCGTGCTCATTGACCCGGCCGCACTCAAGACTCTCCCGCCGCGCGAACTTCGCTCGGGCCTGGCCGAGTGCATCAAGCACGACATCATCCGCGATGCCGATGGATTCGCCGATCTCGAACGCGAGATCCACCGTGCGCTGTCCCTGGACATCGACTACCTCGCCAGCCTCGTCGCCCACAACGTCGCCATCAAGGCCCGCGTCGTCGCGGCCGACCCCTTTGAGAAAGGCGAACGCGCCCACCTCAATTTCGGCCACACCTTCGGCCATGCCATCGAAACCGTCTCCAACTATTCCTACACCCACGGCCAATGCGTCGCGCTGGGCATGGTCGCCGCCTGCCACGCCGCCAAGGCTCTGGGCATGATCGACCAGCCGTCCTGCGATCGCGTCGCCGCGCTCACCCGCGCGGCCGAACTTCCCACGGGCGGCCTGACACTTCCCATCGACACCGTGGTGTCAGCGATGATCTACGACAAGAAAGTGAAGGCTGGAAAGGTCCGTTTCGTGCTGCCAACTACCATTGGGCATGTCACCGTGCGTGATGACGTACCCGCAGGAGTCGTGAGGGACGCGGTTTCCTCGCTTACTTCACAAACCCCTGCACCTTGAGCCACACCACGAGATCCTTCGCCCAGGGATGCGGATGATCAAACGGAGGCTTGTCGGCCAGGCCCATGCCGTGGCCGCCCTTCTGGTAGATGTGCAGATCGAACGGCACGCCGGCCTTCTGTAGGGCGGCCACGAACTGCATCGAATTCTCGATCTTCACGCCCTTGTCTTCCCATGTGTGCCAGATGAAACACGGGGGTGTCTCTTTAATGACCTGCTGCTCATTGGACAGCAGCTTCACGAGTTCTTCACTGGGTTCTTTGCCCAACAGATTGTTGCGGCTGCCGTTGTGGGTGATGCCGGTTTCCATGCTGATGACCGCGTAGCAGAGGATGCCGATGTCCGGCCGGCTCGACTGTCGTTCGATGGGGTCGGTGGCGTCGGCCTTGCCCGTGTCGAAGTGGGTCACCAGCGTGCTCGCCAGATGGCCGCCGGCGCTGGAGCCCATGATGCCGACATGTTTGGGATCGATCTTCCACTCGGCCGCCTTCGCTCGCACCGTACGCACGGCGCGGGCGGCATCCTGCAACATGCACGGGTGACGATAGCCGCCGCTGCCCAGGCGATATTTAAGCACAAAGGCGCTGACCCCCTGCTGGTTTAGATACAAGGCATAGTCGTTGCCTTCATGCGCTGCCAGCCCGCCGTAGCCGCCGCCGGGACAGATGACCACGGCCGCCCCCGTGGCCTTGTCTTCGGCCGCGAGATAGGGCGTCAGCGTGGGGATGTCCTTGGCTTCCTTGCCCAGCGCGCCGGGCGCGCCATCCGGCCAGAGCACAACGGGCGCCAAGGGTTCAGCGCGAAGGGGATTCATGACGAAAACCATGACGAGTAGAGAAAGTGCGTGTTTGAACATGAAATTAATCCAGTTTGGGGTCTTGCTTGAGTTTCTGAGAGAAGAGCCAGGGAAGCAGCTCCGCCTCGTTGTACGCCGGGACCCACGATCCGTGGCCTTCGTTAGGGTACTCGGTGAACTTGGGCTCGGCACCCGCCTTCTTAAGCGCCTCGATCATGTTGCGGGAACGCTGTGGCTTGACGACACCGTCCTTGCCGCCGTGGAAACACCAGAGGGGAATCAACGCGATGCGCGGTGCGGTGGCTTCATCACCACCGCCGCAGATTGGCACGGCCGCTGCGAAGTACTTCGGGTGTCGGGCAATCACATCCCAAGTGCCATAGCCGCCCATCGACAGGCCGGTGACGTAGATGCGCCGACCGTCGATCGGGAATTCCTTGCGAAGTTGTTCGAGCACCTCGACGACCATGCGCAGTTCATCGGTCGGCTTGGCCGGCATGACATGACTGGCGGCAGACCAGTCAACGTCAACCCATTTGCGGTCGGCGGGACACTGAGGGGCAACAATGAAACAAGGAAACTTCTCCTGGTACTTCGGCAGGGCATACTTGGCGGCCGTGTTGGGCGAGGCATCCCGAATCTGCCCGACGTTGTCCGCCCCCCTGCCGCCGGCGCCGTGCAATGACAGCAGCAGCGGATACGACTTGTTCTTGTCGAAATCGGCCGGCTTGGCCAGGCGATAGAGCAGCGTCTTGCCCGAGGCGTCGGCGTAGGTGCGCGGCTCATAGCGGGCAAGGATCTCGGCGTTGGGATCGGCCGCCCGGGCCGAGAGCGCAATGGCGGCGAAGGCGACAACGACAGCGGGAAGAACGGACGCGATGTTCATGAATGATACTTTCTCTTGGACTGGTATTTGTAGACCGCTGGCGCGGAGTTGTTGATGGACCACACATCAATTCAACAAATCGGCCAGGTCGTCCTTGTGGGCCGTTGCCGGAACAATCGGGGCGGATGCAAAGAGCGGCGAGATGAGTTTCGCCGCACTCTTCACCGCATAGCGGAAGGCGCCGAGTTTCTTCGTCAGGGCATATTTGCCCGCAGTGTCGGCCACCTGTTTCGCCTGGAGCGTAATCGTGTACGTTCCCGCAGAAACCGAGGACCACTTCTTCTTCGGAGCGGCGATTTTATAGGTAACGGTGACACGCCCGGGCGAGGTCACCACGCGACTCACGTACGTCGCTGTCGCTTTAAACGACTGGGGGCCGGTGACGAGAATATCGCCCGTATTGAGTGTCGTGAGGTTGATGGCCGTGTTGTCGGAATAGACGACTTTGAATGAGTAGTCGGCCTTGCCGGTAACGGCCGCCGCCAGCGCAGACACGGCCGCAGTCGGAGGCGTCGTGTCGGTGATAACGAAGGTCCTCAATTGCCCGGCCGGGACAGACAGCGCCACGGAGTCGCTCACCTGGCCGGCCCGCATGGCAACCGTGTATGTGCCGGCCAGGGCGTTGGCCCAGGAGCCGCCGGGTGGAACCAGCGTGTAGGTGACCGCCAGCGTCTTGGCATCCACGAGGGCTGACTTGGCGGCGACAGCGGCAACAGCGATGCCGCCGGGGCCGGTGACGACGAGATCCGAGTTGTCGATTGAAGCAGCCGTAATCGGGTTAACACCGGAATATGTGACGGTGAGCCTGACGGCGGTTGTGCCGCCGGTGGTGATGGCGGGCACGGCGGCGAGCGACGCCGACGGCGGCGTGGGCAGCCCTGGGATTTCGACGCTGAGCAGTTTGCTCTGTGGGTCGAAGACAACCCAGTCGAACGGAGTCTTGTTCAGCGCCCCTATGTCCGGCATCAGACTGTCGGCGCTCATGGAAATCATTGCTGACGCCACCAGATTGTTCATGCCGAATACGCCATCGAGCGTCAGCGTCTGACCGGTCGTCGCGTCTGCAACGGTGACGTCGGACACGAGCACGGGCGCCCCGAGATAGCGAATGGGATCGTTCTCGACGGTGGGAAGGGACATCTCATCGAGGAAGAACCCCGCGACCTTGATGATGCCGCCGACACCACCGATGTCTAGCGTGAACTGGTCGGGAATCGTGTTGCCGTTGGTGTCTTCGAGGATCGGGGCGTCGGTATTGAACGTGCCGGCGCGATAGCGCACGCCGAGTTTCCCGGCCGTCGCCTGCGAGATCATGCTCGCCGCCGCGCCCGTATCGAGGAGGAACGAGCCGGTAACCGCGGGGCTGTCGCCGAATTTCAGCGAGACGGGCGGTGTGCTGTCAGTCGCCGCGCCGGCGGACATGCCCAAAACAGGATTCGGCCCGATGAACGGATTGGCCGCGAGTGTCGGACCAGGCGCCCCGGTTGGAGTCACCGTGGTGAACCGGTCGAACGAAGCCAGGGAAAGGCGAATATGCCGGTTGGTGGCGGGAATGCCGGGATCGGTGTCGGCGTTGGCCGCGTCGAAAGCAGTGCCGGGATTGTAGATGTAGGTCCGCATGCTGCCACCGAGCACGGATGTCGGATCGGCCGTCGTCGACTCAAACCCGTCAATCATGGCGTTGGTGGGCTTGGGATCCATGACCATGACTTTTCCGGCAATCGTCGGCATGCCGAACACGTCGAGTGGATCGAGATCAGCCAGGAGCTGCGACACATCGTAAACGTCGCTGACATCCGGCGGCGCGTCGGCCGGAATGGCACCGATTTCCACCCGGATCGGGCCAAACGACTGTGTGTACGAAGTCAGAGGTGGATCGGTGTACGTGATATTCGTGGGATCGTTGGGGTCAATCGTAATGCCATCGAGCATGCCGCCATTAACACCGAGCGAGGCGTAGATGGGATCGGAGACGTAGAAATTGTCGCTGCCGCCCACGCCGACGTCGGAATACACGATCGGCTGGCCGTTGGACGAGGCGCGAGAAATACCCAGCGCGTCGGCCGTGCTGACCGACAGCAGGGCGCCGCTGGCGCCGGTGTCGTAGTACACGGGCACGTTGTAGGTTGTGGAGTTGGTGCCCAGGGTCGAATCCGTGGTCGTGAGCGGACTCCCCGTGGGCGTCAGACGAATGACGACATTCACTCGCGGCTGGTCGAGCGCCGCGGGCTGCACGCCGGAAATGTCGTACGAGAGAAGAGTGCGTGATTCAAGATCCTGAAGCAACGGCTGAAGTACACGGCGGCGAGCGGGCAGAATAGCTCTCATGCGACGGCCTCCAACTAGAGACATCGCCGTAGCGGCGGCGTTACAGGTTCTCACCGCAGTAGTGTAACCTCCGAAGAGGGGGCATGTACAACAATAATTGAATCTGCACGCTCATGCAGCCAGAATCGAAACCGTGTTGCTGAACAGGGAATCGCCAGCCGTGTTGAAGGCGGTTACCCTGAAAAGGTAGGTTAGTCCTCTGGTCAAAGCCGACGTCGTCAGACTCGTCGTGTTCGCGGCCAGCGTCGAGTACACCTGCCAGGTCGCGCCGTTATTTGTTGAATACCAGACCTTGAAGCCTGTTTCGTTGCTGGAGTTGTCCTTCCACGACAACGTGGCCTTGCGAGTCTTGGAAGTGTAGCTGGAAGTCAGATTTGACGGAGCAATAGGCGCCACGATGGGGGTCACACCCGTCGAACGAATGAACAACTCATCCACGGCCAGTGCGGATGGAACCGTGTATGTCTTGGTCGTCTGCGTTGCCCTGATCCAGACTGTACCCTTGGTGGCGGCCGGGAGCAGCCACATCTGATACGGCTCGGCCGGATCCGCCCCTGTGCCACCCGCAATCGGGGTGCCGATGCGAGTCACACTCAGCGAGGACGCCGGCACGATCTGGGTCATGCTGCTCCAGGTTGACCCGTTGGTGGAATAGCTCAGGGCGTACTCGTCCGCCCCGCTGGCCCGCCAGGCATTCATGCAGACGGTCACTTCCGTTCCGCCGGTCACATTGAACTGCCAGCGCTGGTCCAGCACGCGCGAACTGCTTTCCGTGATTGTCTCGAGAACACCATCGGTCGCCGTAAGATTGGCGTATGTTCCGCTCCTGCTCCCCGTCGTCGTGGTCTCGGCGACAGGATAGTTGTACGCGATCGTATTGTCGGGCACGTCCGCGACCGTCACGCTGACCGACACCGGATCACTGAGCACATTGCCATCGCTGGCTGCATAGCTGAACGTGTCCGTCCCCGTCCACTTCGGATCAGGGGTGTAGGTGAACGAGCCGTCCGCATTGGCAAACACCGCCCCGTGCGCCGGCAGCGTTTTGAGCATCGGCCGCACTACGTCGCCCGTATCGGGATCGGAATCATTGGCGACGACATTGACCACAACCGCCTTGCCTTCGTTGGTGTTGGCGCCGTCGGCGTTCGCGGCCGGGCCACTATTCACCTTGACAATCACCTGCGCTGTATTGCCGCCACTGAGCGTGTAAGTGAATGTGTCATTCCCGTGGTAGCCAGTGTTAGCCGTGTATGTGAATGCGCCTGGTGTATCCGAATCCCAGACCAGGGCCCCATTGGCCGGCGCCGTGGACGACACGATCGCGAGCCCGCTGCCGACATCGTTGGCGAGCACATTCCCACCGATCACCGCTCCCTGCGGCGCCGTAAACGTGTCATCATTGGCGATGCTGCCGGCTGCAAACGCGAACCGGCTCGCGAAATTGAATGCGAAAGTCGTCTGGCCAAGACTGGTGTCCGACAGCAAAGAACTGGGTGAGTACGTCGCGATCTTGATCGTGTTCGTATCAGGCGAGAACTTGAACAACTGGAGATACCCCTTGCCTTGATCATCACCCACGGTCTCGATCACGGTCGATCCCGCCGAGTTCGTCGATGTCTGGTAGCGCGTGGCCCCGGTGTGGCCGCTCATAACGAGGAATATCTGCGGATTCGGCGAGACGAGCTTGGTGAAGATGTCCTGACCGTCGTTGCCGGCGGGATCAAGCGGCGACGTCGTGCGGCCGCCGCTGTTGAGATACTCGTGAGTCGTCAGGATGACTGGCAGGTTCCGGTGGGCGTTGATGACGCCCTGTGCCCAGGCGATCGTCGAATTCGGTGCCTCCCACTCCAGGCTTAGCACCATGTACTGTTGGCCATCGGACGAGAACACCTGATACCGGTTTCGTTGATCCAGTGACGAGCCGCCGAAGCCGCTGATGGCAATGTTCTGATAGCGGCTGTCGCCGAACGACTCTGTGAAATTGGCCGAACTGATATGGTGGTCCAGATCGTCGAACTGGTTGTCGTAGTCGTGGTTGCCGATGTCCAGCGTGTAGGGGACCGTCGTGTTCAATTTCGCAAACGCCGCATCGGCGTTGCCGGTCTGGAAGTCGCTGTAGCCGCGGCGCAGCAGATCGCCCTGCTGTGTCGCGAATCGAATATTCGCTGCCCCCGCGTTGTTGAGAATCCAATCCGTCTGCGCATTCATCACCGGAGCGCCGGGCACCTCCACGAGATATTGAGTGTCGGGGATCGACGCAATGGAAAAATCAGCAGCGAGCAGCGTGCGGCTCTCCAGATGCTCGACCAAACGCGAGTGACGCTTTGACTTCTTCGTCATGGCAGTCTCCTGTATGTTGTCTCGCTCAAACGACAAGCGACATGTACGGCAACCCAACCGAGAATTGAACCTCAATTAGTATCATAACGATTGGATTAAGAACTGCAACGATCATTCGTCATAATGTCGATTGTGTTGGCCCGTCACAATGGGGGAAATCTGCGGCGGGCAACGACTTTACTAAATCCACTTATTTGCCTTGACCGATGTATAGGACAGGACGGATAATGTATGTGTATGGCGAAGTATCGCCTCCAGAGCGTTGCTGAGTTGGCACGGCAACTGGTTTTCTCCCCGCACGATGTGCGCTTGGCGCAGATCGGCCGCGCGGAGGATCTGCTCCATACCCTCGAGCCGACCAAACCATATCCCCTCGACTTCGTTGTCTATCGCATCACCGACTACCGGCCCAAGACCGGCGGCGATGAGATGCTCACGGGCGCCGCCCTGCAGCAGGACCTTGCCCTGCTCATCGAGGTCGTCTCCGATACCCTCAACCTCGTTGCCGCTCGCATCAGCGAGCCCGTACTCGATATCGACGATGTGTGTGAGAAATTCAACGTCACCAGCAAGACCATCCAGCGATGGCGAAAACGCGGGCTGCCCTCGCGGCGGTTTATCTTCGCCGATGGCCGCAAACGCGTGGGATTCCTCCTCTCCAGCGTCGAGCGGTTCATTCACCAGCATCAGGATCAGGTTGCCAATTCGGCCAACTTCGCCCAGGTGACCGACGCGGAGGTCGAGGAAATCATCCGGCAGGCTGCGCGACTGGCCAGGAGCGGGTGTTGCGAATCCGAGATCGCCCGCCGGGTGGCAAAGCGCATGCGTCGCTCGCCGCTCACCATGCTCCACACGCTCCGCAAACACGACGGCGCGCATCCCGACCATACAGTCCTCACCGATGCAGCACCAGCGATCCCCGTCAGGGAACGGGCCGCTGTCTTGGACACATGGCGAGGTGGTGATTCCATCACGAATATTGCCCGCGGGCTCGGTCGACAGCGTTCATCGCTCTATCCGATCATCATCGAGGCTCGCGCCCACCGCGTCATCGACAAGCACGTCACGTTCTTCGAAGACCCGCTCTATCACGGCCCCGACGCCGCCGCCGCCATCGACGAGATCGTCCGCCAGCAGGAACTGGCCGATGCGCCGTCGGCCGAGCAACTCCGCGTCCCGCGCGATCTGCCCCCCAGCCTTGCGGATCTCTATCGCACCCCCCTGCTCTCCAAAGGCGGAGAGCGGGCGCTGTTTCTCAAGTTCAACTACCACAAGTTCCGCTTCGTCCAGGCCCGCCGCCGGCTCGACCCGGAACTGCTCCGCAACCGCGACCTGCGCACGCTGGAAAACCATCTCCGGCTGGCCGAGGAAACCAAGAAACTAATCGTCAAAGCGAACCTGCGGCTCGTGGCCAGCATCGCGCGCCGGCATTTGCGCCCCGCCTTGTCGCTCGCGGAACTCATCTCCGACGGCAACCTCTCACTGATGCGGGCGGTGGAAAGCTTCGATATCCATCGCGGCAATCGTTTCAGCACCTACGCCACACTGGCGCTGATGAAGGGCTTCGCCCGTAGCGTGCCCGAAATGCTTGCGGGCAATCGCCGTCACGCCGGAATCGACGAGACCATCCTCGAATCCTGCGCCGACCCCCGGCCGGCGCGACCGGCCGACCGACTGGCCGACCGCGACCAGGTCCGCCAACTGATGACCCGGTTGAGCGAACGCGAGCGCAACGTGATATCCATCCGCTTCGGCCTCAACGGACAGACGGCACTGGATACCTACGAAGAGGCCGGGCAGCGGCTGGGTATCTCCAAAGAGCGGGTCCGGCAGATCGAGCAAGGGGCCATCGCAAGACTCCGCCAACTCGCCTCCCCCGCCCGATAGTAGCGCCGGTTCTGATTACAGGATTCCCCGCGCGGCGGCGCGGTTTCTATTGTTTCACCCATGGTTTGCTTCAAACGGACATGCTCGTTGCTTCTCCTGCTTCTAGCGGCGGCACCGGTGATGGCAGCGGACGCGGCGGATGACGCGAGGATCCAGGCCCTCCTCGCGACGTTCCAAGCCCGTATGGCCCGCGTCAACACGCTCAAACAATTCGATCGGCCTGTTTCCGCACAAGAATTGCCGCGGCTTGACGTGCGCCAGGGGCATATCGAAGTGACTCCGTGCGCGTTCAATCTAACTCCGGCGCAACGCGTGAAGGTCATCGGATCCGACGCGACTTGGATCGTTGGGGCATCAGCCATGGGCATGGGCATTGGCGGAAACCAGACCAGCCTCGAGTACCTCGATGCCAAAGAGGTTGACGACGACAAGATCTGGAATGCGATCCTCACGGTCCGTGCTGACACCGTCTACATCACCGTGCGCGGCGGAGCGAAGAGCAACGTGGAGTACTACACCATCAACGAGCGAAAGGGTTCGTTCCGCGTGATCGTGCGTAATATCCGGATTGCCGGAGCGCCGTTGGTCGGACAAATGAAGGTGCTCAACGCTGAGTCCTGCGAGCAATTCGAGCAGAAGTCTCCCGACGAGTACAAGCAGTTTGTGGCTCCGGTCATTGAGCTGTTTGGTTTCGCCGGCCTGCTCACGCCGGGTCCCACGGACGTCTACCGCGTGTTCACCGAACTTCGGCCCACGCCGGACACCGAACGGCAACTCCTGGAAATCGTCACGACCCTGGCCTCGGTCGACCCGGTTCAGC
>JANYKD010000030.1 GCA_025361735.1 Phycisphaerales bacterium
CCCGCCAGCGCCTCGATCAGCCGCCGGCAACGCGGGTGGACAAACAGCGTCGGCTCCCCGGCCGCCGGCGCCAGCGCCGCGCGAATCTCCTCGACACCGTCGAGAATCGCGCTGCCGCGCGTCCGCACCACAAACCCCGCCTCCCGCAGCCGCTGCACGTTGCTCTTGGACGTCTGATCGTTGCGGCTCTTCCCGGCCGGGTCGCAGGCCACGCGAAACACCGCGCCGTATCGGCGGGCGTTTATGGCATCAATGTGTTCCTGAATCTGCTTGTGCTCCTGCACGTACTCATCGATCACATGCACCAGCCCGTTCTCGCCCACGCGGATCCACAGACAGACGAACGGGTTCTGGAAGCCGAAGTCGATGCCGAGCCAGAGCCTGGCCGACGCCGACGCCTGCTGCACGGCCTCGCGAACATGCACCTCCTCCGAGAAATTCGCAAACACGCAGTTCCGCGTGCTCGGCCGCTTGCACAGCATCTCCGCCTCCCAGGTCTCGCGCGACACCCGCTGCTTCATCGCGATCGCATCGTCGATGCTCAGATGCCCGTCGCAACGTTCCTTGGCCACCCGGCCGCAATCCGGAAGCAACGCACATTCCTCGCACACCCGCTCCGTCGGGCATTTCTCCAGAACCTCCAGGATGCACCAGTGAATCACCGGCTTCCCCGCGTCGTGCGCTTTGTCGATGATCTTCCGCATCAGCCCGTGCGGCCGGTGCATCGTCGAAAACGCCTCGACCACCCCGCGCACCGGCCGCCCATCGGATGAAATCGACCGTGTCACCAGTTGTGCTGCCTCCCACACATCCGGGTTGAACAGCTCCACCTCATCGCACCGCAGTTTCTGCACGCGAATCCCGCGCACCGACCGCTCCGATTGCGTCAGCACCCCCACCCTCGCCCCGTTCTTCATGGTCACAATCTTGTCCTTGGTTCTCTTCTGCGCCACCTGCTGATGAATCTTCGACCACCACGGCCACAGGCTCTCCCACATCCGCAGCGACTGATCCAGCGACCCGCCCAAAATTCGCACCTGGCACTCGCGTTTGAACACCAGATCCAGCAGCGTCGCCGCCGCCCCCAGCGTCGTCTTCCCGCCGCCGCGCGGCGCCCAGACAATGATGTCCGACCCCCGCTCCAGAAACGACTGCTCCAGGTAATCCAGCGGCGCATTATGCCCCGGGCAAACCGCCTGACCGACCAGCTTCAGCCCGGCATACTTGGCCAGCCACTGTTGAATCCCCTCCCGATTCTGCGGCCGCTCCTGCTCCATTTTGGACGGACCCTTGACTTTGCCCGCGCGCTTGGACTGGGGTCTTCCTTTGCTATTGCCCTTGGACTTGGGCTCGGATTTCGCTTTGAGTTGCGCTTCGCCTTTGGCTTCGGCTTTGGCCTTCGGTTTGGACGACTTGGAGTTCTTCTGGGACATAGGGGCTCCTTGGGAAGAAAAATGGAAGAAGGACAGAGAAAACAGGTAAGGCGCTGAAAACAATAACTGTCGCAAATCACCTGCAGCGCACTCCCTCGCCCGGTACTCCGGGAGAGGGCCGGGGTGAGGGTCCGCGGCTCGTATATTCGCAACGTTTATTCACTAACGTTGCAAAAAAACAGCATGACGATCAATTGCGCTCACGGACAGTCGATCTCACGCAAAGGCGCAAAGCCGCAAAGAAGACCGCATTCTTGGCGGCTTTGCGCCTTTGCGTGAGTTCATCTCCTTCCGTTGAATTGGACAGAGGCTCTGAATTTCTCATATTGCCATCGCAAACGATGACTCGCTTCGTGGCTTCGTGCCTTCGTGTCTAATCTGTGCATTTTGCCGTCCCCCTGATACAACTTGCCGCATGACCTCCACGATTTCCGAACTTACCGATCTCGCACTGAAATTCCGCGACGCCCGCGACTGGAAGCAATTCCACACCCCCAAGGAGCTCGCCATCTCTCTGGTCGTCGAGTCCGCCGAACTGCTCGAACTGATGCAGTGGCAGCAGGGGGCGGCACTGGAGGCGGCCGTCAAAAAGAAACGCGGCGAAATCGCGGATGAACTGGGTGATGTGTTGCATTCGATCCTCCTGCTGGCGGCCGAGCTCGACATCGACCTGGCGGACGCATTTGTGGCCAAGCTCAAGAAAGCCGAGAAGAAATATCCGGTGGAGAAGGCCAAAGGCCGGGCCGTGAAGTACACGGAGCTGCAGCAGCCCGGAGGGGAATGACGAAACCCGAAACTCGAATGACGAGAGAATGCCGAAGCACAAATGACCAAGAACCACACAACCATCTCGAATCGGATCCGCCACCACGCGGTCACGGTCGCGGCGTGGTTCCTGGTACTGCTGGCGCTGGGGGTAGCGGGGTTGTGGGCGGATCGCAGACACGGCATGGTAGTTCGATGCTTCCAGCAAGTGCGTGCACCGGGCACAGACTACGCCATCGCCGCTGCTTCGGGTGAGGGCGTACTGATTGTCAGTTTCACCCGATCTGACAGCGTCTTCGAGTGCTCGGATCCGAATTACGCTCCGCCCGCGGAATTTGACGTGGAACGCTTTGAAATCGGGCGAACAAACAAATATTGGCGTTATCCGTTTGAGCCATTCGAAACACCCGGACCGCCCATCGGTTCGTTCGCCGCCGTGTCCAATCGAATGGTCGACAACTATCCCCGCTCTTACGCATCGGCCGTGGTGTTTCCTCATTGGTTCCTCCTTCTGTTGCTGCTCCCCTGGCCGGCGATGCGCGGATGGGGCTGGCTGAAACTGCGACGGCGGAGACTCAAGGGCCTGTGTGTCAACTGTGGGTACGACCTGCGGGCCAGCCCGGAGCGATGTCCGGAATGCGGGACCGCACGCAGCGGGAATGCCGAAATCCGAAACTCGAATGACGAGAGAATGCCGAAGCACGAATGACCAAGGGCGGGATAAGCATCTGGAGACGGATCCGCCGCCACACGGCGACGGTGATGGCGTGGTTCCTGGTGTTGCTGGCACTGGGGGTGGCGGGGTTGTGGGTGGATGCAAACCATGCAACGTCCATCAGCTACACGGGGGTGTCCAGACAACGCAATAAGATACGTACGATTCATGTCTACTCCGGTATGCAGGCAATCATCGTCTGGTATCAATCGTTTGAACGCCCGTCTGACAAGAGGGATGACGCTGATTGCGGATGGCAGCCTCATCGTGACAACAAAGAAGCGTGGGTGAGCAGGTTCTTGATGGGAGCAAAGGAGAGATTTCGATATCGGTTTGGTTTCGACCGCTGGGATTTCAGTCGCGCCCGCGGAAGCGACAGCGACGGGACGATTTGCTGGGTGACGTTTCCTCACTGGTTCATCCTCCTGTTGCTGCTTCCCTGGCCGGCCAAGCGCGGATGGGGCTGGCTGAAACTGCGGCGGCGGAGACGCAAGGGGTTGTGCGTCAACTGTGGGTATGACCTGCGGGCCAGCCCGGAGCGATGTCCGGAATGCGGGATAACCCGTAGCGGGAATGACGAAATCCGAAACTCGAATGACGAGAGAATGCCGAAGCACGAATGACGAACGCCCGGAAGAGCATGTGGAGACGGGTTTGCGGCCGCGCGGCGACGGTGGCGGCGTGGTTCCTGGTGTTGCTCGCGCTCGGCGTGGCGGGGTTGTGGGTGGACCTCCGAAATGCAACGTGTCTTTGGTACTCGTCGGTGTTTCCGCAGCGCCACTCGGGATACCACGTTAGCGTCTTCTCCGGAGGGCACGCGATTCAGGTATATTGTGGGTACACGGAGTTCCCGCCTGAATTGCATGAGCTCCTGTTGCATGGATGGTCGTTTGCCCACGGTGACATAAATGGCGATCTTCGCGACCGCATATGGATTCCGAGCAGGCAGTCCTGCGGCTTGTTCGGTTTGGAACGAATCGTTGCGAGTCGAGCGAGCGGCGATGCTGATGAAGGGATCACGTATTGGCTGATGTTTCCTCATTGGTTCGTCCTTCTGTTGCTGCTCCCCTGGCCGGCGATGCGAGGCTGGGGCTGGCTGACACTCCGGCGGCGGAGACGCAAGGGGTTGTGTGTCGGCTGTGGGTATGATCTGCGGGCCAGCCCGGAGCGGTGTCCGGAATGCGGGATGGAGAAGACGGATTAAACACGAAGACACGAAGGCACGAAGCGGGGTCTGGTTGGTGCGGGCGTGTTGGCGATGTTGATCTGCTCCTGTTTCTGAAGTGCGGCGCGCTGCTTGCCGGCAGAATCCGAGTCAACAGATGGCTCTTCGTGCCTTCGTGTTTGACAGTCTTCGGAGTGATCACCGTTTCGCTCCGATTCGAACGACCAACGCCGCCGGATGCAGATCGAAAAGCGGCGTCGAGCCGCCGCCCTCCAAAATGCCGCGAAGTACCGCGGGCCATGGGCGAGACGCCCATGCCACGAGGTTTTGGGCTGTCCACGCGGCTGGCGTGATGGGCCAGGCGGCTTGTGGCACGGGCGTCTCGCCCGTGCGGTCTACGTGGTGCTACGATCGATCGGCTTCGCGTCAGACAGAATCGATTCGCCACGGATGTCACGGATTCCACGGACAATACAAGGCAATCATTCTCCGGTCTTCATCCGTGTCACCCGTGAAATCCGTGGCCGTCTCTCTTCTTTGTGGTCCCTGGTGGCCCTTCGTGGGCAATCGGAATTGAAGTCAAAAATGCTGATTAAACACGAAGACACGAAGGCACGAAGCGGGTTGTGGTACTCGAAGACGTATCTGCGAAGTTCATCTGTTTCTGTAATTGAAGACGCGCTGCCCGCAAACAAAACCCGAGCGAACCGACGGCTCTTCGTGCCTTCGTGCCTTCGTGTTTAATCTTCTTCTGAATGATCACTGAGACAGCGGCTTTTCCCTCGCGCCCTCGGCCTGCTTGATCGGCCAGGTCGCCCGCAACTCATCCTTGTACGGGCCGATCTTTTCCACCGGGATCGGCTTGAAGCCGAGCTTCAGTGCGACCGACTCGGGCTCCAGGCGGTAGTCGTCTTTGGCGGCGTCGACGAAGAGGGGATCGGCGACGAGGGAGTGGGTATCCCGGCCGGCCTTTTGCCAGGCGGCGAAGTCGTCGCCCGTCTCGCCCTTCTTCAACGTGCCGGTGATCAGCGGCAGGCCGGCGTGGAAATAGACGTTGTTGTCGAACGTGTTGTACGCGAAGTTGACGTTACCGCCGCGGAAAAGCTTGGCCTTGGGATCGTGGTAGGCGACGATGTTGCGCTGGAAGACATTGCCGGCCATGATCGTCTTGTCGGGCAGGGGGGCATCCTTGGGAGCCAGCTCCATGTGCCGCATGTTCTTCCAGGCCGGCTGGTTGAAGACACTTTCGTACCCCTTGACCATCGTCGGGAAATGATCCTTCCACATGCGACTGGCATCCGTCCAGCCGGAATACTCGAACTGCTGCTGCGAGGAGTCGACGAAGATGTTGTTCTCGATCAGGTTATCCCGGCCATTGTGCAGGTGCAGGCCGGCGCGGTGGGCGCGGACGACGATATTGCCGATGACGTCGACGCCGCCGGTGTTGTCGTCGAGATAGACGCCCCAGGCGAAGTAGGGGCTGAGCCACTTGGTGCCCTCGCGGCCGTAGCCAAGGATGTCGTGGAAATAGTTGTAGCGGATGACGGTGCCGCGCGAGGAGATCCAGTCCCGGCCGCCGGTGTAGACGGCGCCGGTGTCCTCGGTTTCGAGGTTGGCGTGGCGGATCTCGTTGTATTCCAGCAGCAGATTGTTGCCGGAGAACATGATGCCCATGCGCGGCGTGTCGTGGATGAGGTTGTGCGTGGCCGCGTTGCCGACGCCGTTCATGGAGACGCCGACGCCCTGTTTGTAGAAGACGCCGACGTGGTGGATGTAGTTGTTGTCGGCGACGTTGTTGGCCGGCGTGAGCGTGGGCCGGTCGCCGCCGGAGAGGCCGATGCCATGGGAACCGGTGAAGGAAATGTCGCAGCCGGCGACGCGGTTGTTGCTGCCGTCGGAGACGGTGACGCCGGAGCCGTTGTAGTCGCCGACGTTGCGGATGGTGCAGGCGGCGACGGTGCAACGCGTGGTCTTCTGCAGCGTGACGGCGGTGCCCTCGGAGCATTCGAAGGTCAGGCCGCGGAGAGTGAGGTCGGTGGTGCCCGACGTGATCTGCAGGATGGTACGGGTCGTGGGAATGGAGACGGTTGCTTTCGCGGAGTCAGTAGTCCGTGGTCCGTGGTCCGTAGTCTGGGCAGCCGTAGTGTTGGCTGTGGCGCCGCCGGCCTGCTGCCACTGGCCGCCGGGCTTGAGTTCCCACGCCGATTTCGAACCCGCCGGTGAGGACACCGGCGGCACTGGGGGCCAGAAGTAGAGCGTGCTCGTGCGTTTGTCGAGGTACCATTCGCCGGGGGCGTCGAGTTCTTCGAGGGCGTTTTGGAAGTAGTAGCGGTCGGCCGGGCGGATGGCGTAGGAGCAGTCCTTGGCGAGCGTGGCGGTGTGCGTGGCCGGGTCGATGGACGCGATGCGCTCGACGTTGTTCCACCAGTTGTATCGCGGGAAAACGAAGACCTCGACTTCCTCGGGGTGGGCCCAGGTGCGGGCGTCGGTGGGTTTGTAGACGAGCGTGTGCTTGTTTTCGCCGGGGACTTCCTGGTAGATGCCGACGATCTTGCCGTCGGCGTAGGCCCAGCCGCCGCCGTAGGGGTTGTTCTCGTCGTAATTGGGATAGCGCGCCAGATGCTGGCGGGCGCCGGCGAAGATGATCTGCTTGAACGCCGGGTTCTTCAGCCCGGCCGCGGCGAGGTCGGCCTTGAGGATCTGCCCCTGGTGCGGCGTGAAATTGGAAATCCGCCGGCCGCCGATGAGGACAGGGGTTTCGCCCTGGTAGTTGCGCCAGGTGGCGCCGGAGTCCTCCGGCCCGAACTGGATACCGGCGGGCAATTCGTAGACGCCGGCGCGGAGAAAGACGGTGTTCCCGGCGGGCTTGATCTTGCGGAGTTGGTCGCGGGCGTGCTGGAGGGTCAGGAACGGCCCGTCAGATTTTGCCGCGTTGACGGACGGCAGCGAGCCGGAGAATTTGTCGTCGCCGTCAGGCGAGACGTAGAAATTCGCGGCGGCGACGGGAAGAGATAATAGCGTGAGGATGATCGTTGTGCGGAACATGGGACTCCTTGGTAAGAGAGATACTCGGGAAGAGGGGAAATGTGCGGGGATTTGAAATTTGTTTCTTTGGGAGTGCGGTGGCACGACACCGCTTTGGTTTTCAGCGCCGGGCGGCGCGATGTGTCCACCCGGCACTCGATCCAAAGCGGCCTCGTGCGGCCGCACTCCAAAGGTAATACACCGGCCGATCCGTCTGCATGGGCATGAACGCGTGCATGCCGGCGTTCTCGAAGAGCGGATGCACGTGGCCCATGAGGGCAACGGACTCAATGTAGCGTGTGGGGCAATTGTAGAGGATATGACGAATGAGCCGGGTGGCTAGGCCGAGCGATCGGAACGTCGGGTGGACGATGACGCGGGAGATGGTGCGAAGATTGGTGTTGAGCCAGCGGTGGCGGTCGGATGGGGGCATGGCGGAGAGGCCGAGGATTTGTTCGCGGACGTGCAGGGAAAGCGTGGGCCAGGAAAGGACGGCGACGGCGGCGAGCTGTGGAGGCAAGCGCGTGTACGCGGGCGGCGTGTGGCGGACGACGTAGACGGCGGCGAATGTGGCGGGTCGGCCGGCGCGGTAGTGGAAGCGGGACAGGGCGTCGTAGTCGCGGGAAGTGCCGGGGAGTATGGCGAGGTGCATGAGATCTCCGGAGGAATTGTTAAACACGAAGACACGAAGGCACGAAGCGGGGTTTGGTTGTCGGGGGCCAGTTGGCAGAGCGAGTTTCCTGTTCTATTCATTGTTCCATCTTAACGGTTAGAAACCTTCGCCTTCAGGCGGAACCGCTTCAGCG
>JANYKD010000048.1 GCA_025361735.1 Phycisphaerales bacterium
TCTGGCGATCGTGCGTCAATTGGCCGGCCTCATGGGGGGCGAGGTCGGTATTGAGAGCGCCCCCGGCCACGGCAGCACTTTCTGGGTTGTCGTGCCGGCAGAACCGGCGCCCGACGACGTGGCGCCAGCGGCCGCAGCCAAGTTGGCCGCCGCCGCAAGTGCGGCGCCGGCGCGCCTCGGGCATATCCTCTTCGCGGAGGATTATCCGACGAATCAGGAGATTGCGCGACTGTTTCTCGAGGGGGCCGGACACAGGGTCGAGCTTGTCGCCAACGGCTTCGAGGCAGTCGTAGCCTGCGCCCATACGACCTTTGACCTGATCCTCATGGACCTGCACATGCCCGTCATGGACGGCCAGACTGCGGCGGCACAGATCCGCCAGGGCGGAACACCGAATGCGACCGTACCCATCGTGGCGCTCACCGCAAGCGCGGATGCGGAAACGCGGGCGGCATGCCCGCAATATGGCATCAACGGTGTGCTCACCAAGCCGATGCGGCGCGAGGCGCTGCTGGCGACAGTGCAGCACTGGCTCGGACAGGCGGCCAATTCGATTTCCGGGCCGCCAGCGTCGCCGACCTGTTCGCCACTGCCATCAGAGCAAGCGCCGCCGATCGACCTGGACGTGGCGATTGATGAGTTCGGCGGCCGCGAGATCGTGACTCGGCTAATGGCGCAGTTCTTGAAGCACGCCGACGCGCACATCGCCTCGCTGCGGACGGCACTGGAGTCCGTGGAGCGCGAGGCCCTCCGGCAGGCCGCGCACGCGATCAAAGGTGCCGCCGCCACGCTCGAGGCTGCCCCATTGGCTCAACGAGCGGGGGAACTCGAAAAGGCCAGCGCCACCGCGGAGCAGGCGGAATTGAGGTCTCGGCTGGAATCCCTGGAAATGGAACTGCAACGCCTGAGCAGTTACGCAACGGAACACCTGAACCCTGTGGAGGATGCTGAACATGCGCAGCCTGGCAATCGATGACGAGTTTGTGGCGCTCACCAAGATGGTGGCGATGTTGGAGCCGTATGGACCATGCGATGCGGCAACCACGAGCGAGCAGGCATTGGAGTGGTTCTGCAAGGCCCTGGATGACGCCTGCCCCTACGGTCTCGTGACGATCGACATCAACTTGCCCGGCAGGGACGGCATCTCGCTCTTGGGATACCTGCGGGCGGAGGAGCGGCGGCGTCGCGCTCCGCGCGCCAGGAAACTGATGGTGACCGCCGAGAGCACCGCGTCGAACGTGCTGGCGGCTTTGAGTGGGGAATGCGACGGCTTCATGGTCAAGCCGGTGCGCCGGTCGGCCCTCATCGATAAGCTGGTGTCACTGGGCTTGCTGGCCGGGAATGCCGCCCAGAGTGCGGCCGGCGAACCGCTCGACCGGGATTCGCAGAAGATCGCGGCGGATGTGCGGCGTGCCGGCTGATAACGGGAATGCGGGCTGCGGGGCACACGCGGGGGTAACACATCATTAGCAGCGGACGGCGACTGTGCGCTTTGCACGGATGGGCAACCCGTTGGCAGAGCGTGCGGGGTTGGGCTGCCAGAATCGGGTCTGCAACCTTCAACCACGGTCCGGGTTCACAGGTATAGCCAACGTGCCGTTCCCAGATCCGTCGGTTGCGTCGCTTGATCGGGATTCGGATGCAATATAGTGGGATATCCAGCGTCTCTTAGATTAGAGCGGGCGATTGTGCCGGGTATTCTTGGCGATTGAGACCATCATGGAAGAGCTAGCACGACGATACGCCCGGAAGATCCTGCTGATACACCTGCTGCTGCTGGTGGTCATCGCTGTCTGCATCACGCTGGCCGCCCGGGGAGTCTATAACCGTGCCCGCGAACAGGCCGTGGAACAATTCCTCGACAAGCAGAGTCTGCTGGCCCAGCAGACGAGCAACGGGATCGAAACACATTACCGCTCGATTGTCTCCTCGCTGGACATCCTCGAACGAGACCAGCGGGATGCGATGTTACCGTTCCGGTTCAATGCCAACATGCTCGAAAATGCGACCAAACTTGTTGGCCACCAGCTCACGGGGCCCGGCGGACACGACCGTGTGGCCGCGCTGATGGTTGTCGGTCGCACGGCGGAACCCACGGCCGCTGAGAGACCACGCCCGAGGCCGGGCGTTCCGAACGGTGGACCGGCCAGCCGTCCGGGGGCACCGGCTCAGGACAAGCAGGATCTCATCCTCATTGGCTTCTATCCGCCAGCCGTTGGCAAGCCCATGCAGGAAGCCTTCATGCGCGAGGTCAGCGGGTTTCTGAAACACGCCGAGAAGCCGACGGTCAGCCTCGCCCTGGAAACCAAAGCCGGTCCGGCCCATGTCATCGCCTACCCGTCGCGCGTGCGGCAGTGGGTCGGTGGCAAGATGGTCGATGAGGTCTGGTTCGTCGCGGTTGTTCCCGTGGAAGGCGTGAAGACTCGCTTTCTCAACGATCTCGGCCGTCGCCAGGGCTCCGCGAATGGTCAGAGCCAGGCGCGGCTCGACCAGCTCGCGTCCCTGATCGATGAACGCAGCGTCACCATGGCCCGCTCCGATTCGCAGAAGAATTCACCACGAAATGCCGCCGGGGCAGACGCGGCGACCTTCGACGCGGCGATGGCCAAAGCCATTGCCACCAGCATCGAGCGGGTTGCCGCGGGCAAGAGCGGGACTGTTTCATTCCGGCCGAGTGCCGTCGAGCTAGCGACGATCGAGCCGGTTTCCGTGGCGGACAAGACCTGGTTCCTGCTAATCTCCTCGACAACCTCGTCCATCGATCAGATGGTCAGTGATATCTTCCGCAAGGCGCTCTGGTGGGCCGTGTTCGTGGTGGCGACCATGACCGCGCTGCTCGTTTCCAGTTCCACGGCCCTGATCCGCTCACAGTTGCGCGTGGCCCGGATCCGCAACGAGATCATGAACCAGGAGATGGCTCAGGCAAGGCAGATACAACTCGCGTGGCTTCCGCAGCAATCGATCGGACTCGGCGTGGATATCGCCGCTGTCAACGAGCCGGCCAGCCATGTCTCCGGCGATTTCTACGACTGGTTCGAATTGCGCGACGGGCGCATCGTCATCAGCATCGGTGACGTGACCGGCCACGGCATGTCGGCGGCGTTTCTGATGGCGACAACCCAGTTGCTCATCCGCAACACCATGATGCGCACGCGCGATCCCGGCGAGTGTCTGACCGAGGTGAACCGCCAGCTTTGCGGGCAGGTGTTCAACGGCCAGTTCGTCACCGTCTGCGTGATGGTCCTGGATCTCACGGCGAACACCGTGGAGGTGTCCAGCGCCGGTCATTACGCTCCCTTGCTGCACGATGGGCAAAAGGTCGTCCCGCTCGACGCCGACTCGAGCCTGGTGCTCGGCGTGGAGCACTCGGAGAAATACTCGACAGAGGGCTTCATCCTGCCGGAGACCTATGCCTTCCTGCTCTACACCGATGGTGTGATCGATGCCCGCTCCCGTTCGGGCGAGTCTTTCGACATGATGCGCTTGCGGAAAACCTTCGCCCGCGCCGCCAGCGCGTCCGGTTCCGTGGACAACGTCGTCAAGGCAATCCATGACTTCCGTGGAAGTGCTGCACTGATCGACGACATGACGCTCGTGGTGATCCAGGGCCAGGCCTCCCGCACCAAACCGCTACTTCCGCAGCAGAGTTCAAGGGTCTGAGCGGGGTTCAACGGTTGAACCGTTCAAGAGTTCAAGGGTGCTAAGCTTCGGCGCAGTTTGAGGCGCGGTTTCCCTTCAACCTTTGAGCTCTTGAACTCTTGAACCCTTTAACTCTCGAACTTGAACCCTTCGACAGCGTCGGTTAACCTCCCTTGCACACGTTTGACCCTTTTCCACAAGGATCCCATTATGACTCGCGAAAACGAAGATCATGAACTCGACACTCACCTCGACGCCCCCAACGAGCACGAAGATCATCGCGATGAACCGCACCCCGACGATCGTGGTGGCCGGCCGCAACGCGAGCCACGCGAGCGCCTCGACTCCTTCGAAAAGATGAAAGTCTGGCAGGAATCTCATCAACTCGTACTGCGGGTCTTCGCGGTTACGCCCCGCCTCCCTGAATCACAGCAGGCCGGCCTGGCCCTGCAGATGGAACAATCTGCGGTCAACGTCCCCCGTTCCATCGCCGAAGGATTCAAGCGGCGCGGGCCGCGTAACAAGGCTCATTTCTACAACATCGCCCAGAGCGATCTCGAAGGCCTGCGTTACTACCTGATCCTTTGCCGCGACCTGGGTTTCGATATCGATTTCGATGACCTTGCCTGCCGGGCCGAGCAGGTTTCCCGCATGCTCGACGGCCTGGTCCGTTCCATGTACCGCTGATCCTGTAGCCACGCTGGTCCATCGCGGTTCTTCACGCATCAAGGCTCTTTCGATTCGCTCGATGCACCGCCGAACCGCCCGCTGCCGTTCCGCACGCACCGTCATTCATCCGGCCAACACTCCACCCGGCATCGCCCGTCGATGCCGGGTTCTTCATGCGCGTGCCGCCCTGGGTTCACTACTCCTTCTTGGCGTCCTGCACGATCTGGTTGAGTCGTTCGCCGTCAATATCGGTCTTGATCTGCACCCAGATCGGAAAATGATCGGACAATTGGAAGCTGAACTCGGTGCGAGTGTAAGTCATGTCGGGGAATAGTTCCTTGCTGCGCGCGTCGCTGACAAAGAAGTCGAGCGCGCCGCCCGCATTGCTGAAGCGTTTCTTGAGCGTCGGCAGGTGTAGAATCTGATCATAGCGGTAATTCTTGCTGAGATTGGACCCGCCGATGGTCTGGTCGCCTGCCTTAAGTTCCAGAAGCGCGCCCGGCACTTGGAGTCCACGGCTGGTCAGCGCCTTGAACAGCTTGTCATTGATCTTGGGAATGTTGAAATCGCCCATCACAATCAGGTCCTGGTCCTCGACATGCTTGTCCTTGAATCGCACATCGATCCAATCCGCCAGCATCTGCAGTTCCGCCTGGCGCCCTTCAATGCCGTCGCCCCAGCGTGCGTGAGTGGCGATGGCGATGAAGTCGAAGTTACCGGCTCGGAACGAACACATGTACGGCGCACGCCAGAACGATTGCGCGGCAAGGTATTCCGTTGCCTTCTTCTCGCGCGGAGCGTCCACTTCCGCCGCAAGGCCGTTGAACGTCACGGCCCGGCGGTCGAACAGGAAGGCGGTGCGCTCTTTGTTGCCACCGTCGTCAGGCATCCAGTCGTCATAGACGACGTCCCAACTGGGTCCCAGGATGGGCAGGCCCCGGCCGAGGTCCGTGAGGTCGTCGCGCAGCTCAACAATCGCCACCAGGTCAAACTGGCCGAGGATTTCCGCGATGTAGTGAATGGCGGCCTCGGTGCGTTGTACCTTGCCGAACTCGCGGATGTTCCACACCGCAACGTTGATGGTTTCGTCGAGCTTGGAGGGCGGAATTCCGGCGGCAGCAATGCGTTTCTTCAGCGCGAGCAGACCTTCGGCGATCTGCGGTGATACGTCTCCATGATGCATAGTGTTCTCCTCTGTTGTATTGCGTTTTCCAGGGCAGCCGCCCGGCAGGGGCCTCGCGCGGCCCCGTCCGTCGAAGGGTGGCTCAGGTATGCGTCATACTCAAAACTGCTCCGACGCGTGCTCCACCCTTGTTCGCCACACTCAGCAGCATTCCCGACAACACCGCGCATTCTACCACCAGCCGCCCCACCCACAACCGCCAGCCCTCCGACTTTGAAGCCCAATCCCAGGGCTATCGCATTTAGGCCAAGAGTGCTTCAAGTAAGAATTTATGACTCCAGCCGCAGGCCTGTTGCTTGAGACGAATTCCGAGTTTCAGCGGTTTTCCGTTGGCCTTCCTGACGTCACAGCGTTTGAGCTTGTTCAA
>JANYKD010000049.1 GCA_025361735.1 Phycisphaerales bacterium
TTGAACAAGCTCAAACGCTGTGACGTCAGGAAGGCCAACGGAAAACCGCTGAAACTCGGAATTCGTCTCAAGCAACAGGCCTGCGGCTGGAGTCATAAATTCTTACTTGAAGCACTCTTGGCCTAAATGCGATAGCCCTGGCATGGACGTGCAGGAATCGCTGCAAACCCCTGCATTTACAGGGTCTCCTGCATGTCCGAGGTGATCGACTTGGCCTGCTTTGCCGGGCGTGGCCGCGCATGGCCGGGCAAAAGTTTTGGTCTGTATATGGTCTGCGGAATAGCAAGAATCTGATAAGCCATTGGCGTGGGTGTTGGCGGTGATGGACAGGGGGCTCGTTGCCGGAGTCGAGGTCGGCAGGTCCTCGGTGCCTGTCCACAGCGCCACGTTGCCCACGCCCTCGCCGCTGGAGGCGTTTTCAACTGGGGGATGGAGCGGATGGGGCAGACGCTCGATCGCCGCGTAGAGTTCGCCCAGGCGAGCATGGGAGTAGCCGGGCGTGACATCTGACGCTGTCGAGTGCCGAAGCAAGGCCTTGCATGTGGTGTAGCTCGCTCCCGTCGCTTCCAAGTTCGTTTGGTAGACGTGCCGCAGACTGTGGAAGTCCACGCGCTCGCCCTTCTTGTTGGGGATGTTGATGTACTGGCCGTCGCCGATCCGCACGCCGTGGCCGGCGTCAGCAATCTTGGCAATGCCCGCCGCGAGCAGGTCGCGGGCCATGGTCTTCATGTCGGGGACGGTCGCGACCACAGGCTCGTTATCGGCGCCCGGCGTGAGTTTGCGAAGCAGTTCGATCAAGTAGGGGTGCAGGGGCAGGGCGTCGGCGTTCTTGTTCTTTGTCTGGTCCGCTCGCAACGAGATGAACGGGCGCGGCGTGTTGAGCTTCAGGTCGCTCCACTGAAGATCCGCGAGTTCGCCGCGACGGAGACCAGCCAGAACGGCGAAAGCGTACTTGAGCTTGCGGTCATCGGGCGCAGCCTCGAATTGGGCCTTCACTTCCGCGTGAGACATAGCGCGGCGGGCGCGCGATTTGCGGCCGTTCTGTTCGTCTACGCGCTTGAGCTTCTCGCGGGAGAGCGGGTCGCCCGACAGCCGGCCCTGGTCGCGGAGCCAGTTGCAGAACGCCTTCGCCCGCATGATGAACTTGTTGAGGTAGCTTGCGGCCTTCCTCTGTTTGTCGAGTTCGGACAGGATCGTCCGCATGGAGTCGGCGGTAATGTCGCCGATCTTCTTCCAGCCGCCCATGGCCACGAGCTTATTGAGGCTCCACTCGGCAATCCGCAGCGTTTCGCTGTCGAGCTTCTGGAGTTCGATCGCGGCGAGGTATTGCTCGACGTGCAGGGCAATGTCCATGAACAAGCTCAAACGCTGTGACGTCAGGAAGGCCAACGGAAAACCGCTGAAACTCGGAATTCGTCTCAAGCAACAGGCCTGCGGCTGGAGTCATAAATTCTTACTTGAAGCACTCTTGGCCTAAATGCCCGCTGCCTCCATGTCCTGCGTGATGCAGCCGGAGTCGCGGCGGTCGGCCAGTTGTTACAATGCGACGAGTTTGGCGGCGCTGGCCTGCTTGTCGCGATAGAGCTTCACCTTGCGCCATCGCTCGCCCTCGCGGACCTTGCCGTAATACAGCTCGCTTGCGCTTGGTTTGAACACATCAGCCATAAGGCACCTGCTTTCGCGTTCACTTGTTCGCCGCGGCCGTACACAGCATACCGGCCATGTACCGAATATGCAACGTTATTCCAGGCGGAACGACAACCCCATTGCCCGGGCGATCTTCTCGGCCGTGTCGAGTCGCGGGACGTTTTCGCCGCTGGCGATGCGCGTCATCTGGGATCGCGGGATTGACGCAATTGTCGCAATTCGGCCCCGGGTAACTCCGGCCTGCTCCGCCCGGCGAATCGCCTGTCGCAGCTCCTCGACGATGCTCTTGGGTTTCTTGGCCATGTGATCACATTACCTTTCCACGGGGATCATGTCACTCGCCGACAACGGCTCGACACTCGCGATACTCGGCCAGCCGGGGTCGCCCGGTTTCTCCGCGATCATGAGCACGATCGCGGGCGCGATATCCTGGTCAACCTCAACACGCTCGCCAAGGCTGTATTTGCCCAAGAGCTCCGTCGCCCTAATTCTGTTTCTAGGATCCTCGTCCTCGCAGGCGATTGCGATGATTCCCCGGATTGCGGCCTCGACGCCGTAGCGCATAAGGCTGCGCAATTCTTCTTTTGAAACCCTCGATATTTCCAATCCCAAACCAGGCTTCCGCCCGGCTCCGTGGCGCTCATCGGATGGTGGCTCCAGCTCCGTGCTGAGCCCGTCGGCGGTCTGCGTGCAGTACATCCAGTGCCGCTGCGGTGTCGGTTACGCCCTCGCAAATGAACAACGGTCCATCCGCTGGAAGACCACCAGGAGCAAATAGCCCCTCGTGTCCACCTCGGACTGCCCACTTCTTCCCCGACCACGCTCGGAGACGAATACCTACGACCTTGCCGGAAGTGTCCCGCATGGGGAATGTCCACGCTCGGTGCTCAAAGGACCAGCCGGTGTCCAGGCGGCGCCGGCTGGGCATTGTCACACCGAGATCCGCCGCCAGCCGACCGACGCGGGCGTCGTCAGCGGCGCCACTCCACGCTGCGGCCATACGAGCTAATTCTGTTGATGGAACTGGCAGCGTTTCCGGCTTCAGGGCCACGGGTCGCAGTTCACGATCGACGCGGTGCAGAAAACCGCCGTTCTTTGCCACCCGGTAAGGCCCCAGCGATATTCGCATGCAGCACGCGAGGTCCGGCAAGTACGTACACCAGTCAAATCGTCCACATATCGCGCAAGGACGGTTGAGTGATACCCGCGACCATTTTCGCGGTGCCCAAAGCGCGTGGATCAGTGTGGCTGTGGCAGGCATGGCAGTCTACGCCGCAAACCATCGGCCACCGGCCGCTGACGTAAACAGTTATCTACCAACATGTTATACTAGGCAAGATCGCGCGCTTTTTAAGGCCCCCTTCCGTAGAATGGTTCCGCCAAGAACCCAAACCATGAGCAGCAGCACCTGCTCGTCGGTCTGAAACCGGCGGCAGAAGTCGCCGGCCGTTGTAAGGTCGGGGATGCGGATCGCACCCAGGGCGTTGAGATAGGCCTCGTCGTTGCGGCGCAGCTCCAGATCCTCAAGACAAGTCCTGCCGGCCAGGATGTTGTAGACCGATAGTTCCGGCACGGTCATCGCTCTCGTGGTAGGGCAGGTGGAACTTGAGGACGTGGATGTACTGGTCGATGAGTTGGGACAGGCCGATGTTCCGGGCCATGAGGTGGATAGCGCCGATGCCGCCCGCTCCCAGTGCCAGAGCCCGGTCGGCCACGTCGTAGACGATGTTGGACGCAGCCAGCACGCGGGCAGCCTGATTGCGGAAGCGGCGATTGGCCAGCCGTCGTTCGATTCGGCGCTTGCATCGGGAGAGTGTTTGACAACTACACAGACCCCGCCGATGCGGAAAAGACAGGCGTTTTGAGTGCGGCCTTTTATAGCCTTAGCAAGAAGCAGGCAGACTACGCTTGCTTAAGGCCTAGGTGGGTCGGCATCCGGAGGCCCTGCGTATGCAGCATGTTCAGCTGATCCGGACCGCCGGCAGGGCAAGAGCAATCCCGTGGGACATATGCACTTCCATGACGGTCTTCAATCAGCCCAGATGGGCAGTTGTCGGTTGAATTCAGTCGCAATTGCGAACACGATGTTAGCCCGTCTAGCCTGCAGGAACCGGCATTCCCAGGGTCGAAGTCTTCTCCAAACAAGATTGGCCAATTGACGGCGTCCGCTACGGCAACTTCATCAGCTTGGCCTTCTTTGGTTGTCTCCTGCAGCAAGGTCGCTACGTCTTCGTGGATCTCAACGAAAATCTAAAACGACTGGTGAAAGTCCTGCGACAGGGGATGCCCAGGGTCGTCTCCTTCACCCGATGCTGTCGGTTGCTCAAGGCGGAGGCGTTTCCCTCATTGAGAAGTACCGGCCGTCCGCGCCACGGACTTCACGTGGTCTTTCTCGGGCCCGACGGCGCGGGCAAATCGTCCGTCGTTCGCGCCGTCCGCGAACAATTCGGCCCGGCGTTCTTCAACACCGCCTGTCGTTCATTCCCCCCCCGCGCTGTTGAATCGGAGCGACGAGGTCACCTTCAGCGCCCGTCCTCATGAAGTGCCCCTCAGATCGCCCGTCGCCTCCACGATCCGCGCCATCTGTTATTGGCTCGCCTACCAGTCCATCGGCCATCTATTCACCATCCGGGTCGAACGCGCCCGCTGTTGCCTCTCTCTCCACGACCGCCATTTCGTCGATACGCTCGTCGACCCGCGCCGATATCGCTACGCCGGCCCAAATCGCCTGCTCCACTTGATCTGGCGGATCACGCCCAAGCCCGACCTGTTGATTTGCCTCGCTCCGCCGCCGCAGATCATCCAGGCTCGAAAGCCCGAAGTGCCCCCGGACGAAACCGCCAGACAATGCCTCGAATACCGCTCGCTGGCGCGCAAGCTTTCCATGGCCTCCGTCTTTGACACCTCCGTGCCGCTCGCTCAGACATTGCGCGAGGTCGCACGTATTCTCATAGACCACATGGCCGCACGGACGCGGCAGCAGCTCCGCGTGATCCGCGACGGTAAGCGCCATGCCGATGTCCGCCGCGTCCTCGACGCCATGACCGGTGATGGTGACGGGAATTCATGGATGCTCACCAGGATTGGCTCCGGCAATCAAGCTCATGTCTACGAAGTATCTCCCAATGATGATGCTGCAGGCTCCGCTTCGGCGGACGGGTCCGCAAACGCCGCGACCCCGGGTCCACGGAAGCAGCCCCCGCTTGTCGTGAAACTCTTCCGCCCCGATCGCCCCGATGTCGCCATCGCCGCCGCCGAGGAATTTACTTCCCTCCGCCAACTCCACTCCCTCCTCGACGATGTTACCATCGACGGCTGGCGCATCGGCGTGCCCGCGCCTCTGTTCCTCTGCAACCACCCGCTGGCCGTGATCATGACGAGGGTTCCCGGCCAACCGCTGAATTCACTCCTGGCCAGCGCCAACCAGAACGGCACGCCAGACGCCAGCACGATGTCGCATGTCCTCGCCACCGCACTCGGACGATTCTGGTCGGTCGGTGGGCGAATTTACGGAGATTTCACACTCAGCAACATCCTCTGCGACCCGGGCAATCACCAGATCTCCCTCGTCGATCCCGGCATGCCCGAGCAATCATACGCCTGCCCAGACGTGGCGCGGCACTGGTATCCGGCGTCCCGCGACGTTGCCTTCATGCTCTACGACACCGCCACCTCGATCCGCCAGAACCTCGGCCATCCCATCCTGCGCCGGCGCCACTGGCAGGTCGTGGTCAAGATGCTCGAAGCCATTGTCGGCAAGCTGCCGATACCGGAGTCCCAACGTGAGTTTCTGATCGAAGTCGAGGCCTGCACGCGCGTCCATCTCAAACGCATCGCCATCTCCTGGTCCCCCTCGGGCGGCCTGCATCTTCTGGTTCGCTGTCTTGCCTCATTGCGCATGCGTCTGCTCTTCTCACGGCTGAGGAACGCGTCCTTCGTCCCTTGCGGATTGCCCGGGACAGAGAGTCTTGTCCGTCACACGGCGGCGAGCGCGGCCGCGTATGCGTCCCCGCCGGATCGATGCGTCGCACGCCTGCAACGTGGCGATTCCTTGCCGGGATGGGCAGAGGAGCTCAAACATGATGAGCCCAACGCCTGATCAGGTTAACCCCGTCATGCCTGTGTTTGCCGCGGCGATGGCGCGAAGTCCACGCCACCCGTGGCTGACCATCGCCTGCTTCATCCTCCTCGCCTACGCACTTATGGGCAAGGGCGCCGGCTACATCGGCGTACCGCCCATCTTCATCGGTGAGGCTCTGCTCGCCGCCGGGATCATTTCTCTCATCGCTTTCGGAACCGTGCGTCCGGCCTGCACGCCCGCCACGCTCTGGTGTCTTCTCCTCTTCGATATCTGGGGCCTGGCCCGCACCATTCCGTACATCTCCACCTACGGCGTCGATGCCCTTCGCGATGCCGTCCTCTGGGGCTACTCCGGCTTCGCGTTCATCTGGTTCTTCTATCTGCTGGACGATCCACGTCGCCTCATCGCCCTCCTGCGCAATTATCGGCTTTTCGGCACGCTCGCCCTCGTCGGCATGGCCGCATGTTGGACCATCCGCTTCCTTCTCGCCGACCAAATGCCCCAATGGCCATGGGCCGATGTCCCGATCATCGAACTCAAGGCCGGCGACATTATGGTCCATCTTGCCGGGATCCTCGCATTCTGGATGTCCTGTCCCGCAACCAGCGCCGGCCCACTCCGTCAAGGGCTATTGGCCGTCTCCGCCGGCATCATGGGCGCCTACGAGCGTGCTGCCATGTTCGCATTCGTGGCCGTCTTCTGCCTCTGCTGGGCCTTCCGCCCCGGCCAGCGCGTTCTCGTGCGTATCGCTCTCATGGCCGGACTTGGGCTGGCGGCACTGGGCATCAGCGGCATCGTCATGGAAATCCCCGTCGCCGATACCTCCAAAATCCGCGAAATCTCCTTTCAGCAGTTCGCCTCCAATATCTCCGGCGTGTTCCATTCCACGGACGTCGGTGATCTCGACGACACCAAGGAATGGCGCCTTTTCTGGTGGGCCGAAATCGTCAATTACACGCTGAAGCGTCAGGGCGGCGACTATTTCTGGCAAGGCAAGGGATTCGGCGTGAATCTGGCCGACGATGACGGCTTTCAGGTCATGCAGGACCACTCTCTGCGGAGTCCGCACAATGCCAACATGGCCATTCTCGCCCGTACCGGTGTCCCCGGCTTGAGTCTCTGGCTCATCATGCAAATCGGCTGGGTCTGCGCCATCGGCTCAGCACTTCTCAAGAGCCTGCGCCAGGGCGACAGGGAATGGACGGGCCTCTTCCTCTTCATCCTCGCCTATTGGCTGGCCTGCATCATCAACAGTTCCTTTGACGTCTTTCTCGAAGGCCCCATGGGCGGCATCTGGTTCTGGACGATCTTCGGCGTGGGTTTGGCCGCCCGGCATATCTGGAAACACGACCCCGAACTACTGAGGGATTATGCGAATCCTTATTGCCCATAACTACTACCAGCAACCCGGTGGCGAGGATGTCGTCTTCGAAGCTGAGGCCAACCTCCTCGAGAGCCGGGGCCACAGCGTGTTCCGCTACGTCGTCCACAACGACCAGATCAACACCATGGGCCGCGTGAAACTCGCGGCTTCCGCCATCCGGAATCGCTCCATCTGCAGCGAACTCCACACGTTGGTGAACAAGGAAGCCATTGAGATCGCCCACTTCCACAACACCCTCCCCCTGATTTCGCCCGCCGCCTACAGCGCTGTCCGCTCGGCCGGCGCTGCCGTCGTGCAGACGCTCCACAATCACCGGATCGTCTGCCCCAAAGCCGTCCTCTATCGTGAGGGAAGAGTCTGCACCGATTGCGCCGGCCGCTCCTTCGCCTGGCCGGGCATCGTCCACGCCTGTTATCGGGGCAGCCGCCTGGCCACTGCCACCGTCGCCCTGGTCCAACTCGCCCACCGCATCAAGGGAACTTACGAGCGAGATGTCGATCTCTACATTGCCCCGTCTCGGTCAACCTTCAACAGATTGTCCCCATTCCTCCCCACCGGCCGCATCGTCGTCAAACCCCATTTCATCGACCCCGACCCGACGCCCGGCCAAGGCCAGGGCGGCTACGCCGTGTTCCTGGGCCGATTGTCTCCCGAGAAGGGTTTGGAGACGCTGTTGAAGGCATGGACGATGATTGGCCCATGCCCACTGGCAACTACCAACTGGCAACTGGCAACTTCCCTGAAGATCATCGGCGACGGCCCGCTCGCCCCGCTCCTCAACTTCCCGCCACCGGGCGTGCAGTGGCTCGGGCGTCAGCCGCTGGCGGCCGCGCACAAACTCATCGGCGATGCCTCCATGCTCATCTTCCCATCGGGATGCCACGAAACGTTTGGCCGCTCGATCGCCGAGGCGTTCGCCAAGGGCACGCCGGTCATCGCCTCCAACCTCGGCGCGTCCCCCGAAATGATCGAACCCGGCCGCACCGGACTGCTGTTTGAATCCGGCGATGCTGGGGATCTCGCGCGTCAAATTATCAGTCTCAATTCCGATCCCCTCCGCCTCCAC
>JANYKD010000052.1 GCA_025361735.1 Phycisphaerales bacterium
ACGATCTCGGCCTTCTCGGGCGTCGCCTTCACGAGCATCATCTCGCCCTCGTTGCCCAGGCAATAGAGAAACCCCTCTGCCGACGTCACCGAGACTTTACCGATCTCCTCGGCCTTATACCGCCGGTTGCCGGTCGCGAAATCCGTGCAGAACAGCCCCTTGTTGTAGAGCCGGCAGCCGCAGAAATAGAGGTGCCCATCGTGCAGGATGACGCCGCCGTGGCAGTTGTCGTAGTCGCGGCTGAACCACATCTCCTTGGTTGTGCGCCCCGCCGCGTCCAGTTGGATCTTCCGGCCGCCGCCGCGGTGGCCGCTGGTTACGAAAACGCCGCCGTCGCTGTAGACCGGCGAGGTCACGTTCTGGTCGCAGGTGCTCTCGTGCTTGTGCGACCACATGAGCCGGCCCGTCGCCACATCCACGCCGACCACCAGTTCGTGCATGAAGTTGATCAACATGCGCACCCCACCGTGCGTGACGATGATCGGCGAGCCATAGGCGGCGCGGTCGGGGATCTCGGTGTTGGCCCAGGCCGTTTCGCCGGTCTTCTTGTCCAGCGCCACCACCCGGCCTTTGGCGCCGCCCGGTGTACACAAAAGCAGATTACCTTCGACGATCACGTTCTCGGCATAGCCCCAACTGCCGGCCCGGGCCTCGAATCGGTCCTTGATATCCACGTTCCATGTCGGCTTGCCGGTCGCCGCATCAAAGGCCGCCAGCATGCCGTGGGCGTTGAGTTGATAGACCATGCCGTCGTTCCACGTCGGCGTGGTCCGGGCCCCCTGCTGCGGCCCCTTCCAGGCCCGGCCATTGGGCGATTTCCACTTCAGCTTCCCCTCCAAATCCAACGCCAGCACCATCTCCTCGTTGTCAAAGTCTCCACTTGTGAAGATCAACCCCTGTGCAATTGACACGCATGCATACCCCCGACCGCATTCCGAGAACTTCCACGCGAGTTTTGGCCCGCCGACAGGCCACTGCCGCAGCAACCCCGTCTCCCGCGAGACATTCTCCCGGCCGGTCCCATGAAACTCCGGCCACGCGGGCGCTTGCGGATCGCTGGCTCCGGCAAAATTGAGCACAGCGCACACGCACAGCCCGATGATCGTCCGCAGAGAAATAGCTTGGCGTTTCATAACGTGTCGCGAAGTTACCCTGCGGAGCGGGCCCGATCAATACACGACGGGCAACCGCCGCGGATTTCGCTACCCGGGCGCAGAACCACATGGGTAAAATGCGTCAGGTTACTTCATCGTGGAGGACGAATTCCATTGACGGAGGTATCGCATGCATAAGCCCCATATTATGACCGGCGGACGCTATCCGGTGCTGCGCTCGGTCGCCATTCTCTCGCTGGTCTGCGCGGCGTTGGCGGCCATGGTCGCGGTGATCGCGGCCGGGTGGATCCTCACCCAACTGGGTGATCGCCCCTTCAGTCAGCGCGCAAGCCTGGCGTTTACCGTGCTTGGCGGCGGCGTTCTCGCCGTCATCGCAATCCTGGTGGTCGCGGAAGTTGTCGAGTTGTTCATCGACATGGCCGCCAGCCTGCGCATGCTGGCCAATCGGCGAGAACCCGCACGGAGCGAGGCAGCGGAACGCGCAGGTGACGGCTCCAATGCAAATTTGCTGGACGAGGACAGCGCGGAACTGTCCCTGATCCGCGGCCACTGATGCCGCCGCCTGCCCAGGCGCGATCATCAACGCGAGCGGAAGTCAATCGGCGGGCTTTGCCGGCGGAGGACTCTGCTTGCCGCTGAGAGCTTCAATGCGCACGCGAAGAACCGTGACGCGGTCCAGCGCCGGGTTCTTCAGCATCCTCTGCTTCAGCGGTTCCGGATCCGGTTCGAAACGATCGATCATCAGTTCCAGCAGCCGCCGCTTCTCCTGATGATCCGCGACCGGCTCGACGCGCCCCTGGAACATGACGCAGCGATACGCGTGGGAACAGACGCCGGGAATATAGCCGCGATCTTCGACGATCTGCCCCCAGACGCGCGGATTGGCCGACAGGATCTGCAGCTTCCTGCCTTCGTTGGCGCAGTGAAGATAGAAGCACTTCTCCGCTTCAACGAAGAGGTAGTCCATCGTAACCAGGTAAGGCTCGTCACCATTGCACATGGCGATGGTGAGGACCCACTGGCTGCGCAGCAGGTCCAGTTGCTCCTCGCCCGGCATTTCCTTGGTCTGCCTGCGCGGATGATATGAGGGTACATCTTGCATGGAGTGCGAGGGGCCATCTTCGTGCGGCCGATTCCGCGATGGTTACTTCTTCTTCCCGGCCAGCGCCTTCTCGATCGCGGGCGCCAACTTCGGCCCGCGAATGTCGGTGTCGGCAATGATGACGCCTGTGTCGCCATCCACCAGTAGCATGTGCGGGATGGAATGGATCCCGTAGATCTTCGCCACCTCGGCCTGCCAGAACTTGCCGTCGTACACCTGCGGCCAGGGCATGCCCTTTTGCTTGGTAAAGTCCGCCACCTTCTGTTCCGTGCCCTCGCGATCGAGGCTGACCCCGAGGATTTCCAGCCCCTCCGCGTGATACTTCCCGAAGGCATTGACCACGTTCGGCAACTCCGCCACGCACGGCCCGCACCACGTCGCCCAGAAGTCCAGCAATACCACCTTCCCCTTGTAGTCGTCGGGGAACTTGACGGTCTTCCCGTCCAGCAGTTTGGCGGTGAACGTCGGGGCCTTCTGACCGGGGCTGAGGTCCGGCCCGGCCGGCCGCGTTGCGGCGACAGGCTTGGTGGATTCGACGATTTTGAACGATCCATCCGGCGTGATGTCCGCCAGAGCCCACCACTTGCCGTCAAACTCGAATGGCCGGGTGACGAGGAATGATCTGCCCCGGCCGGGCTTGCCATCGGCGTCGAGGCCGAGCCAGATCATCGGCGTCTGCATGACCGTGGCCGAAGCGCTGAAGTCTCCAGTGCAACCGGAGTCATCGAGCACCGCGGAAATGGTCTTGCCCGCGATCTTCACTTCGCCGGCCAGGCCGTAGTCGCTGTAGTAGGCGATCATCTTGCTCGCGGGCCGGCCGTTGGCGGCCTTGGTTTCCACGCGGTAGAACCTGAGGTGTCCATTCTTCGGTCCTGATGCGAAGGGAATCTGAATCGTCGCATCGCTGTTGTAATTGACGCGCTCACCGCCTTCGGGAAGCGGGAACCGCTTCTCGGTCCAGATATGCGGCTCCTCGTCAGTAAGATCGCCGTTGTGGTTAGCGTCCACGAACAACTTCGCCGGCTTGCCGTCGACCTCGTCGACAATCACGAGGAAACTGGCGGCACCGATCTTGAACGAGCCATACTGCGGCGCGACCAGACCAGCCGGGGCTTTCTGCAAGCCTGCGGGAGCCGTCGCGGAGAGCGGCAACGCATGCGGCCGATAGCCAGTCCACTTCTCGTGGATGTTCGACTCCTGCCATTTCAGAGTGAACCGCTCCTGGCCGGAGGTGGATAGCGTCGCCGCCAGGGCGACGGCACAAATCGCCGCAGAGTAACGAAGGGTCGCGAATGTCATGTGCATGCTCCGATGGTGGCGCTGCCACCTGTTCCAATTAGGCAACCTGTCACGGCAGGAGAAACACCTTGTTTACCGACATCGAGAAACCTGGCAGACCAGTTTCATCAACGAAGTCCTCGCCTGGCGCAGACCGCTGGGCGAGCAGGCCGGTGCGATGGAGGGTAATGGTCATGTTGGCCGGATCAGCAACCCAGACGGACACCGTGCCGTGGGCCAGCCACGTATTCACCTTTTCCTGCACTTTGCGATGGCTATCACACGGCGACACGACTTCGACAGCAATGTCGGGGGCGCCGTCGAAGAACCCTTTGGGCAACCGCCCGGCAATCCGGGCCTGACGGAGGAACGAGGCATCAGGCGCCAACAGCAGGTCTGGTCCTCGCTCGAGCAGGAATCCTGTCTCCGCCCCGAAGGCCCGGCCAAGCCGGTGCGTCTCGACATACTCCGCCAGCAACCGCCCGATGCGAAGGGCGACATCTCCGTGCTCCAATCCCGCTGGACTCATCATGATCAGTTCCCCATAGAGGATCTCGCAGCGTCCGATGTCGCCCATGCGCGACAGTTCATCCGCGGTAATAAGCTTCTCTGCCACTGTCATAGGCCACCTCATCCACAACAATGGTACACACGCCGGACGGAAAAAAGAAGACACGGGCCGCCAAGCCCGTGTCCTCGTTTTCGATGGTCTCGCAAGAGGCCTACCGCACGCCCATGATGATCTCCATCGTGAGCTGGTCGAGCTTCTCGTACGGCAGCGGCGCGGAGGCGAGTTGTGAACGCGAGAGCGGCGTGGCCAGCAGCTTCTGGGCACTAGCCTTGCTGAACTTCTTGGTCAGCTTCTCGAGGCCCGCATCCTTGACGTTGATGAGCTTCACCATCCCCTGGATCTCGGCGTCGTTGTTCCAGTGGGCGGCCTTTTCCTTGAGGATCATGTAAGTCCTCATGCAACCTTTGGCGAACTCCTTCACGTCGTCGTAGTTGCTCTGGCGATACGCGTGCGCGTCAAAATGCCGTGGCCCGTTGTACTTGTAGTCTTCCAGCAGTTTGACCAGGAAGAAGGCGTGCTTCAGGTTGGCCGACCCGAAGCGGAAGTCCTGGTCATAGCGGCCGAATTCCTGGTCGTTCAGGTCGATGTGGAAGAGCTTGCCGACCTCGATGGCGGCAGCCACCTGATGCACGAAGTTCAGGCCGGCCATGTGCTCGTGGGCGACTTCGGGATTGACACCGCACATCTCCGGATGGTCGAGTGTCTGGATGAACGCCAGATAGGAGCCGGTGACCGCGAAGTACATGTGGCCGCGGGGCTCGTTGGGCTTGGCCTCGAAGACGAACTTGTAGTTGTAGCCCTGTTCGATGCTGTATTCGCAAAGGAAGTTGATGGCCTCGCGGAAGCGCTTGACCGCATCGACGGGATTCTTGGTGGCGTCGGATTCAATGCCTTCGCGGCCGCCCCAGAAATCGTAGATCTTGGCGCCGAGTTCAGCGCCGATGTCCATCGACCGCATGGTCTTCTGGATCGCGTAGGCGCGAACCTGGGCGTTGTTGCTCGTGAAGGCGCCATCCTTGAATACGGGATCGGTGAAGAGGTTGGTCGTGGCCATGGCGCAAACCAGGCCGTTGTCCTTCATCCCCTTCTTGAACTCCTTCATGATCTCCGCCTTTTCCTTTTCGGAGGCGTCGATCGGGAAGGCGTCATTGTCGTGGAGGTTCACACCGTAGGCCTTGACCTCGCCGAGCATGTCCAGAATCTTGGCCAGCGGGAGCTTATCGCGGGTCGGTTCGCCGAACGGGTCGCGGCCGGGATTGCCGACGGTCCAGAGGCCAAACGTGAACTTCATCTTCGGATCGGGATCGTAGTTGCCCATAGTGTGTTCCTCAAATTGCTGTAATCAAAAACAGAAAACCCGGTAATTCCCGGCCCACGTGGCCGGTGGAGCGGGGAGTTTGCCGGAAATATCGCTGGAAATCAAGCGAACGGTGAGTGCCAGTCTGGGAAACTCAGGGCTATCGCATTTAGGCCAAGAGTGCTTCAAGTAAGAATTTATGACTCCAGCCGCAGGCCTGTTGCTTGAGACGAATTCCGAGTTTCAGCGGTTTTCCGTTGGCCTTCCTGACGTCACAGCGTTTGAGCTTGTTCAA
>JANYKD010000104.1 GCA_025361735.1 Phycisphaerales bacterium
TCGACCAATGCGCTCGTGGCCGACGTCACCGTCGCGACCGCAAAGACCGCCCCGACGACGCGCACCATCGACGGCGGATCGGGCAGCTGCGGGGATCTGATCCGCGCCGCCGCGCTCTCGATCGCCCTCGCGATCGAATCCGAAGCCCCAACTCCCGCCCCGTGGGTCAACGTGCTGGCCAACCCGTGGTTCGGCACCGTCGTGAGCGAAAGCGGCGGCGCGTATACGTGGTGCGAAAACGCCCACTCATTCCGGCTGACCCCCTGGAAGAACGATGCGGTCTCGGACTCCAGTGGCGAGGCCTTCTACGTCCGCGACGAGGAGAACGGGCGGTTCTGGTCCCCCTCGCCGCTGCCGGCGCGCGGGCCGATGCCCTATACGACGCGTCATGGTTTCGGCTACAGCACCTTCGAGTACACCGACGATGGCGTTTCGACCGACATGCGTGTCTATGTCGCCATCGATGCGCCGATCAAGTTCATCACCATCCGGTTCCGCAACACCTCGGGCAGGGCGCGGCGGCTTTCGGTGACGGGATTCTTTGAACTGCTCCTGGGGGATCGGCGGGAAACGCATGCGCCGCACATCGTCACGGAAGTCGATCCGAAGACCGGCGCGCTGCTGGCGCGAAACGCGTACAACAGCGAGTTCGCCAGGCGCGTGGTGTTCCTGGACTCCAGCGAACCAACGCGAACGGTGACCGGCGACCGCACGGAGTTCCTTGGCCGCAACGGAAGCCCCGCCGCCCCGGCCTGCCTGACCCGCGCCCGCCTGTCCGGACATGTGGGCGCGGGGATCGATCCCTGCGCGGCGATGCAGGTGATGCTCGAGCTGGCTGACGGACAGGAACGGGAGGTCGTGTTCACCTT
Source organism: Phycisphaerales bacterium (assembly GCA_025361735.1). Lineage (GTDB taxonomy): Bacteria > Planctomycetota > Phycisphaerae > Tepidisphaerales > Tepidisphaeraceae > JANYKD01. The sequence continues at coordinate 870 of JANYKD010000104.1, forward strand.
CGGGACCGGCCGAGACCTGCCGGACACACGCAATCTGGTGACTCGCTTTCGCGGAACCGGCCCGGCTCGCGCGGCGATGGACGCGGTGCGGAAATTCTGGAACCGGGCACTGGGCGCGGTGCGGATCGAAACTCCCGATGCGTCGGTGAACTTCCTGGCCAACGGCTGGCTGCTCTATCAGGCACTGGCTTCGCGTATCTGGGGACGAAGTGGATTCTATCAATCCGGGGGGGCATTCGGCTTCCGCGACCAGCTTCAGGACGCGATGGCCTTGGTGCATGCGCAGCCGGCGCTTCTCCGCGAGCAGATCCTGCGCTGCGCCGCCCGTCAGTTCCGCGAGGGCGACGCCCAGCACTGGTGGCACCCGACACTGGGGCGCGGCGTTCGGACGCGGATCTCGGACGATTTTCTCTGGCTTGCGTACGCGACCTGCCGCTATGTGGCCGCCCTGGGCGACACCGGAGTGCTCGATGAGAAGGTCCAGTTCCTGGAGGGCCGCGCCGTAAAGCCGGAGGAGGACAGTTACTACGACCTGCCCACCCGCTCGGAGGAATCCGCCACGCTGTACGATCACTGCGTGCGGGCGATCAAACATGGCCTGCGTTTTGGCCAGCATGGCCTGCCCCTGATGGGATGCGGCGACTGGAACGACGGAATGAACCTCGTCGGCGAACAGGGCAAAGGCGAGAGCGTGTGGCTGGCCTTCTTCCTCTACGACGTACTCGTGCAGTTTGCTCACCTGGCCCTGCAGCGGCGGGACGAGGCGATGGCGACCCTGTGCAAGTCGGAAGCGGAGAAGCTCCGCGGGAACATCGAGGAGCACGGCTGGGATGGCGAATGGTATCGACGGGCGTATTTTGACAGCGGCGAGCCGCTTGGTTCAGCGGCGAATCTCGAATGCCGGATTGACTCGATCCCGCAAAGCTGGTCCGTGCTTTCCGGCGCGGCCGACCCGGACCGCGCGCGCCGGGCCATGGCGGCCGTGGACCGCGAGCTTGTGAAGCGTGATCTTGGCATCATCCAGTTGTTCGACCCGCCGTTCGACAAATCCCCGCTCAATCCGGGATACGTCAAGGGTTATGTGCCCGGAGTCCGCGAGAATGGCGGACAATACACGCACGCCGCGATCTGGGCCGTGATGGCGTTCGCCGCCGCGGGCGATTCCGCCAAGGCCTGGGAACTGTTCCAACTCATCAACCCCGTGCGCCACGGCGACAGCGAAGCCGCGATTAATAAGTACAAGGTCGAACCGTATGTGGTCGCCGCCGACGTCTATGCCAATCCGCAGCACGCCGGCCGCGGCGGCTGGACCTGGTATACAGGCTCCGCCGGCTGGATGTATCGCCTGATTACTGAATCGCTGATCGGGCTCCACCTGGAAGTGGACCGCCTGCGCTTTACCCCGTGTCTTCCTGCGAACTGGCAGACGTTGACGATTCACTACCGCTACCGCGACACGTTCTACCACATCGCCATCCGCAACTCCGGTGGAGGGACGCGCATCAAACGTCTGGTGGCGGACGGCGTGCAACAGCCGGACGGGACACTGCATATGAATGACGATCATCAGGAGCACAGTGTCGAAGTCGATGTCGAGTGAATCGCCCGGCCGCGTGCCCGACCTGGTTCGGCGCGGAATTACCCGCATGCCTGCTGTTCTTCTGCCATCGCGGCACCAAACTGACACTATGACAGGCTCGGTCTCATCTGCTGCTTTTTTCGAGCTCGCTGTAACTCCAGAAAATACCGCGAACTGCGAAACACCACGCATCTGGCACGCGATTTGTTTTACTGCCTTTTTGTCGCAATGGTGCGACCCCAGAATAAGGAGAAATATCATGTTACCAGCCGTACGAACCAGCCGTATGAGTGATCCGTTCGATATGCTCCATCGCGAGTTCGACACCGCCCTCAATCGCCTTTTCGGCGCCGGTGACGCGCCCGTGGCCTGGGCGCCCTATGCCGTGGATATCCGCGAGGACGGCGATCATCTGTATGTCGAAGCCGAACTGCCCGGCTACAACAAGGACGAGATCGACCTGACCATGGAGAACCAGACCCTCACCATCTCGGCCGAACGCCACGAGCGCAACGGCGAAAAGGGCGGCGGCTACCTGCTCAACGAGCGTCGCTACAGCCGCTTCCTGCGCAGTTTCACGCTGCCGCCGAGCGTGGACGACAAGAAGATCGACGCCAAACTCGACAACGGCATTCTCACCATCGTGCTCAACAAGCGCGAGGAAACCAAGCCCAAGAAGATCGCTGTCAGCTAAGCAGCGTAAATGAATAGGCGATGCAACGTTACAAGCCGCAGACCCTCACCCCAACCCTCTCCCGGAGTACCGGGAGAGGGAGTGCGCCGAGAGCAGTTTGCTACAGTTGTGGCTTTACAGCGCCAAAGGTGCATCGCTCGGGCGAAGACAGAGATTAACTCTTCAGGGAGTGGCCGGACGACACCGGACGCGCCGGCCACTCCCATCGGGTTTCGCTTAGTAATAGAACGGGATTCCCAACTCGTCATCCGCATCGGCGGAGCCGTCGGCGGCCGCGAGATCGAGCAGGAAATCCTGCACGAGCGGCGACGGCGAACGGATGATCGTCGGCGCGCCGTTGCCGTTGGGAGGCACGATGTAGGTGTTGGAGTTGCCGTACCAGTCAATCAGCCGGTCGTCCTTGGTGTCGGCCACCAGCGTGTCCTGGCCGGGTCCGCCGAACACCGTGTCAACACCTGCGCTGCCATCGAGATAGTCGCCGCCAACGCCACCGTAGAGGTGGTCGCTGCCGTCGCCGCCATACATCCGGTCGCAGCCGCTGTCGCCAAAGAGTGCGTCGTTCCCGCCGCCGGGGGTCAGCGCGACGACGCCCTTGGCGCTCACGGTGCCGCTGTCGCCCAGGGCGATGTCGTTGCCGGGACCGGTGTGCAGCACATCATCTCCCAGACCGCCCATCATGGTGTCATTACCGCCGTTGCAGCTGATCAACCGGACGCACCAGTTGATCGTGCCCTTGACGTTGATCGCGGCCGAGAGTTTGTTGGCCGGCACCGCGAGGGTTGTCTGGCATTTACCGTTGTTGATGCTGGCCACGATGATCCCGCTGTCACCCAGCAGGCAGTCGTTGCCGGTACCGCCATCCATGGAGTCGTTGCCGTCCTCGCCGAGCATCTGGTCGTTGCCGTCGCCGCCGGACATCACGTCGTTGCCATCCTGGCCGTGCATGATGTCGTCGCCGGTTCCGCCGTACATGGTGTCATTGCCACACGCGCCAAACGAATCGAAGGTAACCACACAGCGAATGACTGCGTTGTCTTCCAGGCCGATGCCCGCTCCGGGTGTCGCGCCGGGGGTGTTCCGCAGGTAATGTGTTTGCGTCCGGTCGGTCGGCCGGGTGATCGAGCCATTGTCGCCGAGCATCACGTCGTTGCCGTCGCCGCCATCCATGAGGTCGGATGAATCCGGTGTCCACCAGCTCGAACTGCCGCCGATCATGTCGTCATCGCCGGCCTCGCCATACATGGTGTCGGCGCCGGTGTTGCCCTCCATGTAGTCGTCTCCGGCGTTGCCGTCCATCCAGTCGTTGCCGCCCTCTCCATACATGGTGTCATTGCCGGCGCCGCCATTCATGGTGTCGTTGCCATCGGTGCGACAACTGTTCAGGCAGACGTCCCGAGCGATCGCGGTGGATTCGGGGACGGCACAGGGCGCGCGGTTGACGGGCGTGAAGATGGTGCCGTCGTCGCCGAGCATGACGTCCAGCCCATCGCCGCCGCTCATCAGGTCATTGCCGGCATTGCCCAGCATCGAGTCGTTGCCGCCCTGGCCGTACATCGAATCATTGCCGTCATTGCCGGTCATGGTGTCGTTGCCATCGGTGGGCGCATTGAACAGCGTGACGACTCCGTTCTGGTCGATGTTCCCGTCATCGCCGAGCATGACGTCGTTGCCCGAGCCGCCGGTCGTAGAATCGCTGCCCTGCCCGCCGATCATCGAGTCATTGTTGTCGCCGCCATCCATGGTGTCGTCGCCGGCGTTGCCCTGCATATAGTCGTTGCCGGTGCCGCCGGACATCGAGTCATTGCCGTCCTGGCCGTACATGGAGTCGTTGCCGTCGCTGCCGGCCATCGTGTCATTCCCGCCGCCGCCGAGCAGGCTGATGTTGTAGCTGGTGCCGGTATAGACGATGCTGCTGTCGTCGGCCAGGAGCAGGTCATTGCCGGAGCCGCCGTCCATGGAATCGTTGCCGATGTTGCCTTCGAGGATGTCGTCGCTATTGCCGCCGGTGAGCGAATCGTCACCCGGGCCGCCGATGAGGTGATCGTTGCCGTCGCCGCCGTCGATGGAGTCGTTGCCATCGCCGCCGTCGAGGTAATCATCGCCGGCTCCGCCGAGCAGCGTGTCGTTGCCGCCCATGCCATAAACCGAGTCATTGTCATCCCCGCCGTCGAGGGAGTCGCTGGCGGGGCCGCCGATCAGCAGATCCTTGCCGGCATCACCGTACATGGTCGCACTGCCGATCCCGGCTGTAAGCTGGTCGTCGCCGCCGCCACCGTGCAGCGTGGCCGCGCCGTCCGAGGCGCCGAGCGTGTCGTTGCCGCTGGCGCTGGCACCGCCGTTGTCCGGGTTGCCGGGGTTGAAGTCGCCCCACAGTTCCGCGGGCGAGGTCACGCCGGGCGCCAGCGTGATGGTGTCATCGCCGTTCCCGCCTTCGCCGTAAATCTTCGTCACGCCTGTGTAGGTCTGGACGTAGTTGAAGGCCGTTACGATCACGGTCTCGGTGCCATCGCTCTGGGTGGAGACGGGGGTGACAGTAAAACTCTCGTTGCCGTCGGTCACATCGCCGTTGACGCGATCGGCCGCGTACGGGCCCATGTTCAGCCGCAGCGTGCCATCGCCCAGCACCGTCGCCAGCACCGGCGGATTGGCGGGCATGGAGGTGCAGCCGGCGCTGAAGTCGGCGATCGTGCTGGATCCGAGATTGAAATCCTTCTCCCAGCCGACAAACCCGAACGGAGTATCGAAGCCAACCTTGACAAAGGCGCTGAGGCTCGCGGTGACCTTGCCGGTGATATCGAAGAGGCACAGCGGGCTCATTTGCAGGTCGCTGATCACTTCCTTGGGACGGAGTTTGCCGTCGGCGCCGAGCCCATCGCTATCGGGGTCGTTGGCGGTGAAGTTGACGCTGCCGCCGATGCTGCCGCCGACACCCGCGGAAGCGACGACCACATTCAGCGCCGCAAACGCCCCGACGCTGAGGCTGGCGTTGGCGTAGGTCTTGCTCGGATCGTCGACGACATAGAAACCGTCGAAGAGATCGCCGAGTTTGGAGGGGCTGAAGTTGTCGGTGGTGGCGAACTCCTTGAGTCCCTGCGTGTCGTAGCCCATCGAGAGGTGGGCCGTGGCTTCGGCGAACGTGTCATCGGGATGGAGAGTTCCCCTCAGTTCGATGCCCAGCGGGCCGAGAATGGAGAAGAACTCATCGAGCTTGGCGCTGAGGTCGAGCGTCGGCGTGTCGAACGTGAACAGGTCCACATTCTGGCCCAATAGCAGTTTGAACGCCGAGGCCGGGTTCTCGAGCAGCGGGAAGTGCAGCCCACCACCGTCGCCGCCGCCGGCGCCGCCGAACTGGCCGTTGGCCAGCGTGCCGAGGAAGCCTCCGATCTGGCCGCCCACCGAGCCGCCGATGGAGTTGCCGATGTTGGTCAGTTCGGTGGTGATGTCGGCGGCGTTGAAACTCGTGAGATTGATGTTGCTCAGATCGGGGAGGCCGCGCACGTCGGCGCCGTTGGTATTCGACGATCCTCCCAGATCAAAGCTGCCCAGACTGAGCAGCGTGTCACCGGGTATGCCGGTCGGAATGCTGTTGGCGAAGTTGTCGACGGCCACGAGTGTGTCAAGGAACTTGGCCGCCCCCGCGCCGTTGCTCAGGAAGTCGATGACTTCCAGCAGCGAGACCTTGCCGTCGTGATGGGTGTCGAACTTGTTCTCCAGGAAGCCGATGTCGGAGAAGACCGGCATGCGCGTGTTGAGCAGATCCACCAGGGGCTGCAGCGGGTGCAGGATGGTCTTGATCTCATCCACAATGGGCGAGACGAACTTGCCGAAGAACGAGCCCAGATCGAGCTTCACGTTATTGAAGGTAATGTCCGGCTCCGAACCGAAGCTCGAATCCGTGACGCCGCCACTGTCGAGCGAGGCGCTGGCCAGCGTCCAGGTGATATCCAGATCGGCCTGGAGCGACGGGAACTCCGCCGATCCGCCGAAGCTGAGCACATTGTGCAGATGCACATCCGCCTCGGCATTTGCCGAAAGGGAACTGTTCGACACCAGGCTGCCGATGGTCGCGGGCGTCAGCTTGTCGGCGCCGCCCACGCTCAGGTCCGTCGAAATGGTCCCGATAAGTTGCGTGAATTGGGTCGGGCTGGGGTCGGGCGTGCCGTCGCTGGCGTTGAGCTGCAGGAAACCGAGGTTGCCTTTTGCCGTCAGGCCCGGGGCCGTGATCGCGAGCTTGAGGGTCGCCTCCGGATTGGGGCTGAGGTCGACGTAAAGACCGTCGGTGGCGTTGGCGTCGATGTTCAATTTGATGTCGTAGCTGACCTGCGCCTGGATCTGGCCATTCACCTTCAGCCCCAGCCCCGGCAGTCCGAGCTTGAAACTCGGGTTCAATGTGGCCGTGAAGAGGTTGCCTTTAATATCAAGATTCAGGTCCACCTGCTCGGCGCCATTGGCGACATTGCCATCCGTATCTTCCAAGGTGATGGGTACGTCGCTGGCCGTGGCAACGGAGGACGGCAGGACCTTCAGCCCGCTCGGCCCCAAGGCGGCAAAGATTGCGTTCTGGATGGTCACCCCGGTAATCGTCCCCGACATCGCGTTCAGCGCGCTCTTGATGTCGGTGCTCAGCGTGTTGAGCGCGTCTGAAGCGCCGCCGGCCGCGTTCTTCAACGCGGAGCCGACCAGCGGCAGGTTGTCCAGAGCACCGAAGACTTTGTCGTGCAGGGCATTGGCCTCCGACACCACATCCGTTGCCGTGATGACAAGGGTGTCCAGGCCTGTGTGAAGCGGAGTCGTATTGGGTACGGTGCTGAGCAGCAGCCGTCCTTCAAGTTCCTCAATGGCTGTGGCGAGAGCAGCAACACGCGGCCGGGCCAGACAGGCACGAGAAACGCGAGCCTTTGATCGAGACAACATGGGCATCTCCTTCCTGGGTTTTGAATGAATCCGCCAATCGGCGACAGGGATCTGCGACCACGGCGGCATCATAAAAAGCCCCATCGCGAGCCTGCAAGAGAAATCGCATCAAACTGGTGCTATTAAGAAGAATACAGGTAATTGAAAAGCTACCGTCATCCGTCTGTCGCCTGTTGCCCAGATCCGCCCGCCCGCGCGAAGGCGAGCGCATCAACCCCGCAGAAATTTTCCGCCACGGGTCAAGAGTCGCCGCGTCGTCAACCCCTATACAGCAGCACCATGTTTATAACCGCACGCTTCTGAGCACACTCCTTTGCCGGATAGTGTAGAATTGCCCGCCGAGGAGTTGGCCATCCATGAGTCAGCAGCCTTCACAACCCGCGGCGCAGCCCACCGAGTCGGTCACCAAACCCGCCGCCGCCCGGCCGGCGCCCAGGCCGCAGCATGCCGGGCACCACGGGCTGTTCGGTTTCTTTAAGTGGATCTTCACGGGATTCGGGCTGTTGACCATCCTGGGCCGGCGTTCCCAGGTGAAGATCGAAGAAGTGACGGTCTACACCGTGCCCAAGCCGTTCTACCTCTGGGCGGTCATCCTCGCCGGGTTCGCCGGCTGTTTCGTCGTCCATCACTTTCCCAACTCGGCCGTGGTCATGGGCTGGATCTACATCTGGGTCATGATGTATACACTCGTGACCCTGCTGTTTGACCTGGGGACGCTCAAAGTGCTGCTCTGGTCCGGCATCATTCTGCTGCTGTGGGTGGTCTGCAAGTACATCCAGGACCTGAAGAACATCCAACTCCTGAGCTGGTTCACCGGGTTCTTCGCGAACATGCGGCCGAAACTGGACGCCGGCTTCGTCAAAGTGCTGAGCTGGTTCATGCTCATCCTCTGGCTGGGCGGCGTCTTCCAGACCTTCGCCCGCGGCCGCAAACGATTCACGCCCAACGGCATCGAGGAATGGTACCTCGGCGAAGGATGCGAAATCACCGACCGCAGCGGCCTGCATTTTGTCACCCGCTACCCCGATCTTTTTGAATCATTCCTCGGCTTCGGCTGCGGTTCTGTCCACGCCATCGACGGCACCGGCCGAACCATCAAGCACTGGGACAACATCCTCTTCCTCTTCTTCGTCTGGCCCCACCTCGAAGAGATCATCGAACAGCGCTCCGCCACCGTCGACAACGCCCCCGAAGCCGCGGAGGGCCAGAAGACGTCCGAGTGAAACGACCGATCACGCATCCCGAGTCATCCCCGCCACTGACGCATCGCCCGGGATCGCGTAGAATCCGCCGCCATGTCCAAGTCCGTCGTGCCAGTGTGGCGATCGTGGCGCCTGCAGCTTGCCTGCTGGGGGCTCCTGGTGGTCGCCATGGGCCTGGCGACCATCGTCCAGCAACGAGTCGTGGCGCGCGTTCGCGTGGAACTCGTCGGCTGGGAACAGGTCGGAACCCTGCATGTCATGCGGCCGTACGGCTGGACCCAGCGGCGCCTCGGCGACGCCATCGTCTTTGAGGAGCCGGCCACCCGGAGCCGGCCAGGCCGTCGCCTCGAAGTCTCGCTCCGCTACGCCCCGATTTTCATGTCGCCATTGGAGTATCTGGTGCGTGCCGAGGAGTTGTCGCCGCGCGACCTGGCCATGGCGTTGGAGCAAACGGGCACCAAGACCCCGGCGCAGAAGATCTGGGTCTGGGGCTGGCCGGGCGTGGTGCTTTCGCAGGATCGGATGATCCTGATCTCGTCGCACCAGGCAATGCTGCGCCGGCTGACGCTCGGGGCGGTGGTCCTGCCCACGAGCGAGGCGGTGGTGATCAAACTGGAGGGTTCCGGGGCCTCGGACGCCTCCGACCGCGAACTGGTCTCGCGCGTGGCCGGGTCGATCAACCTCGAGCAGGTGCCCCGGCCAAAACCCGCCGGCGGGACATTGGAACTCGCTGACGACATCCTGCTGACGGTGCCGGCCGAACTCGCCGAGCCATCGTCGAATCCGCCGCTGCGGCTGGATCGGACCATGATGAGCCTGTCGGCGCCAGGCTGGCTGGCGGTCGTCTTCACGCCCTGCTGGCTGCTGCCCGGTGAAACGGGCGCAACACTCGGCCAACGACTGCTGCTGCGAGACCCGGCCTATTCTCCCGGCGAGATCAAAAAGATCGACGACCACACCTGGCGCTGCACACGGGCAGCCGGGCAGGCATTTCCAGGCACGTCCTATCTGCGGACGAACGCCGCAGGGCGCGGGGTCATTGTCGAATTCCGCTGGTCGCCGCCCGGTGGGGCCGGGCCGGATATCGAGGATCTATGGCGGCGGACAGCGGAGACGCTGGCCATTGCGCCAACACAGACTCTGCCCGCACTGCTTAACACCGGAGCCAAGGCGCTGGCCAGCGTCGGCGCCGATCCGCGAGAGCTGTGGCGCGGCCGGCCCAGCGAGGACCGTTGGCAATGGTTCAATGAGCGCTCCTCGCAAGTCGCCAGCAGTGTCGTGCGGCGGCGCGTGGACGACCACGGAATCTGGTGCAAGGGAACAACCGACCAATGGCCGCCGCTGAGCGGAAATGGCCGGGAAGTCTTTGAGTGGTCCATCGCACGGAACTGGGGCGGCTATGAGTTGAGCATGCTGCGTGCCGGCCCGATGCCGATGCTGTCGCAGGAGTCCCGGCTCGAGCGCGGGCTGGTGATGTCGGTGGTCGGGGAGGGCAATCGTGCCCTGGCACGCGGCGAGACCCCGGTGCAGCCGTGGTTTGTGCCCGGCGGGCTATTGCCGGCCGTACTGGGCCGCGCGCCGCTCGAGCCCATGGCGCTGCAGACGGAGTCGATTGCCGGGATCGTCGATTCCGCGTCGGCCGTTCCCCTGCTCGTGCTGGCCGAGCCGGCGTTTGACCTGCCGCGGCGGCTGCCCAACGAAGTCGAACCCATGCGCTGCTGGAGCGTGACCATCAGCGGCTGGGGCCAGTCGTCTCGCTGGTACTACGACGCGACCGGCCAGTTACGCCACATCGCCTTCGCCGGCGGCGTCCACATGACCGCCATCGAACCGCCTGCCACGCAACCGGCCACCATGCCGTCAGAGGAAAGATAAGCGCGTCGCCCGGCCACTGTCATCGCGATGAGTCCACGACCCTTGAACTTTTGACCCCTTGAACTCTTGAACCTTATGCCTTGCTCCCGAAGTTCAGCGTAAACCTCCCATGTCTCGGCCGGTCCACGCCCGCATCCTCCCAGGCATGCGCCTTCACGATCTGACTGGTGCAGGACACGAGAACGACGCACTTGCCGTGGGGAATGTTGATTATGGCATAGACTTCATCTAATAGCTCAACTGCCTACGTGCAATATTGACGCCCGTTCCTTTGAATGATCAATTCCCACTAGCTGCGGCCCCGTCTCATTCCTCTAGCTGCGGCCCCGTCTCATTCCTCGCCAGACACTGGGTCTCTCGCCCCGTCAGTACCGCACGGGACGACGGTAATTGAGTGGTACGAACGGCCTGACGAAGTTCACCTGCACGCCATTACAACCTCTATCAGTGCGTCGATATTGGTCGGCCCCGGGCGTTGCCTCGAAATTGGATGCAGGAGTCGCGGGCACGGTTCCTTGCCGCCCAGCGCGCTTTCGATCAACGGCTTGCGTCTGCTAGCGTATAGCTCACATCCGCCGGATGTGTAAGGCGTCAGGCAACGGTAACACGGTCTCGAGTCTTCAAACGGATGTGTTCACCACCGCACAAAGAAGAGGTTAATGAGCACATGAAACGCGATCTGTTCACCACCCTCCTGATCGCGTGCATCGTCAGCACACTCGCGCTTCAGGCTCCGGGCATCGACTACCCGCACGTCACCGCCGAGCCGCAGAAAACGGGTTGGCCGCTGACGGCGGAAGAGCGGGCGTACGTCGTCGACAAACCCGAGTACGATCGCCGACCGGGCCGCGAGTCGAACAAGCACCTTCCACAGCTCTGGCCCGTTGTTCCCAGCGCCGGGTACTGGGGCGGGACGAGCTGGCTCGACACGCATGCGAAGCTCGTCGACTACGTGCAAGCCAACAAGGGGCCGATCGACGTTCTGCTCGTCGGCGACAGCATCACGCAGCAGTGGGGAAGCCCGCTAGACAAGGGGGTGCTCAACGATGCCTGGAAAATGCACTTCGCCAACTACAAGACCATCAACATCGGCATCGGCGGCGACAAGGCGCAGAACGTCCTCTGGCGGCTTGATCACGGCGGTGTGGAGGGCCTGGAGCCCAAGGTCGTCATCGTCATGATCGGCAACAACAACATGTTCTTCGTCCCCGAGACCGGGGTCGAGGCCGCCGCCAGGGGCGTGCAGATGTGCGTGGCGAATGTGCGCGAGAAGTTCCCCAATGCCGAGGTGATCGCGACCCACATTCTCCCCTGCCATGCGCCGGGCGTCGCGTTCTACGAGAACATCAAGAAGACCAACGCGGCGCTCGCCGCGCTGAAGCTTGACAGCGATTCGAAGGTGCACGTTGTCGATCTGTGGAGCGATTTCGCCAACGCCGATGGCATCATCAAGAAGGCCCTCTTCACGCCCGACAACATCCATCTCTCGGCGGAAGGCTATGCCGTCTATGCCGACCGATTGAAGCCGCTGCTGGATAAGTTTCTCGGCGGCAAAGGGCTTGGCGGGGATGTGGTGCTACCGGCGAAACAGACCGGCGTTACGGCTCCGGGGGAATGAGACGGGGAATGAGACGGGGACGCAGCTAGGCCTTAAGCAAGCGTAGTCTGTCAGATTCTTGCTCTGGCCATAAAAGAAAACACTCAAAACGCCTGTCTTTTCCGCATCGGCGGGGTCTGTGTAGTAGTCAAACACTCACAGCAAGGAGGCGTTTCGAGTGAACCA
>JANYKD010000187.1 GCA_025361735.1 Phycisphaerales bacterium
GGAAACACTGCTTGCGCAATGCGTTTCTGCCGGTGCTCAGTTATCTTGGACCCGCCGCGGCGGCCGCGTTTACCGGGTCGTTTGTTGTGGAAAAAGTCTTTGATATTCCCGGTCTTGGCCAGCATTTCGTGAACTCCGTGCGCAATCGCGACCAGACGCTGATCCTGGGTACGGTCATCGTCTACTCACTGTTCTTGATGACTTTCAACCTGCTGGTCGATGTGGCATATGCCTTGGTCGATCCGCGGATTGATGTGACCAACGGTAGCGGCAAATGAGCGCCATTCCCGTCATCATCCTCGAAACCACGGTCGCCACGGCCCGCGATTCGTTCTGGCGTCGGGCCGTGTCCAGTGGCCGGGTTCGAGTTGGCGGCGGAGTTCTGCTGCTGATTGCCCTTGCCTGCATTGTCACGCTTCCCTGGACGCTTTCGCCGAGGTCGGGAATCTACTATCACAACTTGCGCCCGCAGCAGGTGCGGCAGGCGCCGTCGGCCGACTCATGCGGGAATATCTTCGGCACAGATCGACTCGGCCGCAGCCTGGTTGGCCGGTGTCTGCTGGGCGGCACGATCAGTCTGTCGGTCGGTCTCGCGGCCGCCGGGATCAGCGTCGTGCTGGGGCTGGCCGTGGGTCTGGTCGCCGGCTACCGCGGCGGTTGGATCGACGCTCTGCTGATGCGCAGCGTCGACATTCTCTATGGCCTGCCGTATGTGCTGCTGATCATCCTCTTCAAGATCGCCCTCGACGATCCCCTGACAAAATGGCTGGGCAGTTCGCGCGCGGCCAACCTGGTTGTGTTGTTCCTTGCCATTGGCCTGGTGAGTTGGCTGACCATGGCCCGTGTCGTCCGCGGCCAGGTTCTTTCCCTGCGGTCCCAGCCGTTCGTCGAAGCCGCGCGTGCCGCCGGGTTGTCGGAGACGGGGATCTTTCTTCGCCATTTGCTCCCGAACCTCGTCGGCCCGATCGTGGTTTACGCCTCGCTGACGATTCCGCAGGCGATCCTCCAGGAATCGTTCCTGAGCTTCCTGGGCATTGGCATCGCCCCGCCCATGCCGTCCTGGGGTTCGCTGGCCAGCGAAGGTCTGACACCGGCATTGAACACCGTGAACTCGCAGTGGTGGATGCTGACGTTTCCGTGCGTGCTGCTGGCAGTGACGCTGCTTTGCCTGAATTTCCTCGGCGACGGCCTGCGCGATGTGTTCGACCCGAGGCGAAATCAGGCGAAACTGTAGAGGCAGGACGCGTCCCGCATGTGCGGTATTGGCCCTGCAGGAGCCGAAGAAGCTAGTCCAGGGTTTGCGTACTCGCATACCCTGGGTATTGGGTAACAGATGATGCCCCGCCCTGAAAGGGCGGAGGAAGCATTACTCCACCCATTCAGGGTGGAAGGCACATTCGTGGATACTGACCCAGGGTAGGGCTGTGCCCAACCCTGGGCCGAACTCTCAAACTCCGTTGGGGTTTGTCCCGCTCGCCGATGGTGTCATGGATTCTTCATATCGGGCTTGACCGCGCCCGCCCTGGTATCCGCGTCAGACGCAAGATCTTTACGCTGCCAAACCCGCACATAATCGATCAGATAGTCGGCCGGCAGTTGCGCGTCGTCGACGGCGTTGTTGTCCCATCCGCCCGTGGTCATCTCAATCAGGATGCTCGAGGGCACGTTGCCGACCTGCGGATCCTCCCAGCGTCCCAACTCCTTGCCATTGCCGTAGAAGATCGCAGAGCCCGGCGTCCACAGCAGCCCGGCGGTGATGAAGCCTTCCTTGTCGGCCTGAAGGTAATTGTTGGTCGTGCCAAGCGACTTGTGCTCCTTGCCATAGCCGTTCCAGTGCAGCGCCGTGTTGTAACGGTGCGGTCCCCAGCGCGTGAGGTGTTCCATGATGTCGAATTCCATGCCGCCGTTGGAAGTATCCTGGCGCTTGCCGTGCGACCCGGCCGCTGGGCCGCGGTCGGGCATGAGCCAGAACGTCGGCCAGAGCCCGGGCGCAGTCGGCAACTTCACGCGGGCCTCAAAATACCCGTAGCGCTGCACGAACTTGCCGTAGGTTTCCAGGAAACCGCACGCGTAGTTGCTCTCCTTCTGCCGGGATAGGTTCTGCAGGTCCTTGGGATTGGGATCGTCATTGTGATACCCGCGTTTCTTCTCGAAGTGCAGCTTGGCCACGCCGCCGCCAAGCAGCAGGTTATCCTTGCTCCAGTGCGTCGCCTTGTCCCAGTAGTTGGGGCCATAGATATTCCACTTCGAGAGATCGATCGCGGGTCCGTCGAAGTTCTCGTCGAACGTCTTCACCCACTCGCCCTCGACCGGCGGGCGTTTGCCGAGCCATTCGGGCAGTTGCGCCGGGGGCGCTTCCGCCGTAATCGATTCGACCAGCAGCGTCCCGTCACCGTCGTGTTTGGCGGAGATCTGGATGGCACTCGTGGCGTCACTGCCGAACGAAGTACCGGTGCCTCGCTGGACACCGTGGTATCCAGGCTTGGTTACCGCAACGCCCTTGAACGGTATTGTGGCGGCGAAGGGAATCACCATCTCCACGCCGCCTCCTGCAGGCAGGGCGTCGGCCGTGATCAGATCCGTCGTACCCGAGTTGCTGGTCAACTGGACGCTGGGCGTCATTGGGGTTGTGCCTGCGTTTTTCAGTTTGACACGGACTTCGGTGGCATTGTGGAGATCCCATCGGCCGGCCGGCGGCTTCAAGGTTAAGGATTGAGCGCCCTTGGCCGAGGGGAACTCGATGCGCAGCGTCGCGCCGCCGCCAGCGCCCGGGAGCACCACGCCCTTTGTCCCGCCCTTGACGTCGATCTGGGTTGCCGCATCGAGCTTGACCGCGGCACCAAGGATTACTCCATTGGCTGGCTTGATGCGGATGGACGCGGGATCGACGGCAGGCTTTTCGCCCGCCAGGCCGCCGGCCACGATCGACTCGACACGGAATGAGGTTGCGACATCGGCCTTGGCGGTGAACAGAAGCAGATTCGTGATTTCGCCAGACTTCAGTGCGTATCCGGGCTTGTGGCCGTAGTGGTGTCCGAAGATCACGGTTACCGTGGCGCGCTCGCCGGCCTTGAGGTATACCTGCTCCGTATTCCACGGGTTGTCATGCCAGTCGCCAGCGTTGTCCGCGCGCAAGGCGAACAACGCGGTCCTGGTGCCGTTATTGACGACCCGGGCCTCGATGTGGCCGAACGCCGAGAGGTCCCATGAATTACCCGTATCGGGTTTGAGGTTGATGCCGGGATAACCCGCCTGCCCGGGCTGGATGGTGATGACCAGACCTGGGGCGGCCGCGTCCGGACTGGGCGCCACCACTACCTGACGCTCGGCGCCGGCCTGAGGCGTAATGCGCTTGGCAATGTCGTTGTTCACGCGTAGCAGGTCTTTGCTGGCCGGCCCGGCATCCTGAGCCAGAGCAGACGGTACAAGCTGCCCCGCAAGGCAAAGCAGCAGGGTGACTGCGAACAGACGGCAGGCGAGCATGAGGCGTCCTTTCGGTCCGTAGCTGGAACGGGATCATCGCGATGCGAGACTGCCTGCTCTTACCGGCTTCGCGAGGGATTGTTCAAACATGGTGTCGTAACCCGATGTCGTCGCGGTGGTTTCGGGCGAGATACAGAGTGCGTGATCAGGCGAGATTTTACGCGCCCTCGCGTACAATTCCGGCGGCGAGGATATTCGGGACGCAGTGGTTCCAAAACTCTTCGCGCGCCTCGACCGCCGCTGACAACCATGGCTGAACCCCTGCTGGAAATTCGCAACCTCAGCATCGGCTTCGACACCGACAAGGGTCTGCTGCGCCCGGTACAGGATCTCACGCTATCCATCTATCCCGGCCAGACTGTCGCCCTCGTCGGCGAGTCCGGCTGCGGCAAGTCCGTCACGGCTCTGTCAATTCTCCGCCTGATTCCACAACCGCCCGGCCGGTTCCTGAGTGGTGAGGTAGTCCTTCAGGGCCACGATCTGCTGAGTTTTCCCGAGGCTGAAATGCGCCGGGTGCGCGGCAAAGAAATCGCCATGATCTTCCAGGAGCCGATGACCTCGCTGAATCCCGTCTTCACGATGGGGGATCAGATCGCCGAGGCGGTCATGCTCCACCAGCACAGCAGCCTGCGCGATGCCTATCGGATTGCCGAGGAGGCGTTGCGAGAAGTCGGGATCGCGGATCCCGGCCGGCGGCTGCACGAGTATCCGCACCAGATGTCCGGTGGCATGCGCCAGCGGGTGATGATCGCGGTGGCCCTGGCCTGCAAGCCCCGGCTGCTGATTGCGGACGAGCCGACGACCGCTCTCGATGTTACGATCCAGGCGCAGATTCTCGAACTGCTGCGTAAACTCCAGCGCGACACTGGCATGGCCATCCTGCTCATCACCCACGACCTTGGCGTGGTGGCCGAGAACGCGGATGTCGTCGGCGTGATGTACGCCAGCCGCCTGGCGGAATTTGCCACGGTCGAGGACCTGTTTGACCATCCGCAGCACCCTTACACTCACGGGCTTTTCCGCAGCGTGCCGAGGCTGAGTTCCGGCGTCGAGCGACTGGAGACCATCGCCGGAACCGTGCCTAACCCGGCGCGTTTCCCGATCGGCTGCAAATTCCATCCACGATGCGCGAAGACTCGCCAACTTGCCACAACGGCCCCGCCCGAAACACTTGTCGAGATTCGGGCCCCCGAAGAGACCTTCCGCATCATGCGCCAGTGTACGGCCGCCGAACCGCTGCTGCGTGAAGTGTCCCCGGGCCACTGGGCTTCATGTCATTTCGTCGAGCACCATGCGGACAGCGCGGTCACCCGGCCGCAGTCGGATCATCACCGGGATGTGGTCGTGGACGCCGTGGCGAGGTAGGATCAGCGTGACGGTGTTCGATCTACTGGCTGGCCGCGGAGCGACAAAGGACGGAGCGTTACTTGACGACTGCCACACAACTGTCCCAGCCGATTCCGTCCGCAAGTGCGTCGCCATTGCTGCAGGTCCGCGACCTCTGCACATGGTTTCCCATCCGCCGTGGCGTGCTGTCGCGAACCGTGGGGCATGTCAAGGCTGTCGATGGGGTCAGTTTTGACGTTTACGCCGGGAAGACCCTCGGCCTGGTCGGCGAATCAGGCTGTGGAAAAACCACCGTCGGCCGGACCATTCTCCGGCTCATCCCCGCAACCTCGGGGCAGGTTCTCTATCGCGGCGACGATTTTGTTGCGCTGCCGCCGCGCGAGCTGCGGGCCATGCGGCAGCATTTGCAGATCATCTTCCAGGATCCCGTTTCCAGCCTCAATCCGCGTATGACCATCGGCAACATCATCGGCGAGCCGATTGAGGTTCACGGGCTTGCCCGAGGCTCGGAGCGCGACGAGCGCGTGGCTTCGCTGCTCAAACGCGTGGGTCTGGATCCGTCGTATGCCTCACGCTATCCCCACGAGTTCTCCGGCGGCCAGCGGCAGCGCATCGGCATCGCCCGGGCGCTCGCCCTTAATCCCGACTTCATCGTCTGCGACGAGCCGGTCTCGGCTTTGGATGTCTCCATTCAATCGCAGGTACTCAACCTGCTCCAAGATCTCCAGCAGGAACGCGGACTGGCCTACCTGTTCATCGCCCACAATCTCGCGGTCGTCGAGCACTTCTCCGATGAGGTCGCGGTCATGTACCTCGGCAGGATTGTCGAAAAAGCCTCGGCCGCCGAACTCTACGCCAACCCGAAGCACCCCTACACGACGGCCCTCCTGTCGGCCGTTCCCGAGACCAACCCGCGGCCGACGCGACGGCGCATTGTCCTCAGAGGTGAAATGCCGTCGCCGAGCAACTCACCCACCGGTTGTCCCTTTCATCCGCGATGCCATCTCACGCGTCAGGCGGCTGCCCAGGCATCAGAACGTGACACGGCACTGGTGTCGCTGCCGGTGGTTGCCGACAACGACAAGGTCGCCATCGAATCAGGCGGGGAGACGGTGCGTGTCTATCGCCGATGCGTCGAACAGATTCCTCCGCTCGAACAGAAACAAGGCAAAACTGGTCACATCGCGGCCTGCTGGCTGGCGACGTGAACAAGAGAGGTGGCATCTGAGATCTGCGATTTTCAAATCTCAGGTTTGAAATCTGAAATCTGACATTTCGAATTCGAGATTTCACATCTCAAATCAGAACTCCAAGGTCAAAACTCCCATGACTCCCCTCCAAACCGCTCGCGACATTCTCTGCAACTCCCGAAAGCTCGTGGTCTTCACGGGCGCCGGCGTAAGCGCTGACAGCGGCATTCCCACCTTCCGCGGCTCCGGCGAAACCGGCTTCTGGGGCAAGTTCGACCCCATGAAACTGGCCAGCCCGGAAGGGTTCGTTGAGGATCCAAAACTCGTTTACGACTGGTACAACTGGCGGCGTTCACAACTTCCCCAGGTCAGGCCCAACCCGGCTCACGAGGCCATTGGGCGGCTGCAGCAGGAGGGCGCGGTCGTTATTACCCAGAACGTCGATGATCTTCACGAGCGCGTCGCGCCGACTGGCGCTACGATCCTCAAACTCCACGGCACCATCATCGAGGACAAGTGCTTCAGTTGCGATCACCGCGAGAAGGTGGACACTGCGAATCTGCCGCCGCTGCACCGCTGTCCCAAGTGTGGTGCCTACATGCGGCCGGCCATCGTCTGGTTCGGTGAAGCGCTTGACCCGGACGTCTGGGATGCGGCCGAAGATTACTGCACGGGGTGTGACGCCATGCTTGTTGTCGGCACCAGCGCGCAGGTCTATCCGGCCGCCGGCCTGGTCTTTGAGGCACACCGTCGCCGTGCCAATGTCGTCGTCGTGAACCTCGACGAGAGTCCCCTCGATGAGATGGCCAATGTTGTTCTGTACGGTCGGGCGGCGGATCTCGTTCCGCAGATTGTGGGCCCATAGCGGCAATTGGCGATGGCTCCCGAATTGTCGCAGCCACACGCGAGAGGAACCGGCCGCAGCGTCACGACGCGTAAGTTCCGTGCCGCGTCCTGAAACGAAACACCCCGCCGAAGTGGCGGGGTGTTTTGTAAGTATTGTATTTGCAGACTCCGTTACTGGACGCGCGCCTTGTGTTTGCGGAACCGGCCCAGCAACCCAAAGCCTGAGAGGGCCAGCAGAGCCAGCGACGCAGGCTCGGGTACCGTCGGAGCACTGACCAGGCCGGTCATGTCCGCCGTGAACGGGCGCAACTGCCCGGTGGGGATATTGATGCCAATCGTCGGAACTGTCGACGACAAACTCCAAGACAACTCGCCAGTCACGATGTCACCTGGCTGATAGCCGTTAGCAGCCTTCCAAGGAGCTAGCAGTTCGCCGCCCGTGTATTGGACATTAGCCTGGATCCAAGCAGATCCCGTGCCCTGCAGCCCGATTACATACATGCTCGTGACCGTGCCTTGCAAGAGGTCGAACTGGTCCGCGTGGTAACCGGGGTCGGTCGGCGGGAGGACCGGAATTGCGCCGTCTTTATGATCTGACCAAAGCGTGAACGTGCCGCCCGCAGTGATGGCCTGCGAAAGCAGTGTGAAGGGCGGGACTGGCGCTGAAGTCGCACTGCCGGTCGCCGTCAAGTTCTTGAGTTCAAGCGTGACGTGGTCAAAGTCAGTGGAATCGTCCGCAGTTCCCGCAAGTCCATCCAGCCCCGGGTTGAGTGAACCGTTGTAGTGGCTCACGGCCGTGCCGCCGAGATTGGTGGTCACCATGGTGGTCCCGATCGACAAACCTTCCAATGCACCGGCAGCAGTTGGCGCTGCCACGAGGGCACCTGTACTCAGCAGTTGAATCTTGGGCAGATCCGATGTGACCTGCTTGAAGTCCACAATCTCCTTGCCCTCCGCTGCGGTCCCCAACGATAACGCCAGTACGGCTGCAGCAAGTACACCCTTCACGACTCCCCCACGCTCGACAGTTTGATAAGTCACGGTCCACTCCATTTTGCTAAGACAACACAACCTGACGCCGACTCCAGAAAACCTATTTACCCGAAGCATCCCTAGTATTGCCGGTAAAAGCGAACCCGTCAAGGAAAAAATGGCCGGTTAACACACTTTGCAGCTCAGAAGACCGCCTCCATCGAGCGCGTTATCAGACTCGCAATTCTCCACCTTTCCCAAGGCTGGACAGGTACTTACGACGTATATCGGCTAGAACCGAGCTGATGAACATATCCACCTGTTCCTGAGATCGCCCCACGAACCGGCTGGGATTGAGAACTTGGGTAAGACTGGAGGATGTAATCATACCGTCATTATCCAGTCGCTGAATTAGATCGTTTGGCCGCCCGTGAACCTTCACTTCCTGGGCTGCGGCGAGAGAATGCTGCCGGATTCGCTCGTGCAATTCCTGCCGGTCGCCGCCCGCCTGCACGGCCGCCATGAGGATTTCCTCCGTCGCCATGAATGGCAACTCGGCCATGACGGCCGTCTCAATGGTCTTGGGGTAAACCACCATGCCCCGCGCCACGTTTGCCACGATGCTCAGGCACCCGTCCAGCGCCAGGAACGCCTCCGCGATCGTCAGGCGCTTGTTGGACGAGTCGTCCAGCGTGCGTTCAAACCACTGCTCCGCCGCCGTCTGCATAGCCGAGGTGACGAGTGAAATGACAAAGCGGGCCAATCCCGTGGCGCGTTCGCACCGCATCGGATTCCGCTTGTACGCCATAGCCGAGGAGCCGACCTGCTCTTCCTCGAATGGCTCCTCGACCTGCTTCATCCCGGCCAGCAGCCGGATGTCGTTGCAGAATTTGTGGACCGAAGCCGCACACCCGGCCAACGACCCAACGATGGCGGCGTCCACCTTGCGCGGGTAGGTTTGCCCCGTCACCGTAAACGATGAATCGAACCCAAACGCTTGGGTCACCCGCCGGTCGAGCTCGTCGCACTTAGCGTGGTCCCCGTCGAACAAAGAAAGAAACGACGCTTGGGTGCCGGTGGTTCCTTTGACGCCGCGAAATCGCAACGACGAAATACGGTATTCGAATTCCGCAAGGTCCAGCACGAAATCTTGCGCCCAGAGCGTTGCCCGTTTGCCGACAGTGGTCAGTTGGGCCGGCTGGTAGTGCGTATAGCCGAGCGTGGGTAGCGCCTTCCATTTCTCCGCGAACGTGCCGAGCGCATCGATGGCGTTGGCCAAACGAATGCAGAGAAGCTTCAAGGCATCGCGCATGATCATGAGGTCGGCGTTGTCCACGACATACTGGCTCGTCGCGCCAAGATGGATGATCCCCTTGGCTGCCGGGGCGCATTGCTCGAACGTGCGCACGTGGGCCATCACGTCGTGCCGCAGCCGTTTTTCCCATTCGGCGGCCAGATCGAAGTCGATTTTGTCGAGATTGGCTCCCATTTGGGCCAGGGCTTCGGCCGCAATCCGTGTGATACCCAGCGCCTGTTCCTGCCGGGCGAGTTCCAGCCAGAGTCGTCGCCACAGCCCGAACTTATGTTGCGCCGAGAAGAGCCGGAGCATTTCCGGCGAGGCGTTCCGCGTCGCCAGGGGGGATTCATAGGTCTGGTATCGATCTGCAGTGCTCATGGTGATGATTCCAACACAGGAAGGAGAAAAACGCAAAGATCGCTATCCGATCAGCACGTTCATACGCTCGCGCCGTGCCACCAGCCACCAGAGCATCCCCAGCGGCAGCAGCCGGCCAACCAGCATCGCCGCCGTCAATACGTCCAGTCCCGGCGATACCAGGATCACCCGGTCGAATGACAACCCAACATTCCCCACGGCGCTGATCGTCTCAAACAGCAACACGTCCGCCCGTACATCCGCGGTCGTGCAGAGCAGCACGCTGAAGAAGACGGCCACCGTCAGCAGGTAAACACCCGACCACGCCGCCGCGAGGCCAAACGTCCGGCCGGGATTTGCGCCGCGGAACGACGCCCGCACACCGCGACCCAACTCATCGATCGTCGTCAGGCCGATACCCCCGGCCGTCCCCGCCGGTCCCGCTCCGGCCAGCATCAACAGCATGACAAACCACTGCATCAGCCGCGGGAATGTCTGGGCATATTCCCACGGAAACCCGGCCGAGCGGCTGTCGATCGCCATCGCCGATGCCGAAGCCACCGTCGGTCCAAACACCCCGCCTGCGACCATGCGTATCGCCGCGATGCCGCACAGGGCGGCCAGATAGGCGACGGCACTGGATACCAGCACGCGGCGCGTGTGCTCTGACATGACTCGATTGCGCCAGAGTAACTTCGGCAGTTCCATGAGCACCGGCAACCCCAGCCCGCCCAGCACGGCCAGTGGGAGCAGGATGATCTGAGTTTTCCAACTGGAGACGCCGGGGAGAGCGCCCAGATGCAGGCCGCTGTTACCCAATGCGCTCAGGCTGAGCATCCACGCCTGAAGCGGATCGGTGCGCGCATCCATGAGTGGCAGCGAGCAGACCAGGGTCAGGCCAATGGTGACTATCAGCGAGTTGCGCAACACCCGGCCATCCGCCACCGGCAGATCGAGGACTCTCACCGCGGCCAGGCCGCCCAACGTGAGCGTAAGTGCCGTGCCCAGCATGGTTAGCGCGAACAACGTCATCGTGCAGGGCAGCGGCATGTTCCCCGTGTCGATGTTGCCCTGAAATCCGGTCAGCGTGATGGCGTTGACCACCATGAAGCGGATGCGGTCCTGGGTTACCTCCTGGCCGCGTGGCAGCGAGAAACCCCATCGAAGAACCATTCCCGCCAGCGGCAGGATCAGGACGTAGGCGCAGATTGCCCACACGAACAGCGTGGACAGATCCCAAGCCCTGAGCCGTTCCGGCTCCAGAGTCTGGGGCGAGCGATAATCGAGCTTGCGAGTGTTGGTGGCCACGGTGAATCACCAGGCTGGCAACCATTATTTGTGGTAAACAGCGTCTGGATCGAACGCCTTCTTGGCGATGATCTTCCATTCCGTGCCGGCCGGGTCAAATTGCCGGAAGAAACAGCTCCGGTATCCCTCGTGGCAGGCGGCCACATCCTGCACGCATTTGAAGAGCACCACGTCCTTATCGCAGTCGGTGATGATTTCCTTGACGTGCTGGAAATGTTTGCTCGATTCGCCCTTGAGCGCCAGCCGTCCGCGGCTGCGGCTGTAGGTGTGGATCTTCCCCGTCTTGAGCGTCAGTTCGACGGCCTCACGGTTCATCCAGGCCATCATCAGGATCTGTCCGTTCTCAATATCCTGCACGATGATCGGAATAAGTCCGTTGGAGTCGAACTTGAGTTGGTCCAGTTGTGGATTCATGGGTCTATTTTTCGGCGATGCCAGGGGGAATGTCAAATGGGTTTCGCGTGGGACCGAGAAACCCATGGTTGAACCTTGGGCCGCTCCGAGTGTAAGGCTTCTGGAGGTGATGTTGCCTCCAGCAGAAGGACAAACCGATGGTGAACGATTCCACATGGCGGCGAACGGGACTGGTGGTCTGGTCGTGCGCGACAATCCTGGCGATTGCAGGCGGGCTCCATTCCCTTGCCCAGGAGACGCCCGGCAAGGCCGCCTCGATGGCGGCGTTTCGCATCGAAACCGAGGGTTTTGCTGCCAGCGAAGCGGATATCCGCGCGATCCTCACCTCGGCGGGGCGCGAATTGTGGCAGCATTTTTCCGGCCACAAGATCGAACTGATGGTCGTGGCGCGTGGCCACGAGGGACCGATCACGCTGTTTCAACGCAATGATCGCGGCGAGATCGTCGTGCGGCTGGATACGGAGAAGACCTTCTGGGCTCAGTACGCGTACCAGTTCTCGCACGAGTTTTGCCACGTCTTGTGCGGCTTCAAAGAGGGCAATCGGCAGAACAAATGGTTCGAGGAAATGCTCTGTGAAACCGCGTCGCTGTATACGATGCGCGCCATGAGCCGGTCATGGAAGAAAGACCCACCCTACCCAAACTGGAAGGACTATCGGGACTCATTGCGCGAGTACGCCGATGATGTGATCCGTAAACGCAACAACGTCTACGAACTCTACGAGAAGGGACTGCCCGGGTTTTACCAGGCTCACCGGATGACGCTGGAGAAAGAGCCCACCTCGCGCGATCTGAACGGGGCGATGTCGATCGTCATGCTGCAACTGTTCGAAGAACGGCCGGAGCGATGGGAGTCGATCCGCTGGCTCAATGGCGTTGCGACGCGCAAGGGGGACACGTTTGCAGTCTATCTTCAGAACTGGCACGACGCCGCGCCGGCAAAGCACCAGGTTTTCATCAGCAAGATCGCCGCGTTATACGGCGTGACGCTGAAGTAGAGCCAGCGAGGCGATGGCCCTTTTTGGCGAAATGCGTTCGTTGGTGGACGGGAAGGCCAGCGAGGACGCTGGCCCTACTTCACGCCTGCGCCTTGATCCGGGCGTGCAGTCCCTGGGCGACCATGTGATTGACCGAGAGGTGCAGATCCTCGATCCAGCCGTAGTTGTCGCTGGGAATATTGATATGCAATTGGGCCAGATCCTTCACCGTGCCGCCGCTGAATCCGGTCAGAGCCACGACCGTGAGCCCGTGGGCCTTGGCCCATTCGCACGCGCGCAGCAGGTTGGGCGACTTGCCTGAGCAGGAAATGCCGATGGCGACGTCGCCGGCTTTGGCGTACGTTTCCAGCGGGAACCGGAACACGTCATCGTAGGAAATGTCGTTGCCCAGCGCGGTGAGCAGAGGAATATTGTCAACCAAAGCCATGACGTCGAGCCGGCGCTGGCCGTCCACGCAGGCGGTCTTCATGAGGTCGCAGACGAAGTGGCTCGATGTCGAGGCGCTGCCGCCGTTTCCAAACACGAACACGCGGCGACGCTCGGACCAGGCCTTGAAAAGAAGGTCGGTCAGGGCATCGATCGGTTTCGGATCGATTTGAGCGGCCAGCCGGGACAAGCCGGCGAGGTAATCACGACCGTTTGTGCAAATGCTTCCAGACATGCATGCTTATTATCAGAAATATCGGGGATGGCAATATGTAAACAGGTATCACGGGTCGACATAAAAAGTCTTCGTCTGTGTAAAGAAGTCGATGCCCGCCGTCCCCATTTCGCGGTAGCCGCTGGTGGAACACTTGCACCCGCCGAAGGGGAGTTGCAGTTCCAGCCCGGCCGTCGGGTTGTTGACGTGAACGACGCCGGCGTCGATCCGCCGCGAGAACTCCATGGCGCTGGCCAGTGAACG
>JANYKD010000343.1 GCA_025361735.1 Phycisphaerales bacterium
CGGCTGCGGCGCGCTCTGGACCGAATACCAACGGCGCGCGAGCGTCGACAATGGAAAATCAAGAATGGCGAAGCGGAAGGGGCTCGCCCTGGGGCGAGCCCGATTCTTTTGGAATAATTGTCTGGTTTGTTGTTTACCTGAGATGGACAAGCACTCTTGCCCATGCCACGGGAAAATTATGCGCCGAGTTGCTTCTCGATCTCCCTGAGCTTCTCGATCCGGCGCAGATGCCGCCCCTGCGAGAAGGCGCAGGTGAGGAACATCTGGATGATCTTCTTGATTTCGCCTTCGTTCAACAGGTCACACCCCAGGCAGAGGATATTGCAGTGGTTATGCTCGCGGGCGATCCGGGCCGTGACTTCATCGTGAGCCAGAGCCGCGCGCACGCCGGGAACCTTGTTGGCGGCGATGGACATGCCCAGACCGCTGTTGTCAAACAGAACTCCGACCTCGGCGCGGCCTTCGATGACGGCGCGGCCAACAGCAAGGGCAAAATCGGGATAGTCGGATGCCACGGAACTCGTCTCGCAGCCATAATCCTCGACGTCGTGGCCAAGCTGCCTGAGATAGGGCGCAAACTTTCGCTTGGCCTCGTACCCTCGATGATCTGAACCGACCGCAATCTTCATTACTGAGACTCCGTTGAACTGGGTAATCTACATGAAGATGAGGAAGAATACCAAGGGAAGCATCCATGGTTCGAGATTCAGCGTTCAAGAGCCAATGACAGTACCTCGGCTTAATGCCGCGCGATCGGATAGCCAACGCCAATTCCTGAACCCCGAACCCTGAACCCGCTCTCACGGAATCTCTCGCTCTGTAAGTCGTTTCTCGATCAGGCCTTTCATCTGCCGGGCCAGCGATTGATATAACGAAAGATCTCCGCCAATCGGGTCTTCAATGTCGCCGTCGGGGTCCAGACCGGTGATCTTGCTCGCGGCTGACGGTGCCATCGCAAGGATAACCCGCGCGTGGCCGCTGCTCATCGTGTAAATCACATCGGCCTGGTTGATGAGCTCCGGCAGGAGCTGTCGCGAGCGATGCCGCGACAAGTCGCCGCCAAACTCGCGAACGGCCTCAATCGCCGGTTGAGCTGCCTTCGCGCCCGGATTGGCAAACACGCCGGCAGACACGACCGCCAGGCCCTTTTTCTCCAGTTCGATCTCGGTAACCGCCAGGCGCG
The DNA here is from genome assembly GCA_025361735.1 of Phycisphaerales bacterium. Lineage (GTDB taxonomy): Bacteria > Planctomycetota > Phycisphaerae > Tepidisphaerales > Tepidisphaeraceae > JANYKD01. Next base: position 1,184 of record JANYKD010000343.1, read on the forward strand.
ACGCCAGCATTGCGCGGGTAATCGCCTCGGCCATCGGCGAACGACAGGTGTTGCCGCTACAGACAAAGAGAATTGTGGTTTTCATGAGGCGATCGATGATCCTGTGGTCGTAGACACCCTGGCGAACGAGCTCATAGCCGTCGCCTGTAATACGGATGATAGTCGATGGTCTGCTGAATCGCGTTGGGCCGTCGTCGAGAATAAGATCGGCGTTCTCGATCCACGTGGGATCGATGCGCTCCCCCTGCCGGCCGGGACTTTCCGGACCGGAGGCGCGACGCATCACCACCGGCGAATCGACGGCCAGGAGCACATCGGTCGCCAGTGGATGGTCTGGGCAACGGATGGTCACCTGCCCTCCATTGAAGACCTCGCCGGGCTCGATCCTGTATTTGGCCGCGACCGCCTGCCGGACATCGCCCGGCACGTCGAAGACCAGTCCCACGGGCCCCGGCCAGAGCTTGCGGATGGCCCGCATGGCGTAACGTGACAGCGGGCCGGTGAACTCGGCCGCTTTGTCGGACCTGGGGAGGTGAATCACCAGAGCCCGCGTGTCCGGCGGCGTGCAGGCGTCCCGCAGGCGAGCCAGCGCATCAGGCCGGTCCAGACACGCGGCCGCCCCGTACACCGTCTCCGTGGGCAGCACGACCACGCCGCCATCTCGTAATATCCGCGCCGCACTGCCGACATGGTCGGAGTAGCCCGCGGAGGAAGGTTTGGAAATCACCGTCGCAGCCATTGCCCTCATTATCGCGCCGGCAATGCGCTACGGTCAAGCGCGACGACATTGAGAGTTCAGATTGTGACCGTATGGCGAATGGCCGACCCGTCTATCGTCCCGGCCGGCTATGTTGGACGGTCCACTCGGACCGCTTGATCTGCCCTTCGAAACTGCCGGGACCGAGACCATAAACGGCCGGTTCCTGCAGGTACAGCGCGGTTCGGCGGCCGACTTTCGGGACATCGAGCGTCAGTTCGGCATCGATGTGGAATGTCAGGAAATCGCCGGGGTCGTTGGCGAAGCGATCAAGACTCCCGGGGACCTTGTCGAAATCAATGGCGGCGGAAATGTCCACGGGGATCCAGCCGATGCCGGCCGCGAAAAACTCGGCCTTCACATGCTCCTGCTGCCAGGGTTTGCCGTAGAGCAGTTCATCCTTTTTGGCCGACAGAGCCCAGCGGCCGACGAGTTGCCTCGCGGGAATGCCGTTGGCCCGTAGCGTTGCCACGTAGAGCGCGGTCAGGCCGGCGCAGTCGGACTTCATGCTCTTGCAGACGCGGGACGGACGGCGGTCGAGGTCTTCCTTGAACTCGAACGCGGCCTCTTCCTTGAGGTGCAGGAAAAGCCGCCGGGCGAAATCGAGATCGGTCTCAGCACCCGCGGGCCGCAAGCGGCTCTGCGCCAGCCATTCCTGAAACACCGGCAGGTGGAAATCGACCAGCGTATTGGAGGCGGTGAACGCCGCGCGTTGCTCGGGCGGCAGAGGCGGCACTTGCGGCGCCGTGTCGCCCGCGTTAAGCGGCACGAGCTTACGTGACAGCAGGTCGGCCGAGTAGGTGATGTTAACGCCAATGACTTTGCGGTTCGCATCGGTCGTGGAGATGTCCCACACCAGCAGTGCCTGTCGTATCCCGACCGGCTCGACGGTCCTGGCGATCTCGGGTTTGGCCTCATAGGAGATTTCGTGCTGGCCGGGCAGTTCCGGCGGCAACGGGGCATAGAGGATCCAGCGATCGACATTGAGCTTCGGTCCACCGATCGCGAAAACGAGCGTGGCCTTGACGCGCTGCGACGGCCGCACGCGGAGCATACTGTCCGGCGGATGCTCCCTGGCATTGCGGTCAAGCAGTTCCCGCGCATCGTGGGCAGCGCGTTCAGCGGGCGTTTCGGCGGCAAGAAAGGGGACGGAGATAACGAGGATCAGCAGGGCGGCGGGAATGACACGCGGGAGCGTCATGCGCCGGATCATAATACATGTTTGGAGTTAATGCGTCAGGGTGTCTTGCATCTATTATCGCACACAATCACGCGGAAGCGTGAACTCCGAACGCACGGCTCAATACGCCCGCACGAGCTTCGACCCGGGATAGGCCGCCACCACGATATCCTCGTAAGTCATGCCGGCCCGCGCCCGGGCCTCGGCGCACCACTGGCACATGCCCACGCCGTGGCCGTTGCCGTGGCAGCCGACAAATCGCACGCGGTCGGGCTCGTTGATGATGTTCTCCATGAAGCTGCTGAAGAGCTTCGTGCCCTCGGCGGCATCCGTGTTCACGGCCCAGCGCAGTTCCTCGGACATGAGCGTGTAGCGCAGCCCGTTGCTGTCATACACATTGAACCGGACCGGGCGGCCAAAACGATTGCGGTCGGCGATCTCCACTGAACGTACCGTGCCGACGTTCTGCATGCGGTTGGCCCGTCGCTGCCCCCAGGCGCGAAAACGACGCGTCAGGTCTTCCTTGCTGACCACGACGGGACCCCAGTTGAACTTGCTCGAAGCGCTGCACAGCGTGCCGACATTCTGCTCGGTCAACGGTTCGATGAGCGGTTCGCCGAATGCATCCTGCACCGACTGCGAAATGCCGCCGCAACAGGCGCTGAAATAGGCCTTGAAGATCTTCTCCCGGCCTACCGGACCATAACCCACAACCAAGCCGGCGGTTCTGCTGGCCGCCTCGCGGCTCTTGGCGCTCTCGGCGGGAATGCCGCCGTATACCTGGCTGGCGGTGGTCGCCCAGACATCGAAGCGGCGATTGGGTGAGCCGCTCTTTTTCTCGTACAGCGCGTAGGTGCGGGCGATGACCGCCTGCGCCTGGTATGTGCTGGGCAGCCAGCCGGAAAGCAATTCCTTGGCGAGCACGCCGGCCAGATAGTCGTCCAGATCGAGGTCGTTGACCACATCAAATCGCCCGTTGCTGGTCGCGACAAAGCGGAACTGGCCGCGATAGCTGATGTTTTCGACGGATACGCTGCCGACGGTGGCCGGGCGGATCACGAGTTCGCCCCGGCCCAGCGGCGTTCCGCCAATGCGCCAGCCGTCACTGCCGAGCGTAAGCGTTACGCCCGTATTGCGAGGCAACCCCAAGGCACGGCTGGTGCCGTCGAGCGAAGTGAAATAGGCCGGCGGTTCGCTGGCGCGGATGGTGACCTGATCGACGCCGGGACAGATGTTGACGCGGATCACCCGATCGGCCGGCGGAAGTTCGCCGTTCATCTCAGCGTTGGGCGTGCATCCCCAAGGTGTGAAGAAGAGCAGGCCGCTGAGGAGAATGATGGCCAGCGAGGCGGCGGACAACCTCCAGCGCCGTGCGGTCCGGACGAGGCGTCCCGTGACACGAGACAACCCGCGCAAGAACCCGCGCGTGCGACGGTTGATCCTTTTCCTTCCACGTCCCATGGCGTCCCTGCCTTTGGGTCAGTGAACAGTCGATCAGTCTTCGAGCTTGCGGAGAGCCAGGCCGAAGGTGGTGAGCTGCTGCTTGATTTCGGTGAGACTGGTCTGGCCGAAATTCTTGCAGCCGAGCAACTCGGCTTCGGTCCGGCCGGCCAGCTCGCCGATCGTGTTTATATTCAGTCGCTGCAATGCTTTACGGCTGCGAACGGACAGTTCCAGATCCGAGACCGACTTGTTGAGCACATCGTTCGGGATGTTGGTCAGGCTCGGCGGCAGCGGCCGCTTGGGCGTGCTGCGCGGGTCTTCGAGTGCCTGGCCGAGGCGCAGGTTCTTGGCCGTCAGCAGGGCTTTGATCTCGCAGAGGCTGGTCTCGCCGAAATTCTTGAACGAGAGCAGTTCTGGCTCGGTGACCTTGAGCAGATCGCCGAGGTTCTTGATGTTCATCTTCTTGAGGCAGTTGCGACTGCGGACCGACAGCTCGAAATCGGTGATCGGAATGCTCAGCACGGTGCTGTGCTTCTCGTCGCGATTGTCCTCGTCGATGTACATCGAACGGGCCGACTCCACATCTTTCATGAAGAGACGGGCTCGCTTGTGGTTGGGATCGGTGTCCAGGACGGCCCGCAGGCAGCGGCGAGCTTCCTCGTAGAGGTTATTGTCCTCGTAGAGGACCGCGAGGTTGATCAGGGCATTGAGATGCACGGGCTGGCTGGTACACAGCCGCTCGTACAGTTCAATGGCCTTGGCATCATCGGCCTGGCGGTCATAAAGCACGGCCAGCCGGAAGCAGGCCTGCTCATGGTCGGGGTTTTCGTTGAGCGCGCGTTCGTAGAACTCGACGGCCTTTTCATGCAGAGCCTGGGCTTCGGATTCGTTGCCCTTTCGGAAGAACTCTTCGGAAGCGCGTTCGTTGATCGTGGAGACAGCAGTGTCGATCATAGTTTTTAAGCCAGAATAGAAGACTTCGCGTAACGGTAATTAAGCAGAAATACGCGAGAATGGTGATCTTGTCAAATGGAGCCGCCGGGGCGAGCTCGCAAAACGGGGCAGTTTCAATTGGCGAGATTCCCGGAAGAACTGGTAATCGCGAACTCCGATCAAAAGAAGACGGCCACCCGGTGGTCGGGCGGCCGTCTCTGTGATCGGGGAACGTGTCTGGAATCGCCGCGTGGGCATCAGACTCCGACCGTCTTGGCCGAGGCGCTGAGGATGACTTCCTTGCCTTTCTTCTTACTTGAGCGGATGAAGTAAATTCCACCGTAGATGCCCCAGACCGCCGCGACACCCAGGGCAATGTAGGGTTCCTTGGAACTCATGCCGCTGACAAAGAACGGGCCGACCAGGTAGAACGCCATGCACAACAGGTTGGCCAGCAGTCCGAACACCGGCACGACCATGTGCTTGAACCCGGAGAACGAGTGATGCTCGCGGAAGGCCACGATCGCGGTCAGACAGGTCATCATGTACAGCAGAAACGTGCCGAAGTTACTGACCAGCGTGATCGTCAGCAGGCTCTGCGGGATCATGGCCGCGGTGGCCTTGGCCAGCTTGTGCGTGCCGAAGGAGTACCAGATGTTGTGGGGCACGGAAGCCACGGTGGCATCGTAGCCATCGCCGACGGCCGGGCCGCACAGGTAGGTCGACACGGTCACGATACCGAGCACTGCGGAGATGATGGCGAGCGTCCAGATGGCCCGGTGCGGGGTCAGGCGCTTGCCATGGAGCAGCCCGAAGTGGCTGGGGACTTCCTCGTCGCGGCCCATGGCGTAGGTCACGCGAGCGCCGGTTGCAAGGCAGGACAGCGTCGTGCCAATCAGGGCGAGGAACACCGTGAAAGCCTGCACCATCATGAACCACCAGCCAGCCTTGGGACTACCGAAGGCCCATGCACCCACCATTTGCATCATGTCGCCCAGAGGGGCCGAACTGGCTCCGGCGTTTGCCGTCGCGCCGTAGCCGCTGTGCATGAAATAGTTGGCCGCGAAGTATTCGAGCGTGTAGCAGAAACCGCCTTGAATGAGCAGCGAGAGGAGCACCGCTCGTGGGATATCCCGCTTGGCGTTCTTGGCCTCTTCGCCCATGGCCGTGACCGACTCAAAGCCGACCAGGATCAGGATGGCGACGCAGGCCTGAATGATGATGTAGCCAAACCCGTGCGGGGCGACGACCGACTTGGCAGTGTTGTGATAGTTGTAGGTCTCGATGCCCTTGTCGTCCTTGGTAATTCCGCCCTCGTAGCTGACCTCGAACTTCTTGGGCTTGCCGTCGGCGCCGAGTTCCCATACGGCGTTGCCGTCCTTGTCAACCTTGGGATGAGTCGCACCGCTTGGGTCGACAATCGTCTTGGTGGCATCCTTGGGGTCGGGGATCGTGTTCGGTTCGGTCGCTTGCGCGTACTCAGTCAGGCTGCCGGTGGAGTCGAGCACCCAGACGTTGCTGCCTTCGGGATGGCTCGAGCGGTGGGCGATCGCCATAATCGAGAAGACCACCAGGGCCGAGATCTGAATGACGTTGATGGCCGCGTTCACGCCCGTCGTGCCGCCGACGCCGCGATAGGCGATATAGGCCACGCCGATCGCGAAGACAATGCAGAACAGGAACATGAAGAGCGGACTGGGCAAACTGGAAGCGAATGTACTGGGGAAAACCTGCCCGATCATGTAGCCGGCCAGTAGTGCTGTCACGCCGACCATCACACCCGGATAGACCCAGTAATAAAGGTGGCTTGCCCAGCCGACCACGAACTTGGCGATGCGGGCGAATTTATAGGCATGCGTCTTGGAAAGGAACGCCTGCTCGGCGAAGAAATAGCTCGAGCCGGCTCCGGGATAAAGCTTGGAAAGCTCGGCATAAGCAACAGCCGTTGCCAGACATAGCAGCAGTGCGGCAAGGATGCCGAACCACATGGACATGCCTGCTCCAGGCGATCCTGTGAGCACCTGTGGACCGAACGTCAGCCATAGGAATGCACCTGGCGCGATAAGCGCCATCGCATTGGACGTCAGCCCTGTAAGGCCGAGCGTCGCTCTTGTTGTTGGTGTCGTTGACTCCGCCATCGTGGTCTCCTTTCAAGTGCGCGCGGAACGGGCGCTCCGACTGCGCGTCAGTTCTTGAATCACTCCTTACGCAAGGGTGGTTCGCCTACGGAAATATGACGACTGCCAAAGCCGCCAAAACCTCGAACGGCTGCTCACCGTTCTCCTCGGATCCGCCTGGACCCGTCTGTCGAGAGTGCATACAAATCGCGCGCCAGACCAATTCGCATGGATTTAAGACTATATGTAAATCACGCCCAGACAAGCGGTTGTGATCCGGCGAATTACAGCACATTTCAATATCTACATCTGTCGAGCTGGAAGCCCGCCCAGAAACTGCGCGCCCAAGTGACGATTGACCGAGCCTGCCAGCGCATTACGCATATGGCGTACTCATTTCCATGCGTACAAGCGTGAATCCCCCTTGGCACACCACTTGCCGTCAGCTTATCATGCGGCCATACCGCCGCCTCGACGAGAACTATGCAACTAACCTATTCGCAGCTCAGCGTTCCCGGCCCGGTGCGCGAACGCAACGAAGACTACATCGGTTTCTTTCACCCGGCCACGCTCGAGGAACGCCGGGCGCGCGGGTCTGTCGCCATCATTGCCGATGGCGTGGGCGGCCAGGGCGACGGCGACATCGCCTCGCGCGTCGCCGTGGAATCGGCGATGGATATCTTCACCGACGCGGAACTGGATACGTCGCCCAACACACTGCTGTGGGAGATGTTCAAGGCGGCCAATCTCGCCGTCTACGACAGCGGCATGTCCCGCCGCGACAAGACGGGCAAGCGGATGGCCACCACGTTGACCATCTGCATCTTCCGTGACGACCGGATCTACATCGGGCATGTCGGGGACTGCCGCGTGTATATCGTGCAGCAGGGACGCCTGCGCCGGATCACCAACGACCATTCCTATGCCGGCGTGCAGCTCAAGCTTGGGCTGATCACCGTGCAGGAGGCGGCCAACAGCGAGTTGCGCTCAGTCCTCACGCGCTGCGTCGGCCAGGACCCGTTCGTCCGTCCGGACTATTCGACAACCACCGTCCGTAGCGGCGACCTGCTGGTGCTCTGCTGTGACGGGCTCTACTCCACGCTGAATGAAGGCGAAGTCTACGACGCTGTGACCAAGAACCAGCCCGAGGAAGCGTGCAAGCAACTGATCGACCTGGCTGTCCGCCGCGAGGCCGGGGACAATCTATCAGTACAGGTTATCCGCGTCGAAATCACCGAGCAGGTTGACTACTATCGTGGCTTGCCCGTTTATCGAAAGGCACCGGAACGTATGAGTGATGAAATTCAAGTCGGGCAGGTCCTCGACGGCCGGTTCCGCGTCGACGAACTGATCAGCACCAGTGGCATGGCGTCGATCTTCAAATGCACGGATCTGAAGGACAATCGCACGGTGGCGATGAAGCTGCCGTTCATGAAATTCGAAAGCGATCCCGGTTTCTTCTCGCGATTCCAGCGCGAGCAGGAGATCGGCTCCAAGCTCAACCATCCCTACATCCTGCATGTTGAACCCATCGACGCCGACGACCGCAGCCGCCCATACCTGGTCATGGAATACCTCGAGGGACAGACTCTCGGCCAGCTCATGCGGGCGATCAAGCCGATGCCCGTGGGGGACTCGCTGCGTATCGCCTCGCGCATCTGCGAGGCCCTGGAATACCTTCACGACCACGACGTGGTGCATCGCGACCTCAAGCCGGACAACGTGATGATCTGCACCGACGGCAGCATCCGTATCATGGACTTCGGCATCGCCAAGCTCGAAGGGGCGCGACGGCTGACCTTCGGCGGCTTCCAACCCGCGATGGGCACGCCGGACTACATGGCGCCGGAGCAGGTCAAGGGCAAGCGCGGCGATGCCCGGACGGATATATATAGTCTGGGCGCCATGCTCTACGAGATGGTCACCGGCAGGCCACCGTTCGAAGGTGACAACCCCCTGCTGATTATGAACGCCCGACTCAACGGCGACCCCGTGGCGCCGCGGTCGGCCAACCCCGAGATCCCCGAGACGGTCGAGGAGATCATTCTGCACGCCATGTCGCGCCCGCTCGGCGAGCGCTACGCCTCGGCCCGGGACATGAAACACGAACTGGACCATGCGGACGAGGTGAAACTCACCGGCCGGGCCGCCCGCCTGCAACCGGTGGTGCATTGGAAAGGCAACTGGCAGCGCCATCGCATGGTGGTTCTCTGCGTGGCCATCCCGTTCCTGATCTTTCTGGTCATCTTCCTGTCGAAACACCTGCACATATCGGTTCGGTAGGGCGGTTTCGCCGAAACCGCCGGCTTTGGGAGGGCCGCGGTCTCCGCGGCCGTTTCGCGGCGTGACCGTCCCGGTCGTACAGAAGCACGACTCGCCCGAGCCTCTGACCACAGCCCTCAACGCCGGATTCTCGCGTGCGTATGCGCTGACGAGTCCTTATACTTGCGGGCATAACACGAGAGGAGCCGGGCATGGCCATCAGCCGTCGGAATTTCATTCGGGCCGGAGCAGGGGCACTAGCCGCAGGCGTGTACGCATCAAACGGGTTCGCAGCCGGCGGCAACACGGCAAAGACCGCACGGGCACTGATCCTCATCGAACTCAACGGCGGCAACGACGGTCTCAACACCGTCATCCCCTACACCGACGCCGCCTACTATCACGCCCGGCCATCACTGGCGATCCCGCCCTCACAAGTTCTCAAGCTCAGCGGCGACACCGGCCTGCATCCCTCCATGCCCGAGCTGGCCGAGCTGTTCCACAATGGCAAACTCGCAATCTTCCGCGGCGTCGGTTCTCCGAATCCGAGCCGTTCGCATTTCACGTCGCAGCAAACCTGGCACACGGCCGATCCGTCGGGCGCCAGCAACACAGGCTGGCTCGCCGGCCGATCGCCGCTGTTCTATTGCGGTCCGGTCTGCCCGCAGATGTTCGCAGGCGCGACGACCACGCCACTCTGCCTCGATGCAACAGCTCCCGCCGACTTGATTCGCTGCCCCGATCTCCCCGTCCCGTCCGAATTTGGTGGCACGGGCTTCCAGCCCGTGGTGTCGGTACTCCGACACATCTCCGCTGCCGCGGTATCTGGTGGCGTTCCGAGCCCCCGCACACCCAACGGGTCCTATCCCACAACCCCACTGGCCCAAGGCCTGGCCAAGTTCGCCCAAGTCCTCACCCAAACCAACGGCCCCGCTTTCTTCCACATCGCCCAAGCCGGTTTCGACACCCACGCCCATCAGGCCGATCTGCACGCCGGCCTGCTCCAGACCGTGTCGCAAGCCATCGGCGCGTTCCTGACCGACCTGTCCGCCGAGGGTCGCGACGGCGAAACGAGGGTGATGGTCTTCTCAGAGTTTGGCCGTCGCCTGAAAGAAAACGGTTCCGCCGGCACCGACCACGGCGAAGCTTCCGTCGTCCTTCTCGCCGGCGGCGGCATCGCCGGCGGAATCCACGGCCAAGCCCCGTCACTGCAAGACCTCCACGACGGCGGCCTCCGCGCCACCACCGATTTCCGCACCTGCTACGCCGCGGCCATGGGGCAAATGGGTTGTTCGGAGTTCACGCTTTAGCGTGTCTTATTGGTGTCCGCACAGGAATGCGCCATGACGCAGAACGATCCGTGGAACGAACTCGACGATGACGATATGGTTGCCATCGGCGAATCGGAAGAGCAGATTCGCCAAGGTCGCGAGCGCCCGTTTAAGGAAGCGGCCGAGGAACTGAGACGGAACCTCTTGACAATCTCGGCAGGTGAGCATCGTCGTTAGCCAGCAGAGGTGGATCAGATGTTCGACTGGTTCAAGAAGAAGTCGCCGCCCGGGAATGGCCCGGATTTCTCCGAGGTCGATTCTTTGGCAAAAGCCGAAGAACTGTTTCGGCACGGTGACCTTGAGAAGTTGTTCCTCATGCCGCTGGAGTTCGGCGGGCAAGACATCCCGCAGAACATCCTTTTCGTTCCAATCGGTATTGCGGCGATCAAGTCGGGTATCGACAATAACGTCGTTGGTCCACTGGCGACCGAAGGCAAGATCAGCAAGTACACTGCAATGCCCGAATATCAAGGCAAAAGCTTCGTCCCCATCGCCATCAAGATCGTGGCGTCCGATCCCGGCGAATTTACCACCACGATCAACATTTGGGGCGAGGCGCTGACCCGGGACAAGAACGCCCCAGTTCCGTAGAGTCGCCACGCAGTCCCCCCAACACCCCGCCTCCCCCCGCGTATATCCCTCAACGGAGCCAACCCATGACCCGCACCTATCTCTCGCGTCGCACCCTTCTCGCATCCTCGTCCGCCGCGACCGCGTTCATGATCGTCCCCCGCCATGTCCTGGGCGCGGGCAAGGAACCACCGAGCGAGAAGGTCAGCATCGCCTTCATCGGCGTCGCCGGGCGCGGCACCGCCAACCTCGACGGGCTGGGCAACCAGAACGTCGTCGCCCTCTGCGATGTCGACGCCAAACGCCTCGGCGGGGCGGCCGCCAAGCACGCGGGCGCCAGGCAGTTCAGCGATTTCCGCAAGATGCTCGACGCCGTCGGCAAGAACATCGACGCCGTCTCCATCTCCACGCCCGACCACAACCACGCCTTCATCGGCATCACGGCCATGAAGATGGGCAAGCACGTCTACTGCGAAAAACCTCTGGCCCATTCGATCTACGAGGTCCGCCAAATGCGCAAGGCCGCGGCCGCAAACAAGGTCATCACCCAACTGGGCAACCAGGGCCACTCCACCGATAGCATCCGCATGCTGTGCGAGTGGATCTGGGATGGCGCCATCGGCAACGTCCACACCATCCACGGCGCCTGCCAGTCGGTCTACTCGCGCGTGAAGGACCTGCCCAAGCTCCAGGAAAAGAACGAGGTCCCGGTCAATCTCGACTGGGACCTCTGGCTCGGCCCGGCCCTGGACCGGCCGTACAACCCCATGTATCTGCCCGGCAAGTGGCGCGGCTGGACACCCTTCGGCACCGGCGTCATCGGCGACTGGACCTGCCACGTCATCGACCCCGTCTTCTGGGCCCTGGACCTGGTCGCGCCGTCCACCGTCACGGCACAAGTCACGCGCGACTATGACCCCAAGACCGACAGCGACACCTTCCCGAGCGGCAGCGTCATCAAATACGTCTTCCCGGCCAGGGGCAAACGCGGCCCCGTGACCATCTACTGGCACGACGGCATCGAAACCATCCCACGCCCGGAAAACTTCGACAAAGACCGCACCGTGCCCACAATCGGCGCCATCGTGCTCGGCGACAAGGGCGGCATCACCTACGGTTCGCATGGCGCCGGCGGCCTGCGCATCTTCCCCGAAGCTCAGATGAAGGCCTACAAACTGCCGGAAAAGACCCTCCCGCGTCCCAAGAACCACCACGCCGACTGGCTCGAAGCCATCAAGGCCAACAAGCCGGCCGGCTCCAACTTCGACTACGGCGGCCCGCTCAGCGAACTCGCCCTGCTCGGCAACATCGCCCAGCGTTTCCCCGGCCAGGAACTCCAATGGGACGCCCCCGCCATGAAGATCACCAACAACCCCACCGCCGACAAGTTCACCACGCCCGTGTTCCGCAAGGGCTGGGAGCTGTAGAGCCTGTAGGGTGTGCTTCAGCACACCATTCGCAGGCCGGAACGGCCGTCACCTCCGGTAGCCGTGGCCGTAAGGCCACGGAATCGATGTCCAATCCCCGATTTCCCGCAGCCCCGTAGGGGCGAAACATGGTAGCTCATGGCGTAAGCCATGGATGGCAATATCCGTAGTGATCCAGGGCTACGTGTGGGCGATAGAAGCCCCATTCCTTGCGAACGACCGCAGTTTTCCGGGGCATGGCAATACCGAAGACAATCAAACACGAAGGCACGAAGACACGAAGCGATGCATGGTTGTGGTGATCGGCATGGCGATGTGACCGTCGATCTGAAGATGGCGATTGAGATTCGAAATCTCGATGTCGCGGGTGTCGTCGGCACGCTACGCTTCTTGTACATTACTCTCGCCATTCGTGGTGTGCTGAAGCACACCCTACTCGCTTCCCGCGCTCTCACCGGAGACCCCATGCCTACCTCCTACGTCCACGGTTACGACCCACGCGAAAACCTGCGATTGCAGGATCAGGCCTCCACGCTCGTGGATCTCCTGCACTCTGACACGACCTATCCGCCGGCCAGCACTGTCCTGGAGGCCGGCTGCGGCGTCGGCGCGCAAACAGTGCCCCTCGCATCCAACAGCCCCGGCGCACTCATCACGTCCATTGACATCTCGGAAACATCCGTCGCACAGGCCACCAGCGCCGTTCGCGCGGCCGGCCTCACAAACGTCACGCTCCGTCAGGCCGACATCTTCCACCTGCCGTTTCCACCCGCGTCATTCGACCATGTCTTCGTCTGCTTCGTCCTCGAACATGTGGCCCACCCCGTCGAAGCTCTTGCGGCCCTCAAACGCATGCTCAAACCCGGCGGGACCATCACCGTGATCGAAGGCGATCACGGCTCCGCGTTCTTCCATCCCGACAGTGAATTCGCCCGCCAGGCCATCCGCTGCCAGGTGCAATTGCAGGCAAAGGCCGGCGGCAATGCGCTCATCGGCCGCGCCCTGTACCCCCTGCTTTGCCAAGCCGGCTTCGTCGACGTTCGCGTTTCTCCACGCATGGTCTACGTCGACTCCAGCAAGCCAGGCCTCGTCGACGGATTTACGCGGAAGACTTTCACGGCCATGATCGAGGGCGTCCGCAAGTCCTCCCTCAAATCCGGCCTTATCAGCGAGCGCGACTTCGACAAAGGCATCGCCGATCTCTACCGCACCGCGGAAGCCGACGGCGTCTTCTGCTACACCTTTTTTAAAGCGCGTGCGGTTAACGCCGCCGATGCCGGGCAACCATAGGACGAGCAAACCCGGCCATTGCCGGCCACATATCACTTACCCCGATGCACTTCCACTTTCATCCGGCTCATCTTCTCGAAAATCTTCATGAGCCGGCGCACGGGCCACCAATCGTACAGATAGATCTCCAGCGGCCGCCACATGGCGACCCATCCCGCAATCGTCAGGCCCTCGCGGATCACGCTCTGCGCCGTTGATCTCGACGCCAGCAGTTCGCTCGCTGCCAGGCACACGGAAAGAAACGCCAGGCCGATCATCAGGCTGTGCCGGCCATCTTTCATCAGCCGCCTGAATTCCAGCCGGCTCAGCCCCGCGCGATACGAGAAATAGTGCTGGATCGCGTGTTCGACCATCGGGTCCGTGGTCTTCTCGTCCTGGGCCTCGTTCACATGGATGACCAGCACCAGCGGCGTACGCGCATGAAACTCCTGGGCCCAGCTCAGGATGAACTCCTCCGCGTCGGCATCGAGATCCTTCTCATGGAACGGAGAAGGGTCCATCGTGTTAAAAAGCTGCCCGATTCTCTGCAGACTGATCTCGATCCGCGAGACGGGGTTCTTCGTCTGAACGTCTGCTGGCCGGTCCATGTCGAGTCTCCCCTTCCTGGTGCCCGCCCTACCGGTGCCATGCCGGGGCGAGAAAGCCACACGCCTCGTCGAACGTTGCCTTGCGGCGGAAGTCGGCCGGGTCGTACGCGGGAACCGCCGGGTCCGCCTTGAGCCATTGCGGATGCTGGCGCCCAAAGTAGCTGCCGTAGAACTGGTAGTTCGTATCGACCCAGCGGCTGACCCGCATCAGTTCCATCTTCGTCAGCATCTTCGAATGATCGTCTTTGGCATTCCTGGCATCCGCCGGATCGGTCAGGACCGCCATCAGCGTGCTCTTGGCACACCCCAGGCTCCGCGGCGGCAGATAGGCACCGTTGTAGTTGCCCCGATCGCCTTGCTGAAACGAGGTGAACTCCGCAATGAGCGGGCCGGCCAATTGCTTGCGGGCGAGCTCTTCATAAGACGTGTTGTAGTACAGCGTCACTTCACCCGTCAGTTTCAATCCGCCGGCCGGGTCCTTGGCGCCGTGACACGAGACGCACTTGGCGTCCCAAAGCGGCTGCACATCGGCCGGGTAGTGAATGACCTGGCCCGCCCGGCCATCTCCGCCGTTTTCGACAAGATCGCACGGCTGCGGCTGCGGCACGCTCGGCGCCCGGGTCAGCGCCAGCGGCAGCCCCGGACGATCGGCAGCCGAAACGCTGTGGTTGGCCTGCCCGTGGCAACCCGTGCAGGAGCGCGTCTCGCCTGGCGCATAGTTGATGTACGTCCGCTCACGCTGCACCTCACGGAAATTCTCATCCAGTGCCTGCAGGAAGATGCTGCGGCGCGCCGGCACCACGAACTGCGCCGAGCCATCCTTCTCCACCGGCACCACGCCCCACTGCACGCGCGGCCACAGGGCGGCCTTCCAACTGGAACTGCTCAGCGATGGCGTCCAGCGCCGGCCGGTCGACCAGTATCGCGGCACCGCCTCGTTGATGCGGATCCACTTGATCGTCCCCGGCGCAACACTCTCCATGCCCTGGTAGATGTTCGATACCGTGCAGACGGCCTCGTTGGTCGCGGCGTATTTCTCATCTCGCGGCTGCCTGACCACCGGCGGAACCGGTTTGGCAACCAATGGCAGCGCGTGCCAGCAGGAAAGTTTTTCGTCCGCGTGAAGCAGCCGCCGGCCGCCTTTGGTGTCGATCAGATACAGGGCATAGGCATTGGCCACATTCTTGAAGTGGTCCGCCGAATTCACCTTGTAGGAAACCAGGAACTGATGATCGTTGATGGGATACGGATGCGTGAACAGGTGGCCATGGCGGCCTTCCGGATCCTGCACATACTTGCCATCCTCGGTGCGGAACCGCCAGCCCGGTTCCATGCGGCGCTGGACGAACACCTCCGGCGTGATATTGACGACCGACTCGCGTTCATCGCCCGCGATAAACCCCGGCTCGTCCGGATCCGGCCCGGGCACGCGCGAGCCCTTGCCCGTGTCGATGAGCAGAATCGCGCCCAGGCACCCGCCCTGCGGATAGTGGCAGCTCCCCACACTCACAAATCGCGTCGTGCTGCCGGGCATCGGCTGCGGGTACATGTAGACAGGTGTGGCATCGTCGGCCAGCCCGTACAGTTCCTGCGGCCGGCTCGCATCGGGATTCATCGACCAGATCGTCTTGGCGACACGCGCTCCCTTGTCGATGTATTCCCAGCGGTGATACGCCACCCGGCCATCATCCAGCACGACCGGGCAGAACTCGCTGACCGGGCTCTGCGTCAGTTGCTGAACGTGCGTCCCGTCCGCATCCATGCGGTGAAGATTCGGAGCCACCAGCGCGCCCGACCCGCCGCACAGGATCGTATGTTCGCAGCGTGTCGACGAGAACATGATGCCGCCATCCGGCAGATAGCACGGGTGGATGTCGTCCGTGTGCCACCCCTTGCGCCACCGGGCCGCCTTCTCCGCTTCATCCGGCGGCGGGAATGAAACCTGCCGCAGGTGCGTGCCGTCCGTGCTCACTTCCCAGACGCGAAAGCCCGAGCCGGGATCCTGCCGGAAATCAAAGAGCACCTTGCTCGCATCAAACGACAGGCTGATCTTCCCGATAAACCCCTTGCCTCCCGGCAGATCGGCCGCTTTCACCACCGGCCGTTCCGCGTGTGTGCGCGCGTTGTAGATATAGATGCCGTTGTCGGGCTGGAAGCGATCGGGACTGGTCCCATTGTCGATGTCGGTATAGTAGTGATCCGACGAGTAGGGCTTGCGCTTGATGAAGATGATCTCGTCAAAGCCCAGCTCCTTCGCCTCGACGGCCGCCTGCCCCGCCTCCGGCTTGTTCGCCGTCACGACGCCCCCCGGCCCATTCTCGGCCGCCCGGATGGCACCTCCCAGGTTCGCGATCCTCACGACACTGCACAGGGCGAAGGCCACCCACAGAGTTCTTGTTGCGTTTCGCATCAGAAATCCATCCGGCAAGAGAGTGTGATGCATTCGGGACATGCGGGGAGTTGGCTCCCTGCCAGATGGGGAGTCTATCAGGAAGAAGTGATCAGGATCAAGGTACAGTCGAGTTGAGCGTGTCGGCCGCGGATATCGCGGATCACCCAGCGTGAGCTACGCCCGCAACCAGAGGCAGACAAAGGCAGAAACATGGGAGGTAAAAGATGAATCGGATGGGATGACGGTATTCATTTTTTACCTGCCATGTTTTTGCCAGCGATCCGATTTCCGGGCACCAGAAATCCTCGCACGCTGCGACGATTCTGATGGATTGTGGCACGGATGAGGGTAAGAGGCGGGCTGCGTAGTCAGTGTGGGCGTCGTCAGTAGCCGGAGACAAGACGCCGGTGCGGCCGAGTGGGCTGGGGGAGGCAGGAAAAGTATTTCTCGTGGTTGGCGGTGCCGTTGTATCTGTAAGTTGTTTATTAGCAGACTCTTACGGCGCATGTCGTGCTCGCTGGCTGTCTGAAAAAGCGGGTCCTTTGAGTGTCCCGAAGAGGTCCTTTCGGGTCCCTTGGAGGTCCTTACCGTGTCCCGGAAATGTCCTTTCGGGTCCCGGGGAGGTCCTTTTCGGAAGGACCGGTCATCGCCACCAGGCATCTGTTGAGAAGCGGACTTATTCGGTTGAGAAAGAGCGGCGGCATGAGACGATGTCTCACCCCGAGATGCTCGAAAGCCAACTGGCTGTCAGAGCGAGAATGCAACTTTGAATTGTATCTAATGGTTAGGTATTATGTCAAGAGGGCATTGGATAAATGTTAGTTGATGGTTGAAAGTTGATAGTTGATAGTGGGCGGCAACGGAGTGGTTGAGGGTGGCGGGTTGTGATTGGGTGCGGCGGCGATGCGGGCGCCGGCCGGCAGCTGCGGGCGTCACAGCCCACGATCTGTGTCCGCGTTTCATTCCGTCCTATTCCTTGCTTTGTCGCGAGCGTCCGAGCGTCGGCCGCGTATCCCGGCCCAATAGCCGCCAAACGCGCGGCGCGTTATGCTTAACGGACGCCGATATCCCGCACGCCGCGAGGATCCGTCGCCACTCGCCGAAAGGCCCACCATGAACCGCACATTCATCACCATCGTGCTGACCGCCCTGGTCACGTCGGCTTGCTGGTATGTTGCCACGGAGTTGCGCCACAGCATCCAACGGGTTTGGCTGATCAGTTCCGTCAAGGCTCCGGGAAGCAGGGCGCTGGCCGAGATCGAGGCCGATCTTCTTGCCGGCCGATCCGACGCCGCCAAAGCCAAACTCGCGGCCCTGCGGAAACAGTGGGACGTCTTCGACAGCGAGCCCGAATTCACCGGACCGGCCATCGGCAACATCGCTACCGACTTCCAGCAGATCGGCAGCGCGCCGGATGCTCCAAAACAGCCTGAACAATAGTCGCCGTTCATCCTCAATTCAGCACGAGGTTTTCCATGGCCATATTTGACTCAAACGACCCGGACGCCGGCAAGACTATGCGCCAGATGTTCGGACCAGGCCAGGTGGACCAGCAAATTCGCCAGGCGATCCATCTGTGTTGGATGATGCTCCCGGATGATCGCAAGACGGTTGACGAACTCGAAAAACAGATGCGCCGGATCATCGACCGCGCCTTCCGGGATCTCCTTGAAGACTCCGAGCAATTTGGCCTCGAAAAGTAAGGCGTCGCTCGCCAAACCGAACGCTGCGCCCCAAAACCAGGCTGTTCCCCTGCCCCGTACAAAAACCGTAAGTCATCCCTTGACGAAACCTAACGTAACACATACAATGCCCACATGACCGCCGCTGTCAACCACGCGCCCTGGCGGCCGGCGACGACCTTGGCCCGCACGGGGCGATATGAGGAGGACTTGGGGAGTTTGGGCGGCTCTCTGGGGGAGACTTGGGGGTTGGTTTGGGGGCGCTTTGGGGGTGTTTTTTTCGCCCCGTCATCCACATTAGAAATCACGCAAGCCAAACAGTATAAAGCACTTATGCATCAACCAAGCCTGACGTCATCGCGCAAATAGAATACTTTGTTCCCGTCGCACAATCCCGTCATTCGAGTTTCCAGTTTCGTCATTCTCCTCAGTTTCCTCTTCAACATTTCCCGGATTCCGATTTACTTAACATTGTAAAATAAATATGCTGAGGAACCTATGACCACCACCCAATCCATCGCGTGCGTCCTCTTGACGGCTCTTGCCCTCGGCGCGGCCGCCGATTCGTCGATCCTGCCGGCCGGGAAGCTTAAGGCCAAGCCGGCCGTCACACCGACGGTGCAGCCGTTTGAACTCACGGACGTCCGTCTCCTCGACGGCCCCTTCAAACGCGCCATGGAACTCAACGGCAAGTACATCCTCTCGCTGGATCCCGATCAACTCCTGCACACCTTCCGCCTCAACGCCGGCCTGGCTTCCACCGCCAAGCCGCTCGGCGGCTGGGAAGAGCCCAAGGGCGAACTGCGCGGCCATTTCGTCGGGCACTACCTCTCGGCCTGCGCCCTCATGTACGCCAGCACCGGCGATGCCCGCTATAAGGAAAAAGGGGACGCCATTGTGAAGGGACTGGCCGAAGTGCAGGCCAAACTCGGCAGCGGATACCTCAGCGCCTATCCCGAAACCTTCTTCGACCGCGTCGAGGCCCGCCAGCGAGTCTGGGCGCCATACTACACGCTCCACAAGATTTACGCCGGGCTGATCGACATGTACATCCTCTGCGACAACAAGCAGGCGCTCGACACCGTCTGCAAATTCGCCGACTGGGTCATCGCCCGCAACGCCAAACTGACCGATGCGCAAATGCAGAACATGCTTGGCGAAGAACATGGCGGCATGAACGAAACCCTGGCCAACCTCTACGCGGTCACAGGTGAAGCCAAATACCTCGCCATCGCCAAGCGCTTCAACCACCTCGCCGTCATCACCCCGGCCACCCAGAAGCAGGACAAGCTCACCGGCCTGCACGCCAACACCCAGATCCCCAAGTTCGTCGGCACGGCCCGCGAATATGAACTGACCGGCGACGAATCGCTCCACACGGCCTCGCTGTTCTTCTGGGACACGGTCGTCCATGAACGCTCCTACGTCATCGGCGGCCACAGCGACGGCGAACACTTCTCGCCCAAGGAAAAGCTCTCCCAGGCCTTCGGCCCCAGCACCACCGAAACCTGCAACACCTACAACATGCTCAAGCTCACGCGGCACATCTTCGCGTGGGATCCGAAGGTGGAGACGGCCGACTATTACGAACGCGCCCTCTACAACCACATCCTCGCCTCGCAGAATCCCGAAGATGGCATGACCTGCTACTACGTGCCGCTGCGGCCGGGTTCCCACAAGACCTACAGCACGCCGCTGAGTTCCTTCTGGTGCTGCACGGGCACCGGCGTGGAGAACCACGCCAAGTATGGCGATTCGATCTATTTCCACGACGACCAGACACTCTACGTGAACCTCTTCATCGCCTCGGAACTCGCCTGGAAAGCCAAGGGCGTGAAGTTGCGCCAGGAGACGAGCTATCCCGACGTACCCTCGACGAAGTTGACGCTGACCTGCGATGCGCCGGCCAAGTTCACCGTGAAACTGCGGCACCCGACCTGGGCTCAAAAAGGCGTGCAAGCTAAGGTGAACGGCGAGGTACAGGCGATCACCGCCAAGCCCGGCGAATGGGTCGCGCTCAATCGCACCTGGAAAACCGGCGACACGATCGAGTTGACCGTTCCCTTCACGCTCCGCAAGGAGGGCTTCCGCGACAACGCCAACCGCTTCGCCCTGCTCGATGGCCCGATCGTGCTGTCGGCACAGGTGGATACGAAGAAGCCGATGCCGGCGATTGTCTCCGCCGACACGGAACTGCTGGCCGACATCAAGCCGGCCGCCGACAAGCCGCTGACCTTCACCGGCCCGGCCGGGCAGTTCCGCGTTCCCGGCGCCCCCGGCGGCGTGGCGCTCGAACCCTTCTTCCGCATGCACGGCGGCCGGAGCTACACCGTCTACTTCGATTCCTTCACACCGGAATTGTGGGATAAGAAACAGGAGGCGTACAAGGCGCAGCAGGCCCGCGAAAAGGAACTGGAAGCCCGCACGGTGGATTCGGTGCGCCCTGGCGAAGAGCAGCACGAGCGCGATCACGCCGTGAAGTCCAGCAAGAGCGGGGCCGGCGACTTCGGCGACCGCAAGTATCGCGACGCCCGCGACAGCGGCTGGTTCTCCTGGGAACTGAAGGTGCAACCCGACCAGCCGCAGGAACTGTGGGTGACCTACTGGGGCAGCGACGGCAACCGGTCGTTCGATGTTCTCATCGACGGCGTCAAACTGACGACGCAGAAGCTGGCCAACAACAAGCCGAACGAGTTCTACGACGAGAAGACCGCGATTCCCGCCGAGATGCTCAAGGGCAAGAGCAAGATCACGGTGAAGTTCCAGTCGCCCCCGGCCGGCTGGGCCGGCGGCGTGTTCGGGATTCGGGTGATGCGTCCGTAGGGTCCGGACTGCGACCCTTCCGTTTTATGCAAGGAGCTTGAAACACAGAGATCACCGAGACCCGTTTGGTCGTTTCAAACCATCAGGCGAATCGGAATCATGCGTTCCGCGGTTGTCTCCAGGCGTAGACGCACTTGCTGGATTACTCAAGCCGCTTCCGCAAACCGAGCAGGTCTCTGTGATCTCTGTGTTTCACGTCCGAACGAGTAGCCACAAACGCCGGCCTTCGCGGTATTACTCTCGACAATCCATTTCAACGGAGCAACTGATGAAGAACTGCAACATAATCGTGGCGACGGCCCTTCTGGCCCTGCTTCCCGCGGGTCTTGCATGGTCCCAGCAGAAACCCGAACCGGGCCAGCACGCCCAGGTCTTTGAAAAACAGATCAGCGTCAAACTCAGCTACCTCCTCTTCCTGCCCGAGGACTACGGCAAGGATCCCGCGAAGAAGTGGCCGCTGATCCTCTTTCTCCACGGCGCCGGCGAACGCGGCGACGACGTCACCAAGGTGAAAGTCCATGGCCCACCGAAGATCGTGGAAACAAAGAAGGACTTCCCCTTCATCGTGGTTTCACCGCAATGCCCGGCCAACAGTTGGTGGAATCCCTTCGAACTCAACGCCCTGCTCGACAGCGTGATGGCGTCCAACAAGGTCGATCCCGACCGCGTCTATCTGACCGGCCTGTCGATGGGAGGATTCGGCACATGGGAAATGATCTCGCGCTACCCGCAGCGCTTCGCGGCCATCGCACCGATCTGCGGCGCGGGCAACCCGGCCATGGTCCGCCGCTTCAAGGACGTTCCCGCCTGGGTCTTCCACGGCGACAAGGATCCCACCGTGCCGGTGTCCAGCAGCGACGAGATGGTCGAGGCCATGAAAAAGGCCGGCTGCGAAGTGAAGTACACCCGCTACGAAGGCGTCGGCCACGATTCCTGGACCGCCAGCTACGCCAACCAGGAACTCTACGATTGGTTCCTGGCGCACAAGCGAGTTGAAAAGAAGTCGGCGGAAAAGAAGTAGTGATCCGAGCCGCGATCAAGTAGGGCCGGCGTCCTCGCCGGCCTTCCTGAAGCGTGAATCGTCCGGTATTGCGAGCCCGCGGGGACGCTGCCACTACTACCCTCTTTCCGTCACCTCCACGAATCGATGGTCGATCCGTCCATCCTTGGCGCTGCACACGAAGAACCCCTTCTCCGGTGTGCGGTCGTGATTGGACGCGGCAAATGAGCAGCACTTGCCGGTGGTGATGACGATCGCGCCGCGACGGGATTCGGTCTGCCCGTGGTAGTGGCCGCAGAGCACCGCGCGGAGGTTGAACAGCTTGAGGCGGTCCAGCACCGCATCTTCATTCTTGAGCCGATACACCGCTCGAACCTCCTGCCCCATGGGAATGTGCGTCATCAGGATTGTCGGCTTGCGGCGGTCCAGTTTCGGGAGATTGTCATCCAGCCAGCGCAGCGCCGGAGGCTGCATATCGACGTATTGCCACTTCGGCCCATCGGTGCTGTCCAGGGCGATGAACTGCCAGCCGTGATAGTCAAATGTGTAGTTGAGCGAATCCGGATAGAGCTGCTCGAACTCCTTCCCGGACACCTGCATCTCGTCATCAGAAAGGACCCAGTCGTGGTTGCCGCGCACGACCCGCACATCCTTCTTCCAGCCCCGCAGGATATCGCGCATGCCGGCGAGTTGTTTGGCTTCGTTGCGGTTGGCCATATCGCCCAGCGCCAGCACCAGTTCGGCCTTCGGCGCGGCCTCGCCGATCTTCGCGCGCACGGCGGCAAAGAACTTGCCGCAATTGTCGTCCTGGTAGTGCAGGTCGTTGGCCGCGATGAATTCAAAGTCCTCCCCGCCCTGGTCGGCATGAGCCAGCGCCCCCGGCCAAAGATTCATGGCGAGCAAAGCCGTGCCACTGGTGCGAAGGAGGCGACGCCGGGAGATATGCCGTGGATGCATCCTTGGATTCTATACAGAATCCCCGCAGTCAGACAGGAATGTCCTTCGGATGACAGACAGGAATGTCTGTCCTACTGTGGCAGATCGTGGATGCGGACTTCATCGAAGTGGCCCGAACCACAATAGGCGCCGGCGACGAGGTGTCGCCCGTCGGGCGAGATGGCGGGCAAAGGATAGCGCATCTGCCAGGACCGATGGACGCCGGTGCGGAGGTTGATGGCGAGCGTCTCGCTCTCTGACACGGTCGTCGCCGCGAGCCAATCGCCTTTGGCCGTCAGGATCGGATGGCGCGGAAACGTCTGCCCAGTGGGAGTCGACGCCTGCCGCTGGCCGGTGAGGAGGTCCCATGTTTCGATGGTCAGATTGGAGTCGGCATTGAGGGCCGCGTAGAGGCGACCACCATCGCAACAACAGGAGCGGGACGAAACGTTGAACGTCTGGACGAAGGTTCCGGCCAACGGATCCCAGACCCGGACGGTCGTGCCGGACTCAGCTTCGGAGAGAATAACGGCCAGATCGCGGCCGGCGACTGACAGGACGCCTCCGATGGTCGCGTCGCTGTCGAGCGTCACGGCACTTACCTGCTTGCCAGTGTGAATGTCCCAGGCGGCCAGTTCCTTCATATGACATCCGAAGATCGCGCGCATCCCAATGCGGGTGTAAACGGCCTGGTGGCAAGGGAAATCGTAGCGGCGGATGATCTTGCCGGTGGCGCAGTCGACCGCGGCGGCGCCGTCTTCGACACTGCACAGAAGCGTCCGGCCGTCGGGGGACAGCATCCGGCTGTAAAGCCGCCCGTCGGGTGGATTCGTGATGCGGCAACGGACGCCGGCAATCGTGCCGCGGTCAAGGTCGACGCAGACGATGGCGTCGTCTCGCGTCATGTGCCGGAGGAGCCACTGGCGCTTGCCGGTGACGGCCCAGTCGGCCAGGGAGATGGAGCGCCAATCCAGCCATTGGCTGGCCCTGCCCTGGCGCGGGAGGCGTGTGGCCGCGGGAACGTAAGCAACCGCGACGCAGATCAGCAGAATGGTGGCGATGACAAATCGCGGTCGGCGGCGACGGCCCTCAACGCGGTTCTCCGGCGTGAGTGTCGTGCCGCATTCCGGGCATTGATCGCCGGGCAGCCCGCGGAGATTGTAGTTGCACCGGCGACAGTATTGCTCGCCGGGTTCCTGGTCCTTCCCGGCGGAGCGAATCAAGGTCGCAAGGAGGATCAGACCAAGGATCGCGGCCGCAATTTCCGGCCAGTAATTGACGATCGTCTCCCAGACCTTGACCTGATTGATGTTGGCATAGACATACGCGGTCCGGCCATCGGGGGCGAATTCGACGACGGGAGACCGTGTTCCCCTGCGGATGGTCAGAGTGTGATCTGGCGGAGTCTCGGCGCGAAGGTTGTCGCGCGTGGCGAGGTGAAACCGACCGCCGCCGCTGAGAGTGATATCGCGCAGACATTGGAAACCGGGAGCATCCTGACGAATCTCCTGCGAGTTGGAATCTATGATGGCGATCGTGTGAAGTCTGGCGGCGCCGCCGCGGGCGCGAGCGGCGCAGAAGCGGACGACTTCATCGTCCCCCGCGAAGTCCTTGCCAGCCAGGAGATAGATGACATCGGGATTGAGCCGGAAGGCGAGCTCGAGGGCGGGGATGGGATTGGCGCGGCACTTTGGGAAAACACCGTGCAGCATGTCGAGGGCGTTGTCGATGTTCCCCGGCGTGGCCGGGAGCAAATCGTTGCGCGACAAAGCGAGGCAATCCGACTCCCGGGCAAGGACGATGTTGAAGGATTGATCCGAAGTGAGCGACCGAAGCGTGTTGGCGATTTGCAGGCAGACGGCGCGCCACGACCGGGTCATTTCGGCGGGATGGTCGATGACGATGACCACGCTGCGGCCGGTCGCGTTGGAACCGAGGAAGGAGATGTTCCGGGGTGTCTCGGCGCTGGCGACGCCGGCCAGGGCAAGGAGCACCACGACAATGGGCCGGACGAGGCGGAACATGTAGATAGATACCATCGAGAGGCGGCGGGTGTTTCCGCAGCGCGGGGCACGGGAGCAATTTACCGGAAACTCGGCCGCCCCCAGCCGCTTGAAGACTGATTGGCTTCGCTTGCTGGAATTACCGGAACGGGATGCCGGGAACAAAGGAGTGTCAGCACCACCAGTTGCGTTCGAGAGCCGCCTGGTGAACACGGTCCCATGGATCGGCCTGGTTGCTGGCGCATGTGGCTTTCAGCAGCACGCCTGCGTCGCGCGCACGCTCGCGTGCCAGAGGAGTGCGGAGATACCTGGGATCGAGATCCGCGATCCGAACGCGGTCGAGTCTCAAGAATCATGGAATCAGCTTATTCAGCGGATACGTGATGATCCCCGTGGCGCCGGCGCGCTTGAGGCGGGGGATCAACTCGCGTTCCTGCTTCTCTTCGAGAATCACCTCGACCGCGACCCACTGGCCATCGGCCAGGCGGCTGACGGTCGGGCTCTTCTCGGCCGGAAGGAAGCCGACGATTTCGGCCAGCTTGGCCTCGGGCACGTTCATCTTCAGGCCGACCTTCGCGCGGGCGTCAATGGCGCCCTTGAGAAGCATGGCCATGTTCTCCATCTTCTCGCGTTTCCAGGGGATGCTCCACGCATCCTTCGAAGAGACGAATCGTGTCGTGCTCTTGAGCAGTGTGTCGACGATGCGGAGGTTGTTGGCGCGGAGCGACGAACCGGTCTCTGTGCAGTC
This sequence comes from Phycisphaerales bacterium, assembly GCA_025361735.1. Classification (GTDB taxonomy): domain Bacteria; phylum Planctomycetota; class Phycisphaerae; order Tepidisphaerales; family Tepidisphaeraceae; genus JANYKD01. Next base: position 26,665 of record JANYKD010000343.1, read on the forward strand.
AACGATGGCGTCGAGGATGCGGGCCTTGATCTCGGTCGTGCCCCAGGAGAACTCGACGCTGACGTTGATGCCCTTGTCGGCGAAGTACTTCCGCGTGACGTTCACCAATTCCGTCGCGACCACCTTGCCGGTGAGTTCCTCGGGTTTCTGGATTCCGGATTCCTCGGGGACGGCGAGCACCCACTTGATGGGGTTGGAGCTGGCGCGGGAGTATTCGAGCTCGCAGATCTCGACGATGTCCTTCTCGTTGCCGTTTTCGACGATCCAGTCGTAGCCGGTCAGCCCGCAGTCGATCAGCCCGTCGCTGATGTATCGCGAGATTTCCTGGGCTCGGAAGAGCACGCAGGCGATCTTGTCGTCGTCGATGCGCGGGAAGACGGATCGGTCGGCGATGCTGACGCGATAGCCGGCCTTGTTGAACAGATCGACGGTGGCGTTCTGCAGGCTGCCCGAAGGCAGACCAAGGCGAAGCGATGTCTTGGGGAGGCGGTCGGTGGTCATGGTTTGTTCCGAGTTGATAGTTGATAGTTGATAGTGGGTAGTGAATCGTTCGGAGTCGGCGTATAACCGACCATCGACTATCAACCATCAACTATCAACTCTGCCTTACTTCTTCTTCCTATTGAACACGGCTTTACGCAGGCCGTGGAAGAACTCATAGTATTCCTCGGCCTTCAACTGATTCTCGATAAAATGCTGGGCGTCATCCGTCGTGGACTTCTCGTCGAACATGCCGTGTTCGCGGAGGAAGTTCAGCGATTCATTGTCGACGGGCACTGCCGGCGTTTCGAAGCCGAACAGCATGACGTACGCCTCGACGAACGCGGACACCTCGGGCAGATCGCGGAGGAACTGGCGGGCGTCCTTTTTCGAAATGGTCTTGAGGCGATCGAGCGAGAGGGTGTGCTCCTTCTCGAAGATGTTGTTGAGGCAGAGCGTGATGGTGTCCACGCGATGCTCGATGTCCGGATAGCGCTGGCCGAGCATATCCTGGACCTCAAGCTGGGTGGCGACGCGCAGCTCGTTGAGATTGACGAACTCGCGGTCGATGGTCTTCATGGCGTCATCGGCACGGGAGTCGGGCACATCGTAGGACATGGCTCCGCGCACCAGCGCCTTGAGCGGTTCCTGTTTCTCCAATGGGGGCGCCTTGCCGTCTTTCTGGAAAGACTTGAACAGGCTCTTGAGAATATCAGCGTATTTCGCAGCGTTTTTCATGGCTATTCTTGTTTTGGCTCATCGGCCGGGGCATCGGCTTGAGTCGGTGGAGCGGTTTCGCCGAGACCGGCGTTCTCAGCGTGCAACGGACCGCGCGGCGAGCGGTCCCCGGTTTCTTGCGGCGTTTGTTCTTCCTGCGAAGCAGGCTCGATCTGGCCGGCCGCCTCGGCACGTTTGCGGTCGATCTCGGCGTTTTCCCTGGCGACCTTGTCGATCAGTTCCAACACCTTGAGCTCCTCCTTGAGCTGCTCGTCGATCTGGAAGCGGATGAACGGCACCTGGCGGATGGCGATCGCCTTGGTGAGCCGCGTCCGCATCATGCCGGCCGAGTGCTTGAGGGCATTGAGCGCGGCGGTCTGCTGGCCGGGCGTCCCCATGATCGTCACAAAAACGTCGGCGGTGGACATGTCGTCCACGAGCTTGACGCGCGTGATGCTGGGCATGCCCATGATCCGCGGATCGTGCAGCTCGTGAAGGATGATTTCGGCCAGCTCGCGACGGATAATGCTGGCGAGTCTTTCGGCTCTGCGTTCCATTGTCGTAGGGTGCGTTCACACGCACCGTTTATCTCACAAAAAGGCTGGCTGTGCCCGGCCTATAGCAGGTCAATCTGGTAGTCGACGAGGTCCGCCTTGCCGACACTGCGGACAAGATCCACGATCTTGCTCAGTCCGCTTTCCACATACTTCCGGTCGTTGCTCACCATGGCGACCGTAATGATCGCAGTGCGGTGCTGCTCCAGTGCGCCGGTTTCGGCCACTGATACATTGTGCCCGTTGGCGATCCGATCCTTGAGGCTCTTGACGACCCGGCGCTTGTCCTTGAGTGACATCGCATCGCCGATGGACAATTCCAGTTGCAGGACTCCTATGGTCATGGTTGATAGTTGATGGTTGATGGTTGATAGTTGATGGTCGGACTTACTATCAACTATCAACCATCAACTATCAACTTCTGCTACAGAGTTCTCTCGATCGTCTCCCGGCTGTACGCCTCGATGCGGTCGCCGAGCTTGATGTCGTCGAACCCGGCGATCTTCATACCGCATTCCATGCCGGATTTGGCTTCCTTGACGTCGTCCTTGAGCCGTTTGAGAGACTCCAGCGCCTGGTCTTCCAGCACGATCACGCCGTTGCGAATCAGGCGAATCTTGCTGCCACGCTGAATGTGGCCGTCGGTGACGATACAGCCGGCGATGTTGCCGACCTTGCTGTACTTGAATATCTGCCGGATGTCGGCGTGGCCGTGGAGCTTCTCGCGAACCTCGGGCGCCAGCATGCCGGACAGGGATTTCTTGAGATCGTCGAAGATCTCATAAATGACGCGATAGGTCTTGATGTCGACGTGGTGATGTTCGGCCAGGGCGCGGGCCGAATCGTCCGGCACCACCTGGAACCCGATGATCGCCACGCGGTTGTCGGTCGGCTTGGACTTGGTCGCCAGGGCCAGCTCGACGTCGCTCTCGTTGATCGTGCCGACGCCCGAGTGAATCACCCGAACCTTGACCTCGTCCGTGTTCATGTTCGTGACCGAGTTCACCAGAGTCTCGGCCGAACCCTGCACGTCCGTCTTGATGATGAGGTTGATCGTCTTGCTCTGCTTCTCCGAGGTGACGACGTTGAGGAAATTAGCCACCGTGGCGCGGTTCTGGCCGGCGAGCTGCGCCTGGCGCACTTTCGCCTGCCGCTCCTCGGCCACCGAGCGGGCGTGGTCGATGTCGTCCACGATGTAGAAGCGATCGCCGGCCGCCGGCAACGAACTCATGCCGGACACGATCACCGGCATGGAAGCGGTGGCTTCGTCCACCACGCCGCCGCGATCGTTGAGGATGTTGCGGACGCGGCCATAGCCGCCGCCGGCAAGCATCACATCACCGACACGGAGCGTACCGGCCTGCACGAGCACCGTGGCGATTGGGCCAAGACCCTCGTCCATCCGTGCTTCAATGACGGATCCGGTCGCGGGCACCGTCGAATCCGACTTGAGGTCGAGCAACTGGGTTTGATAGTCGAGGACCTCGATGAGTTCCTCGATGCCCTGGCCCGTGGTGGCTGAGGTGCGGATGACTTCCGTGTCACCACCCCACTCCACGGGGTTCAGGCCCTGCGCCGCAAGCTGCCCGAGCACCATGTCGGGGTTGGCGTCGACGCGGTCGATCTTGTTCATGGCCACGACGATCGGCACTTCGGCCGCCCGGGCGTGGTTGATCGACTCGATGGTCTGCGGCTGCACGCCTTCGGCGGCGGACACGACCAGCACCACCACGTCGGTCATGTTCGCCCCGCGGGCACGCATGGTCGTGAATGCCTGGTGGCCCGGCGTGTCGATGAAGGTGACGCGCTTTTGTGCTTCGCCTTCGCCAAGCGTGACCATCCACGCGGCGATATGCTGGGTGATGCCACCCGCTTCGCCCGCGGCGACATTCGCCTGGCGGATCTTGTCCAGCAGGCTCGTCTTGCCGTGGTCGACGTGGCCGAGAATCGCCACGACGGGAGGCCGTGGCAGCACGTTCTCGGGTTCGCTCTCGCGAGTGGCTTCGTCGTGCTCGAGCTGTTCTTCGAGCGTCATCAACGATGCGATCTGCAGTTCGATGTTGTATTCCAGGGCGATGGTCTCAGCCATGGTGGTATCGAGCATCTGGTTCACCGCGGCCATGATGCCGCGTTTGATGAGCTTGCCCTGCACTTCGTTGGTCTTGAGCCCCAGGGCCGCGGCCAGCGAGCGCACCGTGATTGGTTCTTCAATTCGCACGGCGTCACCTCGTTCGATGACCGACTTCGCCGGACCGTGCTGTCCGCGTTCGGAGCTCTTCTTGAGGTGCCTGTCCAGACCCTGGGCATATTTGCCCGCGTCACCCAGACGTATCCGCCGCTCTTCCAGGTCGGCCTCGCTGAACTCCTTGAGTTTGGCCTCGGCTTCGCCGCGGCGCCCGTCGAGCCCGCGACGGCGCGACGACAGCGTACGGCTTTTGGCGGCCTTCTTCTCGTCCTCCTCGTCCTCGCGAGTCTTCACGCCGCGGCCACCCTGGGCACGGGCCTGCACGAAAGTCGGCGTTGCCTGGGTCCCGACGGGCGTGCGTCGCCGCGGGGCCGAAACGATGTCCGGTTTTTCTTCGCGCACCACGCGCGGGCCCATGATCTTCGCCGGCGCCGGAACGTGGCGAGGCGGAGGCGTGACAGCCTTCTTGGTCGGCGCGGGCTGTTGTGCCGCGCGACTTTCGAGCGTTACCGCCGGACGAATTCCGGTTCGCGGGTCAACCCGGGTCACGGCCTTATGAGCGTGGCCGGCGTGAGGTGCATGACCCTTTACAGCCGGCACGGGAACGGGTTCCACGGCTTCCGGAGCAACGGCCTCCACGGGCGCAGCCGCAGGCAGCGGGGTCGGCACGGGGGGCTCGGTGGGCACGGCGACGTGCTCGGGCTCGACAACCACCGGGCTCTCCATCACGGCCGGTTCGGCGACCGGCAGCTCCGCCGGAACATGCGGTGCAGCCACCGGCGTGGCCACGGGTGCTTCAACGATTGCCGGCTCAACGACCTCGGCATGCGAATGGGCATGCGGATGGGCGTGGGGATGCGGATGTGCCTTGTGCTTGTCTGTTTTCTTTTCCTGCTCCGCTTCGCTGGCTTCCGGCTCCTCGATCGGCTCCTCGTGATGACCCTCACCATCGCCGTGCTCGGCCTTCTTTTTGCGCGCGGGATGTTTATGCTCGGATTCTTCGGCGGCCACGACCGCCTCAGGCTCGGGCGCCTGCTCCACCGCAACCGCCGCCCCTCCGGCGCCGGCGTACCATTCGCGCACTGTCGCTGCCAGGCCCAGGCTTACCGTGCTCTGGGCGTTGACGGGCGGGTGCGGAATCCCCTCGTCCTTGAGCCTTTTCAGGATCGAACTACTCTGAACGTTCAGCTCTTTGGCGAGCTGGCTGACGCGTATGCCTTTGGTCGTCGTAGCCAATCCGGTCTCCGTAAAATCTCGCTGCCGCGACAAAAACTCTTCCACACGCTCCGCCCGATGCCTCGGACGGATCGCAACGGTTCCGACTCATCTCGGCTCTTCCGTGTGCGTTTGCGGCGGTCGGACCAAGCCCTCGGCGAGGGCCTGTGTCGCCGTCTCTTCGTACGCGGTGTAATCCGTGCCGGGCGCCACAAGCCCATGCACGGCCCGTTCTTCCGGTGATAGCTCCCCGGCCTGCGACGGCTGGATCAACTGGTGAACCACCGTCTCCGGGGAACCGCCTCCGTCGGAGGTCTCCAGCGCCCCGGGCAACTTTCCATCTTCGCCTTCCGCCTCAGCGACGGCCGGCTCCGTTTCCTCGGCCTTCTTTGCCGGCCGCGAAATCAGACCCAGTGCCGCCAGCACGCCTTCGTCCCGCGGCTGATCCTTGACCACGGCCTTGGCCGATGCTTCCGCGATCTTCTTCTTTTCCTGCTCCACAGCCACGATCTTGGCTTCCGCGGAACACCTGGCCATGACGCGCTCGGCCAGTTCCTGGACCATGCCGACTTCCTCGACGAGCGGCTCCACGCCCACTTCGTCCAGGTCGCGAACATCGATCAGGCCAAGAGCAACGACCTTGTCCACGTGCTCCTGAGTGACGCCTTCCATCGACCTGAGCGTCGCTTGCAACCGTTCCACGCCAGCCCGGAACTCGGGGGGCGTCAGGATGTCGACGTCCCAGCCCGTCAGCCGCGCTGCCAGCCGTACGTTCTGCCCGCGCTTGCCGATCGCCAGGCTGAGCTGGTCGTCGTTGACGACCACGGTGGCCCGGCCAAGCTCGAAGCAGAGTGATACTTCCGCGACCTCGGCCGGCTTGAGGGCGTTGCCGATCAGGATCTGCGATGATTCATTCCAGCGGACGATGTCGATCTTCTCTCCGCCGAGTTCCTCGACGATGTTCTTGATGCGGCTGCCGCGTACCCCGACGCAGGCGCCAACCGCGTCGACCTTGCTGTCGATCGACGAGACAGCGATCTTGGTCCGATGGCCGGCCTCGCGTGCCAGTGCCTTCAGCTCAATTGTACGCTCGCCGACCTCGGGCACTTCGCGTTCGAACAGCCGCCGGATCATGTCCGGGTGACTGCGGCTGATAATGATCTTCACGGCGCTGGGCGTGTCGCGCACCTCGATGATCAGTGCCTGAACGCGTTCGCCCACCTGGTGCGTCTCGCCGGGAATCTGTTCGCTCTTGGGCATGATGCCCTCGGCGCGACCCAGATTCACGATCATGGCCCCGCCTTCGAACCGCGCCACGACACCCGTGGTGATGGTCGCCACCTTGTCCTTGAACTCTTCGAAAATGCTCCCGCGTTCTTCCTGCCTTACGAGCTGGATCAACACCTGCTTCACCGTCTGCGCGCCAATGCGGCCGACGATCTTCAGATCCAGGGGAACACCAGCCCGGGTCGCCATGATCTCGCCGTTCTGGCGATCAAGACGAACCGCAAACTCACTGACGTCCTCGGTGTCGAAATGCTTGCGGAAACCGGAGGCGATGGCTTGCTCGATGTCGGTGTAGATGGCTTCGCGCTCGATATTCTTATCGCGCGCGATTCCATCTACTATGCGAAGCAGTTCCGTATTGTTGGCCATGTGCAGGATCCTCTATTCAATTGTCGCGGGCTGCCGCCCGCATGTCCGATATTCTGCCGGCCGAGCAATGCCGGCCATACTTCCAGCTTCGAGCACCAAACAAACCGGGCCACCGAAACCGGCGGCCCGCTCCTTCGATTCCCAATGGAAATAAACCCGTGCCCTATCCGGGACTTCTCCCGGATTGGCGCCTGCCAATCTCGACGTGTCCATGCTGTTGCTTATGCAATGGCATGGGACGACTCGTTGGTTAGGCTCAGGTTCATCCCGGTCTCTCCGGGTTCGAAAAAGCAGACGTCCCGCATGTCGACGTACAACACGACATCGGAACCGGTCGCAAGCTCCTCGCGGGCATCCAGCCTCGCGATCAGACGGTGACAAAGAGCCGTGACCGCAACTACGTCCACCAGGCTGCCCAGCGTTTCGATCGACTCGACGCGCACAGACAACCCGGCGAATCCTTCCGCCGCCGCAGGCCTTATTCGCAAATGCTCAGGACGAATTCCCAGCACCACGTGCCGGCCCAACCAGGATTGCCACTGCAACCCGGAGTGCGGCGGAATACATAGGGTAAACCCAATGGGCGTCAAGGTCAATGCGCCGAAACCACGATCCTCGGGCGTGACGACGGATTCCAGTACGGGTAGGGATCGCTCGCCGAGCACTCCGCCGCGGGCCGAGAACGGCGGTTTCGGCGAAACTGCCCCGTCTTTGTGCATGCCGCACGCCAAGACAGGCGATTCCTTCCACACCACTTTCCCCTCGTGCGATTCAAACCTCCCATCCAGAAAATTCATTCCCCTTGCTCCCACAAAACCCGCCACGAACCGGTTTGCCGGCCTCGCGTACACCTCTCCCGGCCGGCCCACCTGCTGCACCCGGCCATCCTTCATGACGACCAGCCGGTCGGCCAGGCTCATCGCTTCTTCCTGATCGTGAGTGACATACAGCGTCGGCGAACCGAGTCTCCGCTGTACACGTTTGAGTTCTCCACGCAGTGCAATCCGCAAGGGACCATCCAGGCTGGCCAGCGGTTCATCCAGCAGCAGTACATCGGGCTCGCGCACGATGGCCCGGCCCAGCGCCACACGCTGCCTCTGCCCACCCGATAACTGCCCCGGCATGCGATCCAACAAATCCGCGAGCCCCAGCATCCCGGCCACCTCATCCACGCGCCGCTGGATCTCCGCCGCCGCCATGCCACACACGCGCAGGCCGAATTCCAGGTTGCCCCGCACGCTCAGATGCGGATAAAGCGCATGGTTCTGAAACACCATGGCGACATTCCGTCGATCCGGCGATAGCTGATCGATCACCGATCCGCGCACCCTGATCTCCCCCGAATTCGGCCGCTCCAGGCCGGCAATCATACGCAGGGTCGTGCTCTTCCCGCACCCCGACGGACCGGCCAACACCACCAGTTCCCCCTCCTCGACTCGGAGCGACAATTCATCCACTGCCCGCACCCCGCGCGGGTAAACCCGGCTCACATCAACCAATTCGAGTACCGGCATGGCAACTTTCGCTCGGGGTTCAGGGTTCGGAGTTCAGGGTTCAGGGTTCAGGGTTCGGGGTCCGAGGTTGGGGATTCGGAATCCAGGAAACACGCAGACGACGCCGCTGAACATCACCGGATTATGATCTGCGCTGCGTCCGAAGTCCACCCAGCCACGGCAGCGTCGCAGTTCCTGAACCCTGAACCCTCGCGGAATCCTCCACCAATAAAAGCAGAGGGCCACGACGAATCGTGGCCCTCCGATTTTTGATATCCGAGTTATCTCGGCAGTATCGCTTAGTAACGACCGCGGCCACCGCCGCCGCCGCCACCGCCGCCACCGCCGTAGCCGCCACGGCCACCGCCGCCGCCGCCACCGCCGTAGCCACCGCGACCGCCGCCGCCGCCGCCGCCGCCCGTGCGGTTTTCCTTCGGCTTGGCTTCGTTCACCGTGAGGGCCCGGCCGTTATTCTGCTGGCCGTTCAGAGCCGCAATCGCGGCCTGTGCCTCCGCGTCAGTGCTCATCTGCACGAACCCGAAGCCCTTGCTCCGGCCCGTGTCACGATCAGCGATGACTTCGGCACTCTCAACGGTTCCGTGCGGGGCAAACAACTGCTCCAGCACCGAACTGTCCACATCGTAGCTCAGATTCCCGACATACAACTTCTTGCCCATTTGATACTCCTCTTGAGTAAGGGCGTCTGACCTGCATTTTACTTTCCAGGTCGTTGAAAAGAGGCCGTCTCTTTGGCCCAAAAGGTGGAAGGCGATTGAGAAAGAAGTGCGGGCAGAAGAAACCCTGTCGCTAATCTGACTCGTATCGGCGAACCAACGACCCACATGTTACCAGCAACAAATTTTCCTGTCCAGAGGAAAAATCCAACTTTTCTTCACTGAACAAATAGGTTGCATAATATGCCAATGCGAGTCCATCCATCCGGCTGGAATCAGGTGCCCGCAAGGCGACCGCGCCGCCAACCCGACCGATCCGGCATCGCTTGCCCTCGGCCGATTCGATCCCCCGACCATCCGACCCCCCTATAATGGCGGACTTATGATTCATCCTTGGCATGACGTGACCCCCGGCGAGAACATTCCTCACGAATTTCAGGCCGTTATCGAGATCCCCTTCGGATCATCCGTCAAGTACGAACTCGACAAGACATCGGGCCTCATCCGACTCGACCGCGTCCTCTATTCCGCCGCGTACTACCCGGCCAACTACGGATTCATCCCGCAGACCCTCGCCGAGGATGACGACCCGCTCGATGTCCTGGTCTTCTGCCAGGAAACCGTCGTGCCGCTGACCATCATCCAGGCGCGCTGCATCGGCCTGATGACCATGCTTGACTCCGGCAAGAAAGACCACAAGATCATCGCTGTCGCCATGCAGGACCCCGAATTCAACTCCTATACCCAGATCGCCGAGATGCCACCGCATCGGCTGCGCATGCTCCAGCGATTCTTCCAGGACTACAAACAGCTCGAAGGCAAGGTCGTCGAGGTGGACGAGATCCAGGCGGCCGAGGCGGCCTATCCCATCATCGAAGATGCGCTTCTCAGCTACTCCAAACAGCGACGCAAAGGGTTCGGCAAATAGAGGTCATAGCCGAAGACCAGATTCCGGGCAAGAAGATGCTGGAGATGTGGGTGGCATGATGAGAGGGTAGACCGCGAATGAGCATAGTGGGCTTCTTTCACCCTGTCCTTCGCCATTCCCGTCCAAAATGGTAGATACCCGCTTGATGCAACCTAACACATAGCGTACACTATCCCGCATGCGAATTACCATTGTCAACCTTCCGCCGATCACTGCAAGCCCCTCCTCCGCCGCCAACTTCACTCATCCCCGCTCGCACTGACAACTAACAACTATCAACTGGCGACCATTGGACAGTTTGGGGAGGTTCGGGGGTCACTTTGGGGTCGAAATGGGGAGCTTTTGGGAATGACCGGGGGATGGTTTGGGGGCGCTTTGGGGATGGTTCGGGGGCGGTTCTTCAGCCCTATCCGCACTCCCGTATCGAGTATAAGTAAATCAATATTGACAACTTATAACTTAGACAACCCAATCCTCCGACCCCAATATGCGTTTTTTCGCCTAGGACTCCCGTCATGCCAATCCTGAAGGTATCGAGCGTCCGTGCTTGACTCCAGCGGGAAATACCCCAAGATCCTCGCCCGGTGCTGGCAGTGCATCAACCCAAAGGTGTCGGCAAATAAGTCATGCCCAAAGACCAGATCATCCTGCTATGTCTGATCCCCGCCGGTTATCTGCTGGGGGCGATTCCGTTCGGTCTCATGGTGGGGCTCGCCAAAGGAGTCGACCCGCGCGAGGCCGGGTCGGGCAATATCGGCGCCACCAACGTCGGCCGGCTGCTTGGCGGCAAGTTCTTCGCAATCGTCTTCGTCCTGGACATGCTCAAGTCGCTGGTGCCGATGCTCATCGCCGGGTGGGTCGTCCGCCATTTTGGCGCCGGCGCAACCACTCCGCTAACGTACCTCCTCTGGATCGGCGTCGGCGTGGCGGCCGTCCTCGGCCACATGTTCTCCATCTTCCTTCGCTTCAAAGGTGGCAAGGGAGTCTCGACGGCCGCCGGTCTGCTGCTGGGCATCTACCCCTACTACACGCTTCCAGCCCTGGCGGCCATCGTCGTCTTCATCGTCGTCTTCTATATTTGGCGATATGTGTCCCTGGCCGCCATCACCGCCGCCACGCTCTTCCCGCTGCTCTATCTTGCATCGATGATTCTGATCGCAAGAGCCCCGGTATTCGGACCGACGTGGCCGCTCCTGGCCGCCGCCATTCTCATTGCCGCACTGATTCTCGTTCGACACCGGTCTAATATTAAGCGTCTGATCAATGGCACGGAGCAGGGTTTCCGCAAGCCGAGTGGCTCGTAGACACCTGCGAGCGCCGGGGTGGCAGTCGAAGAGCCCGAAAAGTTATTCCGGTCGAGTTCCTAGCCGATGAAGCCCCAAGCATGACCGATTGGACCCGACGAGACCTGCTGAAAGTGGCCGCCGCCACGGGTTGTTGCGGCGCCATGTCCGGGTGCAAGTTCCCCGACCCCACGCCGCCGCGCGGCCAGGTCGACGTCGGCGCCCCTGTCGATTATCCCAAGGACGGCGCCTACGACCGCCTCGCCAAGACTTGGGGCATCATCGTCATTCGCAAGGGCTCGGAACTCCTCGCCTTGTCGTCCGTCTGCACGCACGAGAAATGCATCGTCCAGCCCGTGCCCGAAGGCTTCCGCTGCCCCTGCCACAACAGCGGCTACAACGACACCGGCGGCGTCATCCGCGGCCCATCCATCCGCCCGCTCGATCGGTTCCCCATCTCGCTCAACGCGTCGGGCCACGTCATCGTCGACTCAACCAAACCGGCCGACGACCCCGCCAATCCAGGCGACGGGTTCGTTGTGAATGTATAACCTACTTCTCAATCGTCCGGTGCAACGTGGGCTGGAGGCTTTCGATCCGCATCTCGGCCCAGCACGCCCAGTCGCCCCCCGAGTTGTCCTTCACGCCGACATCGGAACTAAACGACCACCGGCTAAAGCCGGTGGGTTTGAGGAGCAACTGAAAGTTGCCACGCGGCTGAAGCCGCCTGAAGCACAATCTGGCCGGTCGCGTCGGGCGGCTGCGTAGGAAACTCGTTTCCTACCAGCGCCCACA
>JANYKD010000350.1 GCA_025361735.1 Phycisphaerales bacterium
ATCCCAGAAGCCGCCGCCGGCGGGGTTATAGGCATCGGTGATGTCCTGCTGGATCTGGCCGATGGGATTCGTACCGGCCGGATCATAGTTCACGACCATGAAACCAGCCCCGAGATCCAGCATTGCCGCCGAACCGATGGACAGGCTGCCGGGCACCGCGGTCGTATTGGCAGGCTGATCGGCCACACCGAGCACGAGATTCCCGCCCTTGAGCTGAAGCGAAGCCGAATTGGCCATGACCAAAGAATTCAGACACAGTTCACGGAACGTGTCGGGGACCATGGCCACCCTGGCACCGTCGCCCAGGGAAAGCGTTCCGAGCGTCTGATTGCTGATGAAATTGAGCTCGCAATTGGCGGAGACGCTGGCGTCGATGGCCGGGCCGGTGAGCTGGACCGTGGACCCGGTCCCGACGGCCGAGGCGATAAGGGTGTTGGCGCCAGAGCCGAAGTCGATGAGCGTGTAGGAAAAGTCGGACGGATCGGCAACGCCGGTGAGAGTGACCATGTCACTACCCGTTGCGTCGTCGTAGTAGGCGAGGTCGAGGATGATCTTGGGGGTGTCGGAGATGACGACGCCCGGGATGAGGAACTGCGTGCCGCTACTGGTGACGCTGCTGCCGGTGATCTCGGCCACGCCGGCCGAGGTGCGGTTGAGGGTGATGTCGTCGGCGGTGTGAGGAGTAATAAGCGTGGCATCACTGAAATTGGAGGCGGAGATGGATTCGACGTCGCCGTAGACAAAGCTCTGCAGGTAGCCGGTGACGCAGCCGCTGTAGGCGGTGGCCTGGCTGGGGCGGATGGTGGAGCGATAGTCGGGGCGGCCGACGAGAACGAGGCTGTCGGCACCGGCGCCCGCGTTGTAGACGAGTACGCCGGCCTTGAGAGGCGAGCCGTTGGAGTAGTCGACAACGAGCGTGTCAGCGCCGGCCGTGCCGTTGATGATGAGGGAGTCGAGTGCGGAGCGCGAATAGGTGTAGTCGGGCGTGCCGGTAGGCGTGGCCGAATCGAAGACCTGGACGATGTTGGCGTCGGTGGGGCTGAGTCGGATGCAGGCGGCGTTGAGTGAGAGGGGGTCCGAAGAGAGGAGCTGGCGCGGTTCGAGGGTGTCGAGGCCGGCGAAGCCGTGGCGAGGCAGCCAGGCGTGGCGTGAGTGTTGACAGAGCGTGTCTACGAGAACACTGGGCGCGGTGCCGGCGCGGCCATAGAGAGCGCGCAGAATCGGCGCAAAGGCCCGCCGGAGCAATGAAATAGCGAACATGAAAACCTTCCCTTGAAGCCGGTAAAAACTGGTGGCCTAATCTACCCACGGACATTTTAATCCGATGGGGGGGGGCAATTCAAGAGCACTCGTTCATTATTTTGGAGACATTGGCACTACTGCACGCCGGATCGCGCGTTTGAGATTGTTGGGATCCAGTTGTTTGATGGAGGGGGTGATCCGACAGCTTTGATTCGCCGGTGATTCCCCCTGCTTACGAATACTCAAACGTTCAATCCACACACGCGGACAATTGGCGTTACGGCGCGCAGACGAAGGTCATCCCCGGGCGCTGCAGCAGGCCGGTTTTGTCGTGGTTCGCGTAGGGGCGCGTCGTGGGGTGTGTGTTGTTGTTATCGGACGGCGGCAGACCGGCGCCGCCCGCGAAGGCGTTGTTTATGCCGAAGAAGGGGAAATTCTGAATCTTGACGATTTGCGACGACTGGACGACGGTGGAGAGCGTAACATATTTGCGGTCGGCCGAAACAGTGGGCGAAACGACGAGTTGCGTTCCGGAAGTGACGGTGTCGACGATCGGGTTGTAGAGTGCAACGCCGCCGTTGTTGAAGAAGTTATTCTGGGCCTGCACGGAAACAGACAGGCCCAGGACGCACATGACGATAAGTGTGTAGCAAAGAGCACGCATCGTGAAACTCCTGACTGGAATGGCAACGCTGCCCTATTATAGTGCTCGCGGTCACGGAGTCGTAACAAAAAGCGTCTCAAGGCTCGCGGAATCAGGACCGATATCCTAAGTGGTGTGTTTTCAGGTCTTAACGGGAGAAGTATGCAAGCTCAGGAAAAGCGTCGGGCGCTCATCACGGGGATCACCGGCCAGGATGGTTCATATCTGGCGGAATTCCTGCTGGGCAAGGGATACGAGGTTCACGGGATTATCCGCCGCAGCAGCACGTTCAACACGGACCGCATCGAGCACCTTTATCGCGATCCACACGATCCGAATGCGAGCCTGTTTCTGCATTACGGCGACCTGACGGACGGCCCGGGATTGCGCGATGTTCTGACCAAGGTGCAGCCGCACGAGGTGTACAACCTGGGGGCACAGTCGCATGTGCGCGTCAGTTTCGACCAGCCGGTGTACACCGTGCAGGTGGATGCGCTGGGCACGATCAACCTGCTGGAAGCCGTGCGGGACACGAAGTTGCCCACGCGCGTCTATCAGGCGTCGAGCAGCGAGATGTTCGGCAAGGTGCGCGAGACACCGCAGAGCGAGACCACGCCGTTCCATCCGCGCAGCCCGTATGCCTGCGCCAAGGTGTATAGCTATTGGCAGACATTGAACTATCGCGAGGCGTACGGCATGTTCGCCTGCAACGGGATTCTCTTTAATCATGAGAGCCCGCGGCGCGGCGAGACTTTCGTCACCCGCAAGATCACCCGGGCGGCCACGCGGATCGCCGAAGGCCTGCAGCAGAAGCTGTTCATGGGCAACCTCGACGCCAAGCGCGACTGGGGCTTCGCCGGCGACTACGTCCAGGCGATGTGGCTCATGCTCCAACAGCCCGAGCCGGATGATTTCGTGATCGCCACCGGCGAAACGCACAGCGTGAAGGAATTCATCGAAGAGACTTTCGCACTGCTGGGGATGGACTGGACCCGGCACGTGGAGATTGACAAGCGCTATCTACGGCCGTCCGAGGTGGACCTGCTGCTGGGCAACCCGGCCAAGGCACAGAAGAAACTGGGTTGGAAGCCCACTGTGCTCTTCAAGGATCTGGTTAAGATAATGGTGGAGTCGGACCTGGAACTGGCCCGGCAGGAACGCATGCTGCACGACCGCGCCAAGACGCGCGGCGCATCAGAACCCGGGCAGCCGCGTTTGCGCGCCAGCGCCTAAGGCAAAAGGGAAGGACATGAGCATCGAAAAGACAGACCGGATCGTGGTGACCGGCGGGGCAGGCTTTCTCGGCAGTTTTCTGCTCGAGAAACTGGCCGCACGCGGCTACAGCAATGTCCTGGTCACCCGCCGTCGCGAGTATGACCTGACGCGCGAGACCGACGTACAGCGAATGTACAACGACCTGCGGCCGGCGGTGGTCATGCACCTGGCGGCCGAGGTCGGCGGGATCGGCGCCAATCGCGAGAATCCCGGGCGGTTCTTCTACGCCAACATGGCGATGGGACTGCACCTGATCGAAGGCGCCCGGCGGCACGGGCTGAAGAAGTTCGTGCAGGTGGGGACCATCTGCGCCTACCCGAAAATGACTCCCGTCCCTTTTCGTGAAGCGGACCTGTGGCAGGGATATCCCGAGGAGACCAACGCGCCCTATGGCGTGGCCAAGAAGGCGCTGCTGGTCATGTGCCAGGCGTACCGCCAGCAATATGGGCTCAATGCCGTCTACCTGCTGCCCGTGAACCTTTACGGCCCGCGCGACAATTTCGACCTTGACTCCAGCCACGTCATACCCGCGCTGATCCGGAAATGTGTCGAGGCCCGCGACCGGAACCAGCCCGCCATCATCGCCTGGGGTACGGGCTCGGCCAGCCGGGAGTTTCTCTATGTCGAAGACTGCGCCGAGGCACTGGTGCGGAGCATGGAACAATACGAGTCGCCCGAACCGATGAACCTCGGCAGCGGCCGGGAAATCAGCATCCGCAACCTGACCGAGCTGGTGGCCAAGCTCAGCGGCTTCAAGGGCAACATTGTCTGGGATCCCAGCAAGCCCGACGGCCAGCCCCGGCGCTGCCTCGATGTATCAAAGGCACGCGAGGCGATAGGATTCACGGCACAGACGTCCCTGGAAGACGGGCTGGCACGGACCATCGAATGGTTCGGGACGAAGCGAAGTGGATGAGCTGCGGGAAGGTTGGAGATTTGAGATTTCACATTTCAAATTTCAAATTTGAGATTTCGGATTTGAGACCGGACACTCGTCAAGGAGCACCCGTACCCAAGCCATGCATGTGCTGATCCTCAACCAGCCCTTCTACCCGGAAGTTGCGGCCACGGCGCAGCTGATGTGGGATCTCGCCCGGGATCTGGAACAACACGGACATAACGTCACGGCCATCTGCTCCCGCCACATTTACGGCACCGACCAGAGCCACGCCAAGGCATACGAGAAGATCGGACGAATCGAGATCCGCCGGGTCGGCGGAACGCGTTTTGGCAAGAAGAATCTCGTCGGCCGGATGAGCGACTTCCTCAGTTTCTATGCGACAGCCTTCATCGAGCTACAGAAAATAACGCCGCCGGACGTGATCCTGGCGCTGAGCAGCCCGCCGATGATCTCGATCCTCGGCGTCATCAAGCGTATGTTCGGCCAGCGGCGCGACGGCGGCCGGGTGCGGCTGGTCTACCACGTCATGGATCTCTATCCGGACGCGGCCATCGCCATGGGCGTGCTCAAGCCCCAATCCATCGTGGCCAGGGTCATGACCAGACTGACGCGATTCACGCTGGAGAACTCCGACGGCATCATCGCCCTTGGCCGGGACATGGCCGAGCTGATCTCGCGCCGATATGGCATTCCGCAGGATTCCCCGCACATGCAGGTGATTCCGCCGTGGTCCGATGGGCAGCAGCTTTACCCGATGCCCAAGAGCGAAAGCACGCTCGCGCGCCAGTGGGGGGTGACCGACACATTCAATCTGGTGTACTCCGGCAACCTTGGAATGGCACACGATGTTGAGACCATGGCCGGCGCGATCGAACGGCTGAAGCACGACAGCGGGCTGCGCTGGCTATTCATTGGCGGCGGCAACCGCTTCAAAGCCATGCAGGAACGCGCAGAGCAAGGCGGCTGGAAGAACGTGTGCTTCCATCCGTACCAGGAACGCGACGCGCTGCTCCAGTCGCTGAACATCGCCGACGTGCATCTGGTGAGCCAATTGCCTGCTTTTACGGGAATTGTCGTACCGAGCAAACTCTATGGCATGATGGCCGTCGGGCGGCCGAGTATCATGATCGGTCCGGACGATGCTGAATGCGCGCGGGCCATCGCGGAGGCTGGCGCGGGATGCGTGGTCCGCATCGGCGATGTCGACGGTCTGGTGGCGAAGATCCGCGAGCTTCGCGAGAACGAGCCATTGAGGCAACAAATGGGCCGGCGCGCTCGGGAGGCGTTTGAGCGTCTCTACGACCGGCCGATAGCGTGTGGCCGAATACGTCGGATTCTGGAAGAGGTTGTGCGATGAGCATGAAGAGCGAGACCGAAATCCATCGGATGCGCGTGGCCATGGAAGCCAACGCCGAGGCGTATCGTCGAGCCGTACAGACAAGCACTCCGGGTGACTGCTGGGATTTCGTGGTGTTGACCGCGGCGAATGAAAAGCAGGCGGCCGGCTATCGACAGGAACTGGCGCTGCGCCATCGCGCCGTAGGTCCGACCGGCGCGTTCTTCCCGGGATTGCAGCGAAGCGTGGTTGTGGCCGACCCACCGGGCCGGCGGGCCGGCTCGGGCGGAGCCACGCTGGGCGTGTTGCGGGCATTGTGGCGTGAACATGGTGTGGGCCCGGGCGACCTGGGCCACCTGCGGATTCTGCTCATCCACAGCGGCGGCGCTTCTCAAAGACTGCCCGCATATTCGCCTCTGGGGAAGATTTTCGCCCCCCTGCCGCTGCTGCGGCCGGATGGGCAGATTTGTACGCTGTTCGATCATCTCTATCTGACACTGGCGGGCCTTCCCGAGCGCCTCGGCGCTGGCATGTTGATCGTCGCCGGGGACGTATTCTTGCTGGCGGACCATCGCCACGTCACAGCACCGGCGGCCGGTGTGACGGCGCTGACCATGCGCGTGGATGCGGAACTCGGGCGCGGGCACGGTGTCTTCGTCACGGACAGCGGCGGCCAGATCGCAAAGACGCTCCAGAAGGTGTCGATCGAGACGATGCAGCAGGAAGGCGCGGCCGACGAACAGGGACGAATCCTGATCGACACGGGCCTGCTCTTCTTCGACGTGCCGGCGACGCAAACCCTGGCCGGCCTGGCGGGCGTCGGCGCCAAGCGCCCGGGTGTCGACGAACGGAGTCCCGAGCCCATTGACCTTTACGACGATATGACGGCGGCCTTGGCTTCCGGCACGCAGAAACAAGCCTATCTCGCTGGGGCCAAGACGCCGGCCGTGCGCCAGGAACTCTGGCGTCGGCTCCACGGCATCCACTTCCAGGTAATGCCGCTTGAGGGCCACTTCCTGCACCTGGGCACCACGCGGCAGTTCCGCGATGCGATGGTGGGGCTCAACCCCTCGCCGGCCGCCGAGCTGTTTCAACAGGATATCCTGGCACGCGGCAATTGGCCGCTCCAGGCCGGGCGGCGCGTGTACCACAGCGTTCTCGTTGGCGATGGCAATCACACGGTGCTCGACGACCAGAGCCTCGTGGAGCACAGCATTCTCGCGGCCGGGTCGCACATCGGCGAAGGCAGCGTGGTCAGCCAGGTGTTGGCGATGCGCAAGCCGCTGGTCCTGGAGCCGGGGATGCTTCTGTTTCAGACGCCCGTGCGCGAGAAAGAGCTGCCGCTCTTTGCCCAAGTCCTCTGCGGCGTAGAAGACGATTTCAAAGGGAGGCACGCTGAAGGCACGTGTGCTTTTCTAAATGCGCCGATCCAGGACTGGCTGAAACGGCACGGTATCACTGCTGACGACATCTGGCCGGGAATTCCGGTTGAACGGCGTACGCTCTGGACCGCGCGGCTCTTTCCGGCGACGCCCGACCGCGATTCGGCGGCTGCGGTGTTGTGGTTCAGTTCACGCAAGAAGGCCCCGGCCGCGGCGCTGCGGACCTGGCGGGCGGCGTCGCGCTATTCCATGGCGATGTTGCTCGAGCAGGCGGACTCCGCGGCATTGATCGAGCACCGCGAGGTCGTCTCCGCATATCTACAGACCACCTCGCTCCTGGAAGCGATCGCCGCGGGCGAAGACCGCCCGGTTGACATGTTCGTCGGGCACTATAGTTCGCCGGCCGCGTGCGAAGCCTGCGTGCAGCGGCTGCGCGACTTTGTGGCGGCCAAGGCGGCCGACCCGGTGCAGTCGCTGCATCAGTCGCGGGCATCCTGGTGCGCCGTTCAGCTTATCCAGCGCCCGGACAATCCCGCACCGTCGCTCCGCAATCAGTTGGAACCGATCATGCAGGCATCGTTTGCGAAGATCGCCGAAGCCAGCGAGATGGGATGCAGCCGGATCGAGGTCGGCGAGAACCGCGAAGCGGGAATCCGCCCCGGCATGCGCATCGAGGCGGCGGCGCCCGTGCGGCTGGACCTGTCGGGCGGCTGGAGCGATACACCCCCCTACTGCTACGAACGCGGCGGCCATGTCGTCAACGTCGCGATCGAGCTCAACCGCCAGAACCCCATCCGCGCCATGGTCCGCACCATTCGCGAGCCGATGCTCATCCTCGAAACACACGACCTCGGCCAGCATGTCGAAATCCGCAACTCGGCGGAATTGTCCCAGCAAATCAATGTGCGCGATCCGTTTGCACTACACAAAGTCGCGCTCGGTCTGGCGGGCTTCGCTCCCACGGGGCGAGAGTCACTGGCGGCCATGCTCAAGCGGCTCGGCGGCGGGATGATCGTCTCGACAGAATGCCGCGTGCCCAAGGGCTCGGGCCTGGGCACGAGCAGCATCCTGGCGGCCGCGGTGCTGGCCGCACTGCACGCCGCCCGGGGGCGCGAGACTTCACACGAAGAACTGATCTCGCAGACGCTCCTGCTCGAGCAACGACTCAGCACGGGCGGCGGATGGCAGGACCAGGTCGGCGGCATCGTTCCCGCCGTGAAATCGACCATCACCCAGAGCGGCGTGCCACAGCGGCCGGTCGTCGAACAACTCGCGATGCCCGAGGCACTGCTGGCCGCGATGGAGGAGCGGCTCGTCGTATACTTCTCGGGACAGCAACGTCTGGCCAGGGACATCCTGCGGCGCGTGCTCGGCCGGTGGCTCGGCCGCGAACCGGGCGCGGTGATGCTGCTGACCCAGCTCAAGGAATCGGCCGCCGCCTTGCGACTGTCGCTGCTGAAGGGCCAGTGGCCCGCCGCCGCGCGGGAGATTGCCCGCTACTGGGAGATCAAGAAGCAGCTTTACCCGGGCAGTACCACGCCGACCATCGACGTGCTGTTCATGGAATTGCGCGAGCACTATATGGCCGCCGGACTTGCCGGGGCCGGGGGTGGCGGGTTCGCCTATTTCCTGTGCCGCGATGCGCGGCAGACGCAGCGATTGCGACAGCGGCTTGCGGAGGTCTCGGCCCGGCCCGGGTCGCTGGGTTCGGTGTTCGACGCCCGCATCAGCCGCACCGGGCTGGTTGTCGCCCGCAATGCCTTGTAGTACAACACCGATATGAACATCCGACTGCTGCTGGTGGTGCTGGTGATGTTCGCGGGCTTGGCCTGCGACAAGGTGGTCAAGGAAGCCCGGGTGCCCGCACACGTGGGCGATGCACAGGCCGCCCTGGCTCAGGCCCCGTCGAAATAGTGAGTTCGGAGTACCGCCTTCAGGCGGCCTTTCCATGAGAGGCGTAGACCGCCTTAAGGCAGTAGTCCAAAACAGCCCGTGTCCGAACGCGCCGCCTTTCTTTCCCACATTTCGCCCTCTATACTGGCCCGCCTATGGTTGAATTGGGCGTCAATATCGATCACGTCGCCACCGTGCGCCAGGCGCGGCGGACGTATGAGCCCGACCCTGTCTGGGCGGCCGCTGAGGCTGAACTCGGCGGGGCGGACGGCATCACCGTCCACCTGCGCGAAGACCGCCGGCACATCAATGACCGCGATGTCGAAGTGCTTCGCAAGACCGTGCAGTGCAAGCTCAACCTGGAAATGTCCGTCGTGCCGGAGATCGTCACGATCGCCATTGCCACCCGACCGAATCAGGCCACGATCGTCCCCGAGAAACGCCAGGAAATAACCACCGAAGGCGGACTGGACCTGTCGGTCAACAGCCAGAGCATCGCCGACATCGTCAAGCGTTTAAGGGACACCGGCGTCTTCGTCTCGGCGTTTATTGACCCGACTGCAAAACAGGTGGAACTGGCCGGGCAACTCGGCTTCCAGGCCGTCGAACTTCACACTGGTGAGTACGCCAACGCCAAAGGTCCCGCCCAGCTTCATCAACTCCAGCGACTGCGCGATGCGGGCACGCTGGTCTCGCAGCGTGGCATGCGGCTGCACGCCGGCCACGGGCTGAACTACCTCAATGTGCGGCCCGTCGCCGCCATCCCGAATATGCTCGAACTGAACATCGGACACGCCATCGTCAGCCGGGCTCTGTTTGTGGGCCTGCGCGAGGCGGTCCGTCTCATGAAAAAGGTAATGAACGAGAAGGAATGACATGCTGAACCTCCGAGGCGCACTCACCGCAATGATCACTCCGTTCAACGGAGGCAAGCTCGACGAGGCCCGTCTGCGCGAGCAGATCGAGTACCAGATCGCCTGTGGCATCGACGGACTCGTGCCCGTGGGCACGACCGGCGAATCACCCACCGTCGACTTCGCGGAGCATGAGAAGATCATCCGCATCACCGTCGAGACCGCGGCCAAGCGCGTGCCCGTCATCGCCGGCACCGGCGCCAATGCCACCACCGAGGCGCTGGAACTGCACCGCTTCGCCAAGGATGTCGGCGCGGACGCCTGTCTGTCGGTCAATCCCTACTACAACAAGCCCACGCAGGAAGGGCTCTACCGGCATTTCATGACCCTGGCCGACAAGATCGACCTGCCGATCGTGCTCTACAACATCCCCGGCCGCACCGGCATCACGATGACCCCGCCAACCGTCGCCCGGCTGGCGCAGAACAAGCTATTCATCGCCATCAAGGAAGCCACCGGCAGCCTCGACATCGCCACTGAAATCCGCACTCTGTGCGATATCACGATTGTCTCGGGCGATGATTCGCTGACGCTGCCCCTGATGTCGATCGGCGCCACCGGCGTGATCAGCGTGCTGTCGAACCTGATGCCGGCCGAGGTCGCCAAGCTGGCGAAGCTGGCCGAAACGCAGAAGTACACCGAAGCCGCCGCCCTGCATCGTCGGCTCTTCCCGCTGACCAAGGCGCTGTTCGTCGACGGCAACCCCGTCGGCATCAAAGCCGCCATGAAGCTGGCCGGCCGCGACACCGGCGACCTTCGTCTGCCTCTCTGGGAAGCCAGCGAAGGCGCGCGGAAGCAACTGGCAACGGAGATGATCAAGCTTGGGATACTTCGGTGAACATTGTAGGGTCCGCTTCAGCGGACGCGGGAACCATCGAGTACG
>JANYKD010000360.1 GCA_025361735.1 Phycisphaerales bacterium
CGTGAAGCGCTTTGTCTGGCGCAATCCAATCTGTTCTCCGGAGGAAATCAGCGGTTTGAAGCGACTCCGACCTGACCTTCAGCTTCTCGTGGTCCGGTCAACAGCCGAGTATATTCGATGAGGAACAACGCAGGAGGCACCATCCAGCATGAGGAGCACACAAACGGAACGGGTTCGTTATTCGCGGGATACGAACAAATCTGGCTCGTTTGTTTCCGTCCCGTGACTTACCGAGCCGGCCTCGATGTCGGTGCCTTCTGCAGCTTATCGCTGCCCCACGGTTCGCTGCCAGTCCATGTACTGTTCAAACAACCGTCAGATTGGCCATCAAATGGCGCGAGCCAATACGCATCGACAAAACGCGCCAGACTCTCCGGCTGCGGCTCCATCCGCAGGACCACTTTCCCGACGCAGAAGTGAAACGTCGAGTAATACCATTTCCCGTCCGAACCCCGGCCGATGAACAGATCCTTGATCCGCGAGTTCTGTTTGCTGCAGATGTTCTGGCACACGATCCAGTCCCCGTTCTTCATCACCACCCATTCGTCCCCGACCCAGCCGCCTTCAGACGGTCGAGATGCGGCCCCCCGGCCCAACGCGTTCTTCGCACTGGCAAGCCACTGTTCGTCGCGCAGCCGCTGCGAGAGGGTCGCGATGGCCTGGTTCTTCCAGTCCCGCCGGGCGGTTCGGTGCAACGGGTCGCCCAGCTCCCGGACCGCAATCGCCAGCGCCAGGATCAGCATCAGCACGACGACAATCAGGACTTTGTATCGTTTGGCAAAGATCATTGGCGACCACACAAGCCGGACAGGATCGATATTCTGCGGGCCGTCGGCAACACCCAATCGGCCTCGCCATACAGCCGGCCGCGCTCGCGGGAACAACGCGGGATCCGCAATCCCGTTTCATCCCGCAGTTCGTTCACCAGTCTACTCCATCGTCGCGGCATCGCCACGGCCATTGCGACAGCCCGAGTTACACGGTTGCATGTGCGATTTGGGAACAATTCCACCTTGCGTGAAGATTATTTCACGGTGGCGCAGCCAGAGGTGCGCCTACTTTCCGAGGCAGGCGAGCCTCACGCAGAGGCGCAGGGTCCGCAGAGGCATGTCGGCAACGTCCAACTCTTCTCTGCGAGCTTTGCGCCTCTGCGTGAGATCATTCTTCTTCGTAACCCTCGGCGGCCCTTCGTGGTTGACAATTCCCGCCCCCGGCCACGTATCCCTCGGATCGCCCAATTCCAACAAAAACCGTATATAATATCTTGACACATTCCTAACCAGTATATATCTTAACGGTTATGATTATCGATCATCGATCATCATTCTCCCCCGCATTCTGCATTCCGCATTCCGCATTCAAGCATTCCGCATTCATCGCTCATCCTTCCGCCCACCGACAACTTCCCGTCGCTTCCCCGTCGCTCCCACGTCGCTTCTACGTCGCTTCCATGTCGATTCCCGGTCGCTTGTATGTCGCTTCTATGTCGGTTTTCGGTCGCTTTCCGGTCGGTATTTCCGCCCCTCGACCGCACCCTAACTCGCGTAACCCATTAGAAAGGAGCCACTTATGCCTGACATCACCCGCGCCCAGAATATTTTTTGCGCGCCTTCCGCCTCCAACCCGCCGGCCCCACCCCCGACCAGTGGCCCTCACCGGCCATCCTCCGCCGCTGGCTCCGCAAACCCACCTTCCGCCGCGCTCTCGCCTCCGTCCAGGAAACCCTCCGCCTCCAGTCCGACTTCCATCTCGCCAGCGCCGCCACCCGGGCCTCCGCCCAACTCGCCGCCCTGCCCGAGCCATCCCCGGACACATCGCCATCCGAATCCATCGACACCGTCGAGTCCATCCTCCGCCTCGCCCACGTCCGCCAGCGCTTCGCGGCCATCGAAGCCCGCCACGACACCACCCAAACCCTCGCCGACGAACTCGCCACCGCCCAATCCGAACTCACCGACGTCCGCGCCCAACTCGCCCACGCCAACCAGGAACTCAAACTCAGCTTCCGCCTCGACCCCTTCATCCACCAACGCGAAAACCCCGAATGAACCCGACCCCGACAAACGCAACGCCCGCCTCACTTTGATCCGGCGCGGCAATTCTTTCGGGAGAACGCCAAGGCCGACCAACGTAGCACAGCCGTCTCGGCTGTGTCCGAACACTTTGACACAGGCGAGACGCCTGTGCTACTCGATAAGTTTCCGAAAAAATTGCCGCGCCGCAACCGCCCGCTTTCAGTTCTTGCTTTTTGCTCGGGCTTCGACAGACTGTACGCCGTTCGGATAAACACTTTGGGAGCAAATGATGCTGCGACGATCACGGTACCTGGCGTTGTGTTTGTGTCTTCTGCCTTGTCTCGCATGGGCGGCCGATTTCTCCATCCGGGGCACCACCGACAAGCCGGTCGCCATTTACAAGGCCGGCGAGAAGATGGAGTTTACACTTCGCGTCCTGGACGGCGAGGCGGCCATCGCCGGGACGACGGTGAAATGGACGCGCAGCGGCGACGACGGCAAGACCGACAAGGGTGAGGGCGTCGCCACCGAGGCCGGGCTGAAGATCACCACCTCCCTGGACAAGCCCGGATTCGTCCGCATCCAGGCACACGCGTTCGGGCCCGACGGCAAGAACCTGCAAGGCTTCACCGGCGGCTGGGGCGGCAACAAGAATGGCAACATCTTCTTCGACGGCGGCGCCTGCGTGGAGCCGGAGAAACTCCAGCCCGTTGCCGAGCCCAAGGACTTTGACGCCTTCTGGAAGGCGGCCAGGGCGAAACTGGCCGACGTCCCGATCAAGGCGGAGCTGAAGGAGCTCGAGAGCAAGAACCCGAAAGTGAAACTGTATGCGGTTCGCCTGGATTGTGCCGGGCCCAAGGCGGTCACCGGGTATCTGACCATACCGGCCGGGGCCAAGGAGAAATCGCTCCCCGGCATCGCCCAGTTCCAGGGCTACGGCATCAACAAGCACAATCCGCCCGGCTGGCTGAACGAGTCGGCCATCTTCCTCGAAATCAACGCGCACGGCATGGACCTGGGCCGCGACGACGACTACTACAAGCAGTTGCAGAAGGATCTGGCCAACTATTGCTTCAAGAACGATGAGAACAGCGATCGCGAGAAGACCTACTACTACGGCATGGCGCTGCGGGTGATGCGCACGCTGGAATACATAAAATCCCGTCCCGAGTGGAACGGCAAGGATCTGCAGAGCAACGGCGGCAGCCAGGGCGGACTGCAGGGGCTATGGGGAGCCGGCCTGGACACGGATGTGACCTCCGCCAGCATCTGGTCCCCGTGGTCATGCGATTTCGGCGGCATCACGCTCGGCCGGCTCCGCGGTTGGCGCCCCGATTACAAGGAAGCTCTGGACTACTACGACCCCGTCTTCCACGCCCGGCGCATCAAGGCTTCGGTAAGCCTGGTCGCCAACTACGGTGACTACACCTGCGCTCCGTCGGGCGTCTGGGTCGTCTACAATGGCATCCCACACGACAACAAGAGCATGGAAGTGAAGCAGGGCTGCACGCACGGCTACGAGATGAAGCACTGCATGCGGTACACGATCACGCCGAAGGGGATCAAGAACGTCGGTGATGCGAAGTAGCTCACCGCGCAATCGCCGCTTTGATTTCCTTCAGATACGCGCCGTCGGGATCCGCTTTCGTGGGACAGATGTATCCGCCTTCGCCAAGTTCGTTCCACGCGTAGATCAACATGATCCGCTCGGGCGTTGTCTGCTCGGGATGTTCATCCATCCACTGGATGGCATCGCGGACGAACTGCCCGAACTGCGCGGGCGTGCGGTCGGGGAAATACCAGCCGGGGCGCTGGCCCAGGCCATTCTCGCCTTCCCATGGCCGCTTGTCCCAGCCCGCGGTGATCTCGGGAATATACGGCTGCTCGCGGGTTCCGCGCCAGGCGGCCTTGTGGGCGGCCACGATCTCGGCGTACTTGTGCTCTTCCGACCCGCCCGCGTAACCCGGCGCGATGTTGTAATGCGTGCGATGCGTGAATCCCGCCTTCGCGTCCCCTTTTCCGCACGCCGCCAGCGCGACGCCTGGCAGGCCGGCCGTTCGCACCGCGGTCTGCAACTGTTCGATGCCCTCGGCACTGGAGTTGGCCGGATTGAACAGCACCAGCAGCGGCTTGCCGCCGAGCGTCACATGTTGCTTGTGCGTGAGCATCGGCATCCAGATGTCGGCCGCCTTCCGCCAGTCCTCGACGCCCTGCAAGAGATACGGCTGGTGATTCGCCACCAGCAGGCAGAACTTCATCCGGTGGTTGTTCTTCGCCTGCAAAAACAGGTTCAGCGCCGAGTGCAACGGCTGCGCCGCCAGCTTCTGCGGGTCACTGTTCCAATACCAGCAGAACGCAAAGAAACCGACGCCGTTGTCGGCCGCGGCGTCGATCTGCTGCTCCATGACTTCCACGCTGTCATCGCGCCACCCCCACACCGGCTCGCGCCCGGGAAACTCGGCCAGCATGCGCCGGGTCAGATGCGTCGGCGCATTGCGCTTCTGCCACTCCGCATCATCCGCCCACCGGCTGCTCTTCCCTGCCCACCCGTCAAAGTAGTACGCCCCAACCATCGCCTTGGCCGCGACCGCCGGCACTTCCGCCGCCAGGCCGACGCGTCTTCCCAGCCCGTCCGCCAGCATCGCCGCCGCACCCATACCCGCCACCCGCAAGAACGAACGCCGGTCGATTGTCTCTCGCATATGTTTCTCCACAGGATCGGTATGACCCGCGTCCAAGCTTAAACCCGTCATGACGCCTTAACAACCCCAGGAGGTCGGCACGGGGTCGTCGCTTCCACTGGAGCCAGAGGTATTCAAATGGTAGACTCTCGATGTGATCCCTGACCGTCGCGAAGCCGAACCCCTTTGTGAGATGTCGCGTGCGATGGGAGTGCGATGATTCTGTTGCCATGCGTGTTCCTCGGCTTTGTCTGCGGCGTCTGGCTCGTCGTGCTGGGCCGACGCGGGCGGCGCATCGACGACCATCCTGTCTGTTCCCGTTGCGGGTACGACCTGAGCGGAAGAATGCCTGACCAGTACCGGTGCTCGGAGTGTGGTGTTGTTCGCGGCCCGGCATCGGTGCGCATCGGTAACCGCGAGTGTCGGCGGGGGCTCCTGTGGTCCGGCGTACTGCTGGCCTTGCCCTGTGGACTGGCCACCGCGGTGCTGATGATCGCGTTTACGGGCGGAGTGGACCTGCTGCCCTATACGCCATCGCGATTCGTGCTCAGCCGGGCGCAGGATGGAACGGAGGCGGACAAGGTGAAGGCCTTTGCTGAATTGCAGCGGCGGGTCGCTCTCGCCGGAAACAGCTCAATCGTGGAGCGGGCGCTGGCGATTCAGATCGACCCCGCGATCCGATGGGATTCGCGCTGGGGCGATCTCGTGGAGACCGCGGAACGTTCCAAGGCCATCGCGCCCGGCCAATGGGCTCGATATCTGCAGCAGTCGGTGCGGTTTATTGAAGGAGTCCGATGTCGAGTGGCCTGGGACGAGGAGATCTTCGTCTGGGTTCCGGGATACGAAATGCGCATCGGCTCGTCGCTGGAATTTGACGTCAAGTCACAGTTGACCCTGAAGTGTGGCGACATCACCGCCACGGTGCCTTCCTTGGGATCCAGTATTCGGAAGTCGGATCGGTCCTTCACCGGTTCCCAGTCCAGCAGATTTCCTCAAACCCTCACCGCTCGCATCGGAGCGGGCACAAAGCCCGTCACGATGGTGCATACTTGGAACGTCCGCGCCGTCAACGGATTCTCGGGTACGGGAAGCGGCCGCATGGAGACCGCGATCCAACTGACGGTCTTGCCCAAAGGCGAGCCATCCGTACAACTGCGCAAGCGACCGGACCTGAGCGACGCGGTCGCTGCCTGCCTGGCGCTTCGTGGGCCTTACGCCCAGAGAAATGCCTCGGGCGAGGAACACTGGATGCTCACGATTTGCGCCGAACATCCACCCATGGATCTAGCCTTCCACGCGTTTCTTGTCGACCATCAGAAGGAATATGACCTCGGCACTTACGTGTTCAGAGCGGGCAGCGCGGACGTTATCGGCTATTCATCCGGTGGAGACGCTCGCCCGCTGCGCGATATCGCGGAAGGGCCGGTGGACATCGTGCTGCGACCCAGCGTGGAGGCCGCCGCAGACACGGTGGACGTGTTCGAGATCTACGAGGGCGAGATACGCATGAAGGGCAAGCTCGCCCGCGCGTTGATTGGGAAGTGAATCAGAATACGGGCTCGCGCAGAGGCGCGGGGCCGCAGAGAGAAGCACGCCGATCCGCCGTCTTCTCCGCGACTCAGCGACTCTGCGCGAGATCTTCCGCTCTTGGCATGCGTCAGCCCGGAGGCAGGGTCACAAACCCTCGAACCCCAGTGGCGGCGCTCCTACTTCCACTGATGCACGACCTCCGTCACGCCGAGCCGGATGAAGTTCACGGCGATGGCGGCGAGCAGCACGGTGACGACCTTGGCCACGGCGGACATGGGCTTGACGCCCACGACACGGGCGATCGCGTCGGCGAAACGCAACATGAACGCCAGCACCAGGAAATTCACCAGCAGGCCGGCCGCCGTCCAGGTCCGGCCCAGGCCCGCCTGCGAGGAAAGGACAAGGATCGTCGTCAGCGTGGCCGGGCCGGCGATCAGCGGCGTCGCCAGGGGGACCAGGCCGACGATGTCCGGCTCATGCACGGCCGGTTTGCCCGAGCCGACGACATCCAGCACCGCGAAGACCAGCAGCAACACGCCGCCCGCGATGCGGAAATCGGCCGGGCTGATGCCGAGATACGTGAAGAGAATCTGCCCGACAAACATGAAGCCGAGCGCGATGAGCGTGGCCGTCAGCACCGCCTGCACGGCGATTCGCTTGCGCTGGGCGGAATCCAGCGAGCCGGTGACCGCAAGGAACAGCGGCACCATGCCGATCGGATCGAGGGCCACGAACAATGGCAGGAATACTTGGATGAACTTGTCGAGCATCGCAGGTAACTATGCGCGATAACGCGGACGGCCGCAACCGCAGATTAAACACGAAGACACGAAGGCACGAAGTGAGATCTGGTACTCGGTGGCAAAACACAAGCTATGCCGTTTCACCGTCTCTCTCAATGGCGACAGCGATACTGACAACTCATTACCTTGCAACCAACCGGAAACTGCTTCGTGTCTTCGTGGCTTCGTGTTGAATAGTCCGGTCTATTGACGTTCCCGCCCGTCGGGATAGTGTGGCCGGCGATGGAAATCCACATCGGCCAGCGCAGCGTCGGTCTCGACCAGCCCGTTTTCGTCATCGCCGAAATCGGGGTCAATCATGATGGCTCGGTCGAGCGCGCACTCGAACTCGTCGCGCACGCCCGCGCGGCCGGGGCGGATGCGGTCAAGCTGCAGGTGTTCAAGGCCACGAGTCTCATGCACACATCCGGAGGATTCGCGGAGTATCAGAAGTCCACGTCCAGCGACAATTCCGCCATCGCCATGCTGCAGCGGTACGAACTGAACGCTCAGCAATGTCGCCAGGTCGTGGCGGCGATACGCGAGCAGGGCATGATCCCCATCGCCACGCCGTTTTCGCCCGGCGATGTCGCCGAGATTCAGTCGCTCGATCTGCCGGCCATCAAGATCGCGTCGCCCGACCTGGTCAACCCGGTGTTGCTCAAAGGCGTCGCTTCGCTGGGCAGGCCAATGCTGCTCTCGACCGGCACCGCGACGATGGACGAGATTCGCCGGGCCACCCAATGGCTGCATGCGCGGAACGCGACATACGCGCTGCTGCACTGCATCTCGTGTTATCCGACGCCCGCCGAGCAGGCACATCTCGGGTGGATTTCGGAACTGGCTCGCTGTTTCCCGGTGCCCGTGGGATACTCGGATCACACCACCGACGAATGGGCCGGCGGCCTCGCCGTGGCGGCGGGGGCGTGCGTGATCGAGAAGCACCTGACCTGGGACCGCAGCGCCCCCGGGCCGGACCACGCCGCGTCGGCTGACCCGGAGCAATTCGTGCGTTATGTCGCGAACATTCGCCACAGCGAGTCACTTCGCGGCCGGGGCGGGAAACGCGTGCTGCCCATTGAGGAAGATGTACGGCTGGTGTCGCGGCAGAGTCTGGTGCTGACGCACGACCTGCCGGCCGGGCATGTGCTGGCGGAAGCCGATCTGACCGTGCAGCGGCCGGGCACGGGCATCCCCGCGGCGGAGATCGCCAGCGTGGTGGGGCGGCAACTGAAGGAATCGCTTAAGGCAGGGACCATGCTTCAGCGGTCCGCGTGTTCGTAGTTCGCGTTACAACTCCCAGCCCTTGCGACGTTCCCGGCCCAGCAGCGCATTCGCATCCGCGCGGCCGGCGAACTCCTGCTTGATCGGATCGAATTCGAGTTTGCCCTCGAGGAGAGTCGCCAGGTTGCCCAGCAGCACGAACTCAGCGAGCGGACCGGCATAGTCGAAGTTGGACAGCGCCCTGGGACCACCTTTGGCGGCGACGATCCACTCCATCTCGTGGCCGCGGGAACGGGGTAGTGTCGGTGGCGGGGCGACAAACTCCTTGAACTGTGCCTGGGGCAGCATCGAGAATGTCGCATTATGGCCGGTCAGATGCATCATCCCCTTGCTGCCGATGATGAGACAGCCGGCGTAGTCCTGCCACTTCTTCTCGCCCGCGTCGCCCCAGTCGAGTTTCCGGCCGAGGCGTTCTTCGACTTCCTTCCGCATCTCCTGCGAGCCGGCGCTCCAG
>JANYKD010000361.1 GCA_025361735.1 Phycisphaerales bacterium
CCGGCGGCAGCCAGCGCGTCATGGAGGACTACATCCAGACCGTTCGCCAGGTTTGGAGCGGCCAGCTCGGCACGCCCAAGGAGTGCAACGTCGATTGCGGCGGTCCTTCGGTGGCATGCTATCTCCCCGGCGAGCCCATTCCGCCGGGCGTCGACTGGGACATGTGGCTCGGCCCCGCTCCGTACGCCCCGTATCATCCCTATCGCATGAGCGGCTCCTTCAACATTAACGGCACCAGTTGGCGTTCCTTCCGCGACTATTCCGGCGGCGGCATGACCGACTGGGGTGCCCACAAGTTTGGCGAGATCATGTTCGCCATCAACCGCATGGAAGACGGCCCGGTGGAAGTGATCCCGCCCGATGCGGACCACAAGAAGCTGACTTACCGCTTCGCCGACGGCCTGATCATCACTCACGGCGGCGGCGGCGACAAAGTCATCTGCGACGGCAAGCCCGTCGAGCCGCGCGTCGTCCCCCGCTACAAGGGCACCGGCGGCATCTACGGCGATTTCATCCACTGCGTCCGCACCCGCGAGAAGCCCTTCCGCGATATCGAGCGAGGCCACCGCACGGCGACCATGTGCCACCTGGGCAACATCGCCTACCAACTCAAGCGCCCGCTGAAGTGGGATCCGGTCAAGGAAGAATTTGTCGGCGACGAATACGCCAATCGCTTCCTCGACCGCGCGCGACGTGAGCCGTGGACGATCTGACGATGGACACACTCACCGCCATCCGTACTCGCTACAGCGCCCGCCAGTTCCTTCCCGGCAAGCCCGTGCCAAGGGAACTCATCGAGCAGATCATCGATGCCGGCCAGCGCGCTCCGACGGCCCGCAATGTGCAGCCGTGGGAGTTCGTCGTCGTCACGGACCCCGCCATGCGACGGAGCATCGCTGAACTGGCCGAATATGGCCGATTCATCGCACAGGCGCCGGTGTGCGTGGTCGTTCTCTGCAAGGACACCAAGTATTACCTTGAAGACGGCTGTGCCGCCGTCGAGAACATTCTTCTGGCGGCCACGGCGCTGGGCGTGCAATCCTGCTGGGTGGCGGGCGATAAGAAGGCGTATGCACCCGAGATTGTGCAGATGGTGGGTGCGCCGGATACCCACAAGCTCATCGCCTTGGTCCCGCTCGGATATGCCGCGGCACCGGGCCGCCAACCGGCGCGGAGAGAGCTCTCGCAGGTGTTGCACTGGGAGCGGTTCTGAACGGGTGAGATATGCAGGCAGACTATCCGGAGTCGGAGTTCCCCTGGACGTTCTATTTTAACGGAGAGTCCCTGCCGAAATGGGCCAACTGTTGGAACGCATGCGACATGTTCGACCTCGCGCGTAAGGAGATCGATGATTGGGATCAGGCGATCACATCTCGTGATTTATATCTGCTGTGTTGTCGCATCGATCACGTCGGCACGGTTGAAAGTGAGGACTCCGCTCGCCTTCAGTTACTCGCGATGACACTCATCAAAGTCATGATGACCTCTGAGGCCGCGATCCAAGCTGATATTTCCAAGTGGACCCGCGAATCGTTGCGAGATCGTGGTGCGATTGCCGACGCCAGGGAGATCTACGACGGCATTCTCGAAGGCCTGTTTAAAATGGTCCAACTGAGCGAGCGCGACAGCGCGTCGTTCTGGACAACCGGGTACGAAGCCGATCGGGATCATCTGCTCACGTTCATGAGCCGCACTCGGCTTCCGCAAGATCATCCAGAGCACTGGGACCCGCCGCACATCAGAAGGGCCAGGTCCGATGCATATTCCCAGTATGAGCGACTGCGAAAAGAGATCATCAGTGTCCTCCATCCCGCCGGAGCGGCCAAGGACGTGCGCAGGGCAGTGTATGAACTGCCCCGCCTCCGAGAGGCCCACCATGAGCGGGGGACATAGCAGGAGGGAAGGTGAAAGGGTGTCGCGGTGGCCCCGCAGCGTGTCCGCGTCCGCTGAAGCGGACCCTACAGGCTACGGTCGCTCGGTGCGCCAGAGGCGGTCGGCGAAATTCAGGTATTGTTGCCAGTCGTAGAGCGTCAGACCGTGGCCGCCGCGGCGGATGTGGTAGGCCATGCGGTCGCGAATGGTCGGGGTTTCCAGCGGGGGCATCTCGTCGAGTTTCAGGCCGGTGTAGCCGTACAGCGCGTAGACCGGCGAGGCGTTGGCCAGCGAGAGGAACTCGCCACGCTGGTCAGCCCAGAAATCAGCGTCGGCGCTGGCGACGTACACAGCCTGCGGGGCGATCAATGCCATGAGTTGATGCTGGTCGACCGGGCGGTCGTTCTCGTGGCCGCCGTATTGTTTGAAGTTGCCGCAGAACCAGTGCGGGAATGAGCGGTTGATGATCTCGATGGTCTCCCCGAAGTGGCGCCGGCTCAGGGAGGCCCCGCCGCAGCCGGAGTCGTTGGAGATCACCAGCGAGAAGCGTGAGTCTTCCGCGCCGGCCCACAGCGCCGTCTTGCCGCCGCGCGAGTGGCCGATGATCGCAACCTTGCTGGCGTCGATGTTTGCATCCGTTGCCAGGTAATCCATGATCCGGCTGGCGCCCCAGGCCCAGGCCGCGATCGTGCCCCAGGCATCTTCGCCAGCCTTGCCGGCGCTGGTGAGCGCGCCGCGCACGCCCTTGGCCCGGGATGCTTCATCCGGCTTGTCGGGGTCGACGTCGTTGGTCTGGAACACCGCGGCCGCGTAGCCGCGGGCGATGATCTCCTCGGCCGACCAGAACGGATCTTTTGTCTGCCGCGTCGGGTCGGCGCTCTTCACCTCGCGGTTGTTGATCAGCACAAACGCCGGCACGCGCCCGGTTGCCCCGTTGGGAATCAGCAGCGACGCCTCGAAGGCGAACGAGCGGCCGCCATCGGTGCAGGTGATCTTCACGCGCTTGAGCGTGGCCTTGCCCTCCATCGCCTTTTCATCCTTGGCCAGCACGTCAAACCGCATCTCCCCGGTCCGCTCCGGCCGGCGCCCGTAGACCGTGCGGCGGAAGAGTTCCAGAGTTTCATCCCGCCGTTTCTGTTCCCACTGCTGGCGCGTCGTCACGCGCGATCCATCCTCGCACACGAGCGGGTCGGGCAACCGGTAGGCCGGCACGGCGGCTTCGTTGTATTCCCCACGCGCATTCTTCTTGTGGAGTTCTTCGAGCAGTTTCGGATCCGCCTGCCACCCCGGCGGCCGCACCGCGGGTTCGCCGGCCGCACACACCATGCCACAGGCAAGAAATAATGTCGCCATCGCGCCTGACAATGTCAGTTTGGCCCATTCACGCCGGCTGGCGGGCTGTCGAGTCATCGGGAGGTCTCCGTCCCCAATATTTTCTCCAGCACAGCGCCGATCTCGTGCATTGTATAGGGCTTCTGGATGATGGCCGCGGCACCCGCGGCTTCCAGTTCAGCGCGGGATGTTTCGGGGATATAGCCCGCGGCGATCGCCACCTTCACCTGGGGGTCGATCCGCTTGAGTTCGCGCAGAACCTCCAGCCCATCCATGTCGGGCATCGCCATGTCCAGCACCACCGCACGAATGTGGCCGCGTTCCTTTGCATAAAGGTCGATGCCTTTGCGCCCGCACGATGCGAGGATCACCTCGTAGCCGAGTTGCACGAGCACCATGCTGGCCAGGGCGCGAATCGTCGCCTCGTCGTCCACCAGCAGAATCAGTTTGTGGGCACGCGAGGGTTCGCCGTCCGTCTCGGCAGTCCGGGTTGCACTTGTCCCGATCGCGCGGTTGGCCGCCTGCAGATCGAAGGGAACGGCGGAGCCGGCGTCACTCTTCACGGCCGCCATCAAATTGGAACTGATCTGCCCGGCCCGGCGCGTGGCGTCGATGATGGTGTTGACCATCTCCCGCTCGACGCCGGTCTTGCCGACTCGCGCGTCCAGCATCTCGGCCGCCCCCATGATGCCGGCCAGGAGGTTGTTGAAGTCGTGTGCGACATTTCCGGCCAACCGGCCAACGGCTTCGGTTTTCTGGCACTGATGAAGCTGATCACCCAGTCGCCGGCTGGCGAGCAGGGACATCAAGCCCGCCAGCAGCAGCGGCGCCGCACCCAGCAGCACCATCACCGGCAGCGTGATGGTTGTCTTCCAATTGAAGCAGTAGATTCCCAACAGGCCGACGATCGCCCCGCCCGTGCCCACGATGAGGCACAGCAGGGCTCGCCGGTCAACGAAACGCCAACCATTCTCAGGCATCGGTTGCTCCACCGCCAATCAATCTGCGGGAACATCGACCACACGAATAACTATAGCGTCTCCATTGGACTATGAGAACACTGAAAAACCAACTGAATCAGGGTGCTCGCGGCCTGCGACCCGATGCGTGAGTCTCCTCAGGCTTCCTGCCGCCGGTGCATCCGGGGCCGCGTTATCGCGATCGCCGTCTTATATCCATGACCTTGGATCGGGTGTATATAAGAGCACGCCATTCTGGGAGGCCGACCATGCTTCGTCACGTTTTCGTGGTTCTAGCCGTTGTCGCTGCCAGTTTGTCGTCCACCGCCGCCGAGTCTGTTTCTCTCGCCGGGAAGTGGCGATTCGCCCTCGATCGCCAGGATGCCGGCATCACGGGGAGATGGTTCGCCAAGTCCCTCGAGCAGCAGATCACGCTGCCCGGGGCACTGCAGAACCAGGGATTTGGCGATGATCCGACAACCGAGACCAAATGGACGGCCAGTCTCGATGAGCGCGAGTGGCGGGCGGACCCGCGGGCCCAGAAGTATCTCCAGCCCGGCAATCTGAAGATGCCCTGGTGGCTGCAGCCGCAGAAGCACTACGTCGGCGTGGCCTGGTATCAGCGGGACATCGAAATCCCCGCCGACTGGGCCGGCAAACGCGTGGTGCTCACGCTCGAGCGCCCGCACTGGGAAACGCGCGTCTGGCTCGATGGCGGGGAATACGACACGAACAACAGCCTCTCGACCGCGCATGTGCATGACCTGGGCCTGGGCATCGCGCCGGGAAAGCACACCCTCAGCATCCGCGTCGACAACCGCATGGCCGTCGATGTCGGCAACTGGGCCCACAGCGTTTCCGATCACACGCAGGGCAACTGGAACGGGATCGTTGGACGGATCGAGCTGTCGGCGACGCCCGCTGTGTGGATCGAGGATGTGCAGGTGTTCCCCAACGTGATGAAGAGCCTTGCGAGGGTAAAAGTCACCCTCGGAAATGCCACGCGGAAGCCGGGCAGGGGAGTCATATCCGTTGGTGACGAAAAGACTGACGTGATGTGGGACGTCGTCGGCGGGGTGACGGAGTTCGAAGTCTTTGTGGCTCCCAAGACCTGGGATGAGTTCTCGCCCGTGCTTCAGAAACTCACGGTCGTGCTCACAGGCGACGGGGTGCAGGACCAGCGCGAGGTGACCTTTGGCCTGCGCCAGCTTGGCATCGACGGCACGCAGTTCACGGTGAACCGCCGGAAGATGTTTTTCCGCGGCACGCTCGAATGCTGCATCTTCCCGCTGACGGGATATCCGCCGACGGATGTGGAATCGTGGAAACGGATCATCCG
This sequence comes from Phycisphaerales bacterium, assembly GCA_025361735.1. Taxonomy (GTDB): domain Bacteria; phylum Planctomycetota; class Phycisphaerae; order Tepidisphaerales; family Tepidisphaeraceae; genus JANYKD01. The sequence goes on from JANYKD010000361.1 coordinate 5,503, forward strand.
CATCTGCCAGTCGCACGGGCTTAACCACATTCGTTTTCATTCGTGGTGCCCGCCCGAGGCCGCATTCGCGGCCGCCGACGAACTCGGCTTCTACTACCAGGTTGAGATCGCCGCCTGGTGTGACGTCGGCAGCGGCAAATCCGTGGACAAATGGCTCTACGAAGAGGCGCACCGCATCCTCAAAGCCTACGGCAACCATCCGTCGTTCATGCTCATGCCCTACGGCAACGAGCCGAGCGGCCGGAATCGCGAGGAGTATCTCGCCAAGTGGGTGACCTATTGGCGCGGCCAGGACAATCGCCGGCTGTACACCAGCGGCTCCGGCTGGCCGCAGCTTGCGGAGAATCAGTATCACGTCTACCAGCCGCCGCGCGGACCCAAGGGCTGGGGCGGCAGGGACTATCGCGCCGACATCGCGAAGTTCAGCGTCCCCGTCATCGTCCACGAAATGGGCCAGTGGTGCGTCTTCCCCAACTTCGACGAAATGGCGAAGTACGCTGGCCCGCTCAAGCCGAAGAACTTCGAGATCTTCCGCGACTGGCTCACCGAGTCTGGCATGATCGACCAGGCTCACGATTTCCTGATGGCGTCCGGAAAACTACAGGCGCTGTGTTACAAGGAGGAGATCGAGGCCGCCCTGCGCACACCCGGCATGGCCGGCATCCAATTGCTCGATCTGCACGACTTCCCCGGCCAGGGCACGGCGCTGGTCGGCATCCTCGATCCTTTCTGGGACAGCAAACCCTATTTCACCCCACAGCAGTTCAAGCGGTTCTTCAATTCGACGGTGCCCCTGGCCCGCCTGCCCAAGCGCGCCTGGACCAGCGATGAGAAACTGACGGCCGCCATCGAACTGGCCCACTTCGGCCCGGCGCCGCTAGACAATGCCATCGCCCAGTGGAAGCTGGTGAACGATGCCGGCGCGGCCGTCGTCTCGGGCGAACTACCCGGCAAGCCCGCCCCGCTGGGCAACGGCACGGTCCTGGGTTCCATTTCGGTCGATCTATCAAAACTGCCACTGGGCAAGTTCCGGCTGGTTGTCGGCCTGAGGGAGACTCAATTCGAGAATGACTGGAACATCTTCGTCTATCCAGCCCAGGCACCGGCCGAACCGGCCGATGTGTTGGTCGCGACCAGCCTCGACGACAAGGCCGACGCGAAGCTTGCGGACGGCGGCAAGGTGTTGCTGGCGCTGAATCCATTAAAACTGTCACGCGAATTCCCGCGCGGCAGCTTCGAGCCTGTGTTCTGGAACCGGGCCATGTTCAAGACCCAGCCCCGCCACATCCTCGGCCTGCTTTGCGATCCGAAGCACCCGGCGTTGGCGCAATTCCCCACGGACTTCCACGCCGAATGGCAATGGGAAGACCTGCTCAACCAGTCCCGCTGCGTCCGGCTCGACTCGCTGCCCAGGGATCTCAAGCCCATCGTCCAGCCCATCGACGATTGGAACACAAGTTGGCGCCTCGGTTTGGTCTTCGAGTGCCGCGTCGGCAAAGGCAAGGTGATCGTCTGCTCCGCCGACATCAACAGCCGCCTGGCCGAGCGCCCGGCCGCCCGGCAACTTCGGTCCAGCCTGCTCGCGTACATGGCCAGTCCGCAATTCGATCCCAAGGTGCCCGTGCCGGCCGACACTCTGAAGGAGCTTCTCTCCACCAAGGCGAAGTCCCGGTTGCTCGACATCGGCGCCAAGATCATCGCCGCCGACAGTCAGGAAGCCGGTTTGGAAGCCACCAATGCCCTTGATGGCGAAACGGCTACGATGTGGCATACCGGCTACACGCCCAGGCCGTTGCCCATGCCGCACTGGATCGTGATCGACCTGGGCAAACCGATGACCGTCAGGCAGGTCATGGGCCTGCCGCGCCAGGATGGCAATTCCAATGGCAAGATCGCACAGTGTGAGATCTACCTGAGTGACGACAACAAGACCTGGGGCCAGCCCGTCGCCGCGGCCACCTGGAAGAACGCCGACGACTGGCAGACTGTTACCCTGAAAACCCCGGCCAGGGCGCGCTACCTCAAGCTGCTGGTGAAATCCGAAGTCCGCGGCCAACCGTTCGCCTCGCTTGCGGAGGTCGATGCCATCGTGGATGAGCGGTAGGGCCGCTTCCGGGCAACGTGGCTTCCAGGCAGGGCCGCGACCAGGTAGGGCGGCTTCGCCGAAGCCGCCCCATGTCACAATCCATCAGAAAGGTCGCAGCGTGCCAGGATTTCTGCCGCGCGGAAGTCGGATGCTGGCAAAAACATGGCAGGTAGAAAAATGAAGACCGTCATCCCCATCTGGTTCACCTTCTACCTCCCATGTTTCTGCCTTTATCTGCCTTGAGTTGCGGGCATAGCTCTCGCTGTGACATCCCGGACGGAGGTCTTGCCGCGCCGTCCCTGCCGCTGAGCCGCCCCGATCGCGCTCACGCGGTCGTCGCGCCCCATTCTCTGCGCCACTTGACCAGGAACGAATCCGGATCGTCCTCGTACATCTGTTTCAACTGCGCGGCCAGTGGCCGCAGGTCCGCTATTGCCTTTTCCCGCCGGGCCGCCTCCAGCAATCCCAGTTTCTCCAGGAATCGCAGCCACGCGGGGAGCAATTCGAAAAACGCCGCGCCCTGATGGGTCTGCCCGGAGAACCCTCCAAACAGTTTCCCGAGATACTTCTCCACCGTCTGGCGATCCGGGCCGAGCGGATGGTCTATCCCTGTCGAACATCCGATAATGGACTGCTCGCCGCACTTCTACACAACCCGAAGGGATGCCGCAATTATCGTACGTCCATGCCGCACTGGAAGAATGCGAATTGCCCATCTCCCGCTCAACAGCACCCCGGTTTTGTCCGATGTGCCCGTATGTTGGAGGCTCGCGGCCATGGCCGCGCCTGTTTGTTTCGGCTTTTCAATTGTGTTCACTGTCCTAAGCCAGGAGGCATCATGCCCCGTCGTTCCGCGATCGCCGCTCTCATCGCATCGGCCTGCGCCTTCGCTGTTCCTGTCGCCGCCGCACCGATCATCTATGTACATGATTCCCACGCCACGCTGGCCATGCTCGATCTCTCCACCGGCGTCTCCGGCGTTATCGGCACACTGCCGTCCGTCATGACCGACATCGCGCTGTCGCCATCCGGCGAGTTGTATGGCGTCGATTTCAGCATCCTCTGGCGGATCGACCCCGCCACCGCCCACGCAACACGCATCGGCGCCACGGGCTACACTTTGAATGCGCTCACCTTCGCCCCCGACGGCACGCTCTATGCCGCCGGCGTCGGCGGTCTGATCACACTCGATATCAGGACGGCGTCGGCCACGCTCGTGGGCAACATCGCACCCTACATCTCCGCGGGCGATCTCGTCTTCGATTCCGCCGGCCAACTCCTGTTCACCACCACCGACAACAAGCTTCTCCGCCTCGATCCCCACACCGCCACGCCCGCGGTCATCGGCACCCTCGACCACACCAGTGTCTTCGGCCTGGCCATGGTCGATGGCATCCTCTACGGCGTCTCCGATAGCGAGCGAGTCAGTTTCACGATCGACCCGGCGACGGCCGCGACCGGCCCGGCCATGATGCTGCCCAATTCCCTCGCCGGCGCGTATGGCGCCACTTCCAGCGCCGCTAACGCCACCGTCGCGACCGTCATCACTCCCGAGCCCGCAGGTCTTTCCCTGCTGGTTGCTGCGAGCCTGTTGCTGACACGCCGCCGCCGGTAGCGGACGGCGACGAAACCACCCTCCCCCGGATTGCAGGTGCCACGGCTTGTTTACTGCAAGCCGTATCAGCATTGCGCAAAGCACTGGCGATGGTCGGCAAGCCGTGCCACGCCGACTCAACAGCAAATCCGACGGATGTTGACTGCCCACACCTTACGGATACGCCATCGCGAAGAAGTTCGTCCGTTCGACCGGCAGTGCTTCTTTGTCCACGGCGTCCTGCAGATACGATAGATCCTCACCCTCAAACGACGCGATCCGCAGGGCGTTGCCGTCACCGGGCGTTACGGCCTTTGGCACTTGCGTCGCCGGCAGGCGTTCCCCGTTCCGGTCAAAGGCCACGATCACCTGGGGCTTGAATGGATGCTGGCGATTGTAGCGGACCACGACCGCGATCTGCCCGTCAGACATGTGCATCTTCGCCCCGATTGGGAACGGCTGAATCAGGCCCATGAACACCCTCGCCAGCACCGGATCGTAAAGCTGGCGATACGGGCCGCAGGTGATCTCCCAGAGGGCGCGGGCAGGTGACTTGGCTTTTTTGTAGACATGAGTGGCTGTTGCCGCGTTGTAAGCATCGCAAATCCGGGCGATTCGCGTGAAGACATGCTGATTGGCTCCGGGCATGCGGGCCGGATAACCGCATCCGCTGAAGTTCTCGTGATGCGTACGCACGATCATGCGCGTGGCCGGCGGCATCGACTCGGGCAACATCTCGGCCCCGGCGATGGGGTGCTCGGCCACCAGCGCCCGATCGGCCTCGCTCAATGGGCCTTCCTGGTTGATCAGGTGTTCCAGGGGGTACATACCCAGGTCGAGGAACATCGCCCCCAGTCCCAGCGGCGTCAGGTCCATCGAAACGGATCCCGTTAGCGTTGCGGCGGAGGTCTGACGCGTCCGCTCCCGCACCACGTAATCGCGCACCGCCGCCCCCAGAACCATGCACAGGTAGAAGACATTTCCCGAATGGCTCACCAGGTACGAGTCGCGGTTGAGGCTTTGGTCCAACAGGGCGGCCGACACGGGATGGTCCTTGAGATAGTCCATGACATCGCACGCCGCACTCTTGAGGGAATTGAAGTTCACGGTGGCGACGGTCGTGCGAGAGCCAAAACGCTCGTGGACCTTGTGCATGCAGTGCGAGATATGCGAGGTCGCTTCCTCGGCGACCTGCCGCTCGCGCGAGTCATCCTCGAATTCCACGAGGTTGTCCAGGACCGGATCGCCGATCCGCAGCGTGATCGAGGGAAACTTACGCTGCAGAACCTCCACGTCGGCTTCGGTAAGCACCTTGCCGCCTGGCAGCATAACGCGGCCGCGAAGCATGAATGCCGCCGCCAGCTGCATTCCAGGCCGAAGTTGGTCGCACGTGAACAGCAGCGGCATAAGTCACACATCAGACGGTATTATCGGACCGGGGTATCGTCCCCGAGGTCCAACGGCCGGAACCGGAAACAGGCTCGGCGCCGGGAGTCCGGCGCTCGCTGTCATCATGAAATCGGCAGATAGGGAGCGGCACTGGACTGCTGTTTATACCCATTGCCACTTCGTTCGCGCACGCGAACTTGCCGAATTGACGGCTCAGGCCATCATCAACTATCAACGCTCGCCGTATCGAAGAGGTACGCCCGATGTGGCAAGCAACTATCGAGCCCTTGAGGCCGGTGTCCTTGAACCAAGTCGAGTGAGTTGTCGTGAAACGACCGCCAACATAGAGTGAAGCCGGAAGGAAGACGCAAGAGTGAACAAGGAAAAGGAAAGAGCGAGTTCATTTTATCTTTTACCTTTTACCTTATTTGTTCTCGCCATTCTCTCTCTGTTTCATTCCGCATTCTGCCTCGCCGCCGAGGCGTCCGCTCCGGTCTGGGACATCCAGCCCGACACCTGGGTCGCCACCGACGCCCTCGGCCGCTCGTTGCCCACGCTCAAGGAAGCCCGGCCCCTGCGGCAGGACCGCTACGTCGGCATCTTCTACTTCGTCTGGCTCGGCCAGCATGGCAACAGCGTCTACGACAACAGCAAGTTCCTGGCCGCCAACCCGGCCGATCCGCCCTACGGCCCGGCCAGTGCCTATCACCACTGGGGCGAGCCGCTCTGGGGCTACTATCTAAGCACCGACGAAGCCATCATCCGCAAGCACGCCCAGATGCTCGTCAATGCCGGCGTGGACATGGTCTTCCTCGATACCACAAACGCTGTCACCTACGACACGGTCGTGCATACCGTCTGCCGCGTCTGGGCCGACATGCGACGCGAGGGCCAGCTCACCCCGCAGATCGCCTTCATCACCTGGACGAAAAGCGGCCAGACCGTCAAACGCCTCTACGACACCTGGTATGCGACGAAACAATACGCCGATCTCTGGTTCCACTGGAAGGGCAAGCCGCTGATCCTCGCGAAATCCGCTGAATTCTCGGCCGAATGCCGCGACTTCTTCACCATCCGCGAGAGTTGGGCCTGGACCAAGGGCCAGAAATGGTTCGGCGATGGCAGGGACAAATGGGCCTGGATCGACAACCATCCGCAAAACCCCGGCTGGCACGACAGCCCCGACAAGCCCGAGCAGATCAGCGTCTGCGTTGCCCAGCACCCCGTATCCAACATCGGCCGGAGTTTCCACGATGGCAAGGAGCCGCCGCCGGCGCAGTGGCAGAGCGAGCAGGGCCTCTGTTTCGCCGAGCAGTGGAAGCGGGCCATCGAGGTCGATCCCGAGTTCGTCCTGGTCACCGGCTGGAATGAGTGGATCGCCATGCGCTTTGTCTCCAAAGCCGGCGGCCAGACATTTCTCGGCAAGCCGCTCGCTCCCGGCGGTTCCTTCTTCGTCGATCAGTACAGCCCCGAGTTCAGCCGCGACATCGAGCCGATGAAGGGCGGATTCGGTGACAACTACTACTATCAGCTTGTAAGCAACATCCGCAAATACAAAGGCGCGCGGCCGATCCCCGGCGTGCTGTCCAGGCCTATCACCATCGACAGAAAATTCGACGATTGGAAGAATGTCGAGCCCGAGTTCCGCGATGCCATCGGCGATCCCGTGCATCGCAACGACCCCGGCTACAGTGGCGCCGGCCCGTATGTGAACACCACCGGCCGCAATGATATCGTCGCCGCCAAGGTCAGCGTCGACGCCGACAACGTCTACTTCTACGTCCGCACCAAAGACAAACTCACGCCCAGCACCGACCCCAACTGGATGCTCCTCTTCCTCGACGTGGACGCCAACCCCAAAACCGGCTGGCTCGGTTACGACTTCGTCCTCAATCGCTCGGGTGTGACGCCCGGCACCACAACCATCGAGAAGAACGTCGGCGGCAAATACCAGTGGGCCAACCCCACCAACGTGAGGTGCTCCGTGTCCGGCAGCGAACTGGAACTCGCCATCCCGCGAGCCGTCCTGGGCATCCAGACGTTCCCCGCGACGATCGACTTCAAATGGGCCGACAACATCCAGCAGAACGGCGAGCCGGCCGACTTCGATCTCAACGGCGACGCCGCCCCCGATGGCCGGTTCAATTTTCGTGCCCGCCTGAACGGCGCGGCGATGGGGAGGTAACAAAGGGACAAATCGTGTATTGTGCTCGTCGAAGAGGAACTTGGTGCCATGATCCAGTACACCGTATCACCTGCAGAACTGGCAGAGGCCAATGCCGCGCTCGATGCTCCGAACAGATCGCCTGCCGCCCCGCTGGCCGCGACTCCAACCCCACATTCCACACGTCGGGGGCTGGCGGGTTGGGCAATCTTCATTGGGCTCTGCGTACTGGTGTTCCTGTTCCTTCGGTGGCAAGGCGCCAGTAGTCCGCCCGCCCACATCGGTGCAACATTACCGAAACCAACTTCACCAAGCATGCTCCAACTGTTCATTGGATGGGGTTCAGTGATCTTTGGCATGTTCCTTCTATTGTACGTGTTCTTGGTTGATCTCTGCCGGTTGCAGCGCGATAGTACCATCAAGAATCAGAAGTCCTTGGATTGGAGTGACGCCGAGGTAACAGTTACGGCAAACAATGTTGTTGCTACGTACGCATGGACGGCATTCGAGTCACACGTCGAGACAGCCAATATCTTCGCGCTGCGGGGACGCGGAACGCTTGTCCAAGTGATTCCAAGGCATGCGTTTCCAAACACGGATCTCATCGAGGACTTCCGGCGTTGCCTTCGTAGTCATGTGCCCCAACTTGCCAAACTCTACACACCATGACGATCTCAATTCAATACGCCTACGATGATTTCGAAATTCTTCGGCGACCCGGCTTTCGCTGGAGGTTGTTCTTCGGCAGATCGGCAAGCATCCTGATTCGCCTCAGCCTCGCCTGTGTCATCACGACCTTTGGCGTCACATATCTCGTATTGACGGACTCCTGGATTTGGGCTTCCTGTTTCATTTTGCCTGCGATCCCCGTCGCGCTGTTGCTGGTTGCTACATTGCATGGTGGATCTCACCCGTTCGGTTCCCCTGAGAAGTGGAACAAGGATCCTCTCAGCCAAGGCGTCGTGTCATTGGAAACCGGCGATGCGGGCCTCACATTGGCGAGTCCCGGCACGCGGACCTTTTATCCTTGGTGCGTGGTCACTGGCTTGGCCGAATATCCTGGAGCGGTCATCGTCAACACATCACACCAAGTCTTCCTCCTTATCCCCAAGCGGGCATTTGCGGATGATGCTCAGTTCCGTCAGTTCCAGACGTTGGTTGATTCCCACGCGCAGCGGCCACACGCCTGATCCGTACCCTCTATCAAGGCAATGTCATGTCACATACAACGAGCCACAGCAAACAAGCATCCAAGAAACCTGCCTTGGCACCGTATTGGTTGTTGCCCATCCTCGTCGGCGTTTCCGCCCTCGCTGCCGAGCCCCCAATGTCCTTCCTCGACAACGGCACTCTGAAACTCGGCGTCGACCTCTCCATCGGTGGCTCGATCACCTATCTCGGGCCATCCGGCAAAGACCTCAACCTCATCAACAGCCACGACTGGGGCCGGCAGATCCAGATGTCCTTCTACGGCGGCCCAAACCCCTACACTGTCGGCGACAAGAAGCCCAACCCGGCCTGGGCGTTTCTGGGCTGGAACCCCATCCAGTCCGGCGACTGCTACGGCAAGCGCGCCAAAGTGCTCGAGCACAAGAACGACGGCAAATCGCTCTACGTGAAGTGCAACCCCATGCAGTGGCCGATGGACGATGTCCCCGGCGAATGTACGTTCGAGTGCTGGATCACGCTGGACAAGAACACGGCGTCCGTCCGCAGCCGGATCAACAACGACCGCAGCGACAAGACGCAGTACGCAGGCCGGGACCAGGAATGCCCGGCCGTTTACACCAACGGCCCGTGGTGGCGGCTGATGAGCTACACCGGAGACAAGCCCTTCACCAAAGACGCACTCACGCAGATCCCGGCCAGGTTCCCTTGGAGCGGTTACCGCGCCAACGAATGCTGGAGCGCGCTGGTTGATGACAACGACTGGGGCCTGGGACTCTGGAACGAAGGCATGTACTCGACCACCGGCGGTTTCGCCGGAAAGCCCGGCAAAGGGGGGCCAAAGGACAACCCGACTGGTTACTTTGCTCCCCTGACCAAGACCATCCTCGACCACAACATCCAAAACGAATACCGCTACGTTCTGATCCTCGGCAAACTGGACGAGATCCGCACCTACGTCTACGACCATGCCAAGCGCCCGGCGCCGCCGAAGTATGTCTTCGCCACGGACCGTGCCGGCTGGATCTATCACGGCCTGAAAGACACCGGCTGGCCGATTGCCGGCGAACTCTGCGTTTTGCCCCAGCCGAAGAACGGCACCATGGCCGGCCCGCAGGATCTCTGGCCGGCCGAAGCCGCCCCCAAACTCCGCATCCACGCCGCGTTCGACACCACGCAGACCAACCTCCGCGTCCGCTTCTCGCGTCTGGCCGGCGAATCCGGCCCCGGCCTGCCGCTGACTGTCACGGCCGACGGCCAATACCGCACGTACGAAGTGGATCTATCGGCCGCGAAGGAATACCAGGGCCTCATCACCTCCGTCCGCATCGACCTGCCCCCGGCGAAGAAGGAGGGCGAGACGGTCAAGGTGAAGTGGATCGAATTGGGCAAGGCGCTGTAGTGTGGTCAGCCCCGCCGCCACGCGTGAGTTTCCCCGCCGCTTCGATTAGAATACTCCCATGCGATCCATCACCGAATACGTCTCGCGCCGGGCTCTGGGTGTCGATGCTTCCGGCATCCGCAAGGTCTTCGATCTGGCCGCCAAGATGAAGGACCCCATCAATCTCTCCATCGGCCTGCCCGATTTTGACGTACCCCAGCCGGCCAAGGAAGCCGCCATCGAGGCCATCCGTTCGGGGCAGAATCGCTACACCCAGACCCAGGGCATCGCCCCGCTCTGCGAACGTCTCCGCAAGAATCTCTCGGCCGAGATCGGCCGCGATGTCGGCGATGTGCTCATCACCTCCGGCGTATCCGGCGGCCTGTTCCTCGCCATCCTCTCCATCATCGACCCGGGCGACGAGGCCATCTTCCTCGACCCCTACTTCGTGATGTATAAGCACCTGCTGACGCTGGCCGGCGGCAAGTCGGTCCCGGTCGATTCCTACCCCGACTTCCGTTTCCCGGCCGACAAGGTCGAGCGGGCCATCACCGCCAAGACCAAGGTGCTGATCCTCAACTCCCCGTCCAACCCCACGGGCGTGGTCATGAGCCCCGAAGAGGTTGCCGCCGCCGTCGAGATCGCCCGCAAACACGACATCCTGCTCATCTCCGATGAAATCTACGAGCCGTTCCTCTACGCCGGCCTCGGGACGCAGGCCTCGGTGCCCGGCGGTCACGCGGCGCTTCCCTCTCCCGCCAGGATCTACGACAAGACCATCATCCTCCGCGGTTTCTCCAAGAGCCACGCCATGACCGGCTGGCGCCTGGGTTATGCGGCCGGGCCCGAGGAGATCATCGCCCAGATGACCAAGCTCCAGCAGTACACTTTTGTCTGCGCCCCCTCGCCCCTGCAATACGCCGCCATGAAAGCCCTGGACGTCCCCATGACCGACGCCGTGGCGGCCTACAAGCGCAAGCGCGACATCGTCTACGACGGCCTGAGCGGCGCGTTCGAGCTGGTCAAACCCGAGGGCGCCTTCTACATTTTCCCCAAGGCCCCCGCCGGCCGCCCGGCCAGCGACTTCGTCGCCAAGGCCATCGAGAACAACGTGCTGATCATCCCCGGCAACGTCTTCTCCGAGCGTGACACGCACTTCCGCATCAGCTACGCGACGACTGACGAGAAGCTCAAGGAAGGCGTGGCCATATTGCGGAGGCTGGCGGGGAAATAGGCGTGTCCTGATCCTTCGGGACCGTGCCTGAGAGGCATCCCATGGGCAACGACTGCGTCATCATCCCGCCCACGCAAACCCCGGACGACGATCCGCCGCTCTGCCCCAACTGCGGCTATGACCTGCGCGGGGTTCACGCCGAGCGATGCAGTGAATGTGGCCAGACGATCGACTGGGCCGCGCTGGGTCTGAGTGGTGTCCCTTGGGCGGCCCGGCGCGACATCGGTTGCGTTCGGGCATATCTCCGCACTCTGTGGCTTGTCACCATTAACAGCCGCCGGCTGAAGCACGAAGCCGTCAAGCCTCAACTATTGGCAGACGCCCGGAGTTTCCGGCGGATCACGGCGGTCGCCTTCGCCGCTGTTTTGCTGAGCGTGTTCGCCGTGGCCGTGATCGAGGAAAATGGGCTGGTGTTCATGGCCGTTCCACCCGAGCCGCTGCGAGCGACCGCATCGCCTTTGCGGTGGATGTACGACCTGACCGTGCCCTGGTCGGCCGGGGCGACACTTTGGCCGGTCATTCCCGCCTGCCTGATCTTTCTGGCGTTCGCGCTCGCCTCGTCCGTGCAAGCGCTGTTCCGTGTCGCCTCCGCGTCGCCCCGGCAGCAGGATCGTGCCGCCGCCATCTCCTGCTACGCCATCGCACCACTTGCCCTGTTTCTGCCGTGGTGGGTACTCTGGGTGTTCGTGAGAATGGCCGTGCGGGGCAGCCCGCTGGTGTGGTTTGCCTCGGCAGGTGTCGCCAGCTTCTTTGTCTTCGTTGGCGCACTCTTGTTGCTGGTCGCCATCGTCCGCATCATGCAATGGGTCTCGCGGTCCCGCCACTGTGGTTTTACGGGCATCGTGGCCGCGATGGCAAAGCTCCTGGGCCTGTGGCTGTTGTGCATCGTCGTTCTACTTGGAGTCCTGCCGTGGTGCAGCGGCTTTCTGTGGATCGTTGCCGACAGTCTTCGTTGATTGCATGGGCGGGAACCGAGCCAGGTCGCGATATTGACGGGTGGGAGTGTTTCCGCGGCCGACTCGTGCATCATGTTGCCATCCGTACATCGGGTGGCCGGCGATGACCACATCGCCGGCCTGACCCGCATCGTAGTAGACCAGCGGCCGATCCAGACCTCCGGGCAGTTCGCCTCGGAATACTGTGTAGCCCATCGGCCGGCCGTCCGCGTGAAACGGATCGGCGGGTAAAGCCGGCAGATACTCCGGCACCAGTTGCCCGAGCGAATCCGGCCAGCGGCCGTGATCCGCGCGGTAGAGCTGGCACGCCAGCGTCACGGCGGTTGCCCGGCGCTCGCCGAGATTCCGGAAGTGGCGCTCGAAATAGGGCGTAAGATCGCTGGAGATCTGGCCGTACCAACGGGAATAGCGTTGGATCTCCGGGGCTGAGCCCCCAAATACAGGGAATCGATTCCAGGTCTTAGTCTCCCACTTGCACTGCTTGAGAACGGCCAGAGCGTCCGGATAGTTTGTGCATTGCGTGGCCTCAATGGTCAGTTCATCGTTCGGCAGTGTACGGACAGCCTGCATGTCGGCGAGCGGTTTGATGGCCCAGTTGCCTGTGCTGCGCGAGCCGAGAACGTCGAGGCAGAGGATTCGTTCGATCACCAGGGCGCGGCGGGACGGTGGGCCGATGCTGTGATCGTCAAGCAACTGGTCGATCATGCTGCGCACCTGTTGGCGCGTGTTCGGCCGGGTGCTGGTGCGGGAATCCAGGTGCAATCCGGGGGCGATCAACTGGGCAAACGTGCAGGCCTTGGAGTCCATGCCGAGCGAAACCAGTTGCGAGATCAGGAAATCATCCTGCCGGCAGGAACTCGCAACATGCATGGCGTCGAAGAGACGTTCCAGCGCCTCGGCATCGTCTCCCTTGAGATGGGCGTAGATCGCGCCGTCGGACACGGCATTGGTCAGTTCCCTTCCGGAGTTGATGTAGCCGGTGCTGGCGGTCCAGAGCGAAGTCAGATTCCGTCGGTATTGCGCCGACTTCAGTGGCCGGGACTGTCGCAGGATGGAGAAGGCTTTCCCGTTGGCCTTCTCCGACGCTTCCGCAAGTTGCATCCACTTCGGCGGATAGGGGAGGTAGTCGAAATAGTCCAGGTTGCTATTGGTCGGTGACTCAATCGTGGGAGACAGGGCGGCAGTCGCTCGCTGATGTTCGACGGCCGCGTTCTGCCCATCCGGCAGCGGCGGATACGCCACCTCCGCCAGAGCCGCCGGTTCCCCGCGCCAGCGGATCTCGTCCAGTGCCGCTGCCAGCCGGTGCCCCGCGTACCATCCCCAGGCCAACCGCACGCACAAGATCATCGCGAGCAGAACTCCCAGCGTTCGCCACGGATGCTGCTTCCAGCAAGACGGCTTGAGAATGCCCGGCCAGCGTTGCATTGCCCGCCATCATACGAATCTCCTTGACCCTGTACCAACTGCAAACCCGGGTCGGGCCAGTCCATTCGGATACGTTGTCATCAGAGTACCTCGGCGGTCTGATCCAGAGCGGCCTGTGCCAGGAAACAATCAAGGCGATCCGCATGCGTTCGCTTCGCTCGTCATCCCCGCCCCCGAATCGCGGAATTGCCGGCCGCCATCTTGACACCCAACCCACGCCGCCGTATCTCTATCACATGGAACACCCGAAGATTACAGCGCAGGCCATCACGTTTGACGACGTTCTTCTCATCCCGTCTTACAGTGATTTCGTCCCCGCGCAGGCAGATACGCGTACGCATCTCACGCGGGCCATCGAGATCAACATACCGCTTTTGTCGGCTCCGATGGACACCGTAACCGAGTCCGCCCTGGCGATCGCACTGGCGCAGGAAGGGGGCATCGGCATCATTCACAAGAACCTCCCGGCCGACCGACAGGCACGCGAGGTGGAGAAGGTCAAGCGCAGCGAGAACGGCGTCATCGTCGATCCGATCACGCTGCCGCCGAATGCGACCGTGGGTGCGGCCCGCAGCATCATGCGGGAGTACAACGTCAGCGGCATCCCCATCGTCGAGGGCGAGGACGGCTCGTCCAGCGAACCGCGCCGCCGTGGCAGCCACGGTTCCGGCCGGGGCGGCCGGCTGGTCGGCATCATGACCCGGCGCGATCTCAAGTTCCAGGAAAATGACGAGCGGCCCATCGGCGAAGTGATGACCCGCGAGAACCTCATCACCGCACCCGACAACACCACGCTGGATGAGGCCGAACGCATCCTCTACAAGTCGAAGGTCGAGAAGCTGCTGCTCATCGACAAGCAGGGCCACCTCTGCGGCCTGATCACCATGCGGGACATCGACAAGCTCCACCAGTACCCCAACGCCTGCAAGGACGCCCGCGGCCGACTCCGCGTCGGGGCGGCGACCGGCGTGCTGGATTTCACGCGCGTCGAGGCATTGATCAAGGCGGGCGTGGACGTCGTCGTTGTCGACACCGCACACGGGCATTCGAAGAACGTCATGGACACTGTCCGCGAGATCAAGAAAAACTGGGACATCCAGGTCATCGCCGGCAATGTCGCGACGGCCGCCGGCACGCAGGATCTCATCAAGGCCGGCGTGGACGCGGTGAAGATCGGCATCGGCCCGGGCTCGATCTGCACGACGCGGATTGTGTCGGGCGTGGGCATTCCGCAGATCACGGCGGTGATGGACTGTGCGGCGGCGGCCGCCTCGTTCGGGATTCCGATCATCGCCGACGGCGGCATCCGGCATTCGGGCGACATCACCAAGGCGATCGCGGCCGGTGCCAACGCGGTGATGCTCGGGTCTCTGTTCGCGGGCCTCGATGAGTCGCCCGGCGAGCTGGTGATCTACATGGGCCGCCGCTACAAGACCTATCGCGGCATGGGCTCGATGGGCGCGATGGTCCAAGGCTCGAAGGACCGCTACGGCCAGGCCGGGGTGACCGAGAGTTCCAAGCTTGTGCCGGAGGGCGTTGAAGGCCGGGTTTCCTATCGCGGCCCGCTGGGCGATTTCGTGTATCAGCTTGTCGGCGGGTTGCGTGCGGGCATGGGCTATTGCGGCACCAGGAATATTGAAGAGCTTCGCAAGAACGCCAGGTTTGTGCGGATCAGCGGGGCCAGCATGGCCGAGAGCCATCCGCACAACATTCAGATCACCAAGGAAGCCCCGAACTATTCGGTGGAGTTTGCGACGGAGAAGCCGTAGATCATCGCGGCCGAGGGTGGAGGCGACGCTCCACCACCGCTTCAGGGTGGATGATAGTTCTGCGCAGTGACTTTTCATGAGGAGTCGGGCATGACCTCAAGTACTGTCAGGCGTTGGACGCTATTGGCTGGTGTGATCGTCTGGTCGATCCTGTTCGGTGTTGCTGCCGCACCTGTGCGTGCGGCCGAAGATGAAACGGCCGCGAAGGCTGAGGCAAGGAAGGCCGGGGAGAAGCTGCTCGGCTACGTCAAGGGCGAACAGACAGGCCGGTGGGAATCGTACGACAGCAATGGCAATCGCAGCAATTGGGCCGAATACAAGGACGGCAAGCGCATTAGTTCGGGTCAATATAAGGACTGATATACATTCTCGGAGACGGCCATGGTTAATATGGAAGCGGTGAAGGCGTTTTGGGCGCGGCGAACGGCGGAGTATGTCGCGGCTCGGAGTTTTGTGTCGCTGTGCCTGGCGTCCCGCAAGGCTGGCAAAGAGAGGGGCGCCAGTGCGGGTGAACTCGAGGTGTTGCTGCAGGCAATGGGCGCCAAAGCCGGAGCGGCCGGGTTGTGTCCCGAATTACCCGCGGCGACGGAGACTACGCGCTCGGCTGAGGTCAGAGGCAAGGCGGCGACCGTCGTCGCTGAGCGGAAGCAGGCCGAAGAGCAGGCCCGCCAGCGGCTTGAGCAGGAACGGCAGAAGCATGCGGGCATCATCGGCGCGCTTAGCGAGGAAGCCGGCCGGCTCAATGGGCTCGCCTCGAGCGCAAAGTCAGACTTGCATACGGCACAGAAGCAAGTTGTCGCGATCGAGAACGAGATCCAGCGGATTCAGAAGTTGCTGGCCGATCTGGATCAGGGCAAGCCGGGGTCGGATTCGCGGCCGGTGTTGACGCAGAAACTGGCGGCGGCGCAGCAGACTCTCTTGCCGGCACAGGCCGCCGTGGGTCCGGCCGAAAAGAGGCATGCCGAGGCGCAGACGCTTGCCGATGCAAAGCAGGCCGAGCACACCCAGGCGAGGCGGACTTGGAAGCAGCTTGGGGGAGAGTGTGAGGCGCAGTTGAAGGCCGCCACCGACAGCGTCAAGTTGGCGGAGGGCGAGGTGGTGGAGGCAGAGAAGACGCTTGCCGCGGCCCATCTGGTGTTCGGCCGGGCGATCTTCGCAGCCGGTGCCAGGCCGGCGGAGATCGTGGGCGAACTCGATCGGGCCACGCAGATCCAGACGAACATTCAGAACCTCGACAGCACCCACGCCGCACTCGACCAGCAGGCCGCGGCCGTAAAGCCCGGCGCCATGGGCTTTGCACTCTGGTCCGGTGGAACGATCGTGGCGCTGATCGTCCTCGTCTTGGTCGTACGCGTGGCTATCCCCGGCAAATCCAAACCCGCGACGGTTGCCGGTGCTCGATCGACGACAACCCCAACATCGATGCCAGCGGCCGCCCCCCAGACGCCGCGAGATAACCCCGTGCGGAACCCATTTGATGCGCTTCCGCAGCAGGCCGCCAAACATGAACTGACGCCGGCTCTGCAGAAGGCAATCCTGGCTCATCCGGCTTTGGCGATGCGGTGGTTTGACGCGGACAAGAAGCAGCCACGATTCCAGCCGACGGGCAAGGTGACGGCCCGGCAATGGAGCGATCGCGTGGATGGAGGTTGCCTGGTGGAGGTCGTGGCCGAGGTTCAGACCTGGGCTGCCGCCGATGCTCAGCCGGCCACATCGCGGGTGGTGATGAGGGCGGTCGTGTCCGCGGAAGGTGCGTACGTCTCCGGGGAGATGATCGGCTCTGAAGATGCCGATACCGACGCGCTGCTGAAACTGCTTGGTCGGTGACAGAAGTGGTGCTTGCGAGCGCGTCGCCGGTGTAGTAGCGTCTGGCGCATCTCGCCAACCAGGGAGCCCTCATGTCGAGCCGGGTCTCGTGTATCGTCTGCTGCCTTCTTTGTGTCAACATGGCCGCCTCTATGCTGGCGGCCGAAGCGGTGTCCGTCCCGTTGCCCGATGGCGTGGTTCGCGGGATCAGGGTCTTGCCGGATAAGGCGCCGGATTGTTCGTCGCTGAAGAGCATCGCGCTCAGCGTCACCCGCGACTGCAAGACCAACGACGAGCGGGCCATCGCTATCTACAACTTTATGATCCTGGCGCATTACCACCGGGCCTATCCGACCGAACCCGGCGGAATACCGGTGCTGAAGGAGATCAACACCTACGGCTGGAGCCTCTGCGGCGGGCTTCATTCCGAGCAGTCGGCCCTGTGGCGCGAGCTTGGCTGGGATTGGCGATTCGTCGGCTGGAACGGCCACACGACCGTGGAGGCCAACTACGACGGCCGCTGGCATTACCTTGATGCGTTCCTGAAGTTCTACGCCTGGATGCCCGATGCCACCGCGCCGGGCGGGCGGACGATCGCGGGCGAAGATGACCTGAACAACAACGCCCAGAAACTGATCGCCGATACGTTTGTGCTGGATAAGGGCCGTGGGGCTGTTTATGCCAGGGACAATGGATTCGAGATGGTCGGCGACAAAGCAAACTGGACCGCGCCCGCGATGCTCTCCTGCGGCGACACGATTGCGGACGTCATCGCCGGCCTCAAGACCCACAAGCAGGCGGGCAAGCCGGAAGGGTGGAGCGAAATTCATCATGCCACCGGCGGCTACTCGGCCGAGGTGAATCTCGCGCCGGGCTTTGCGCTGACCAATACCTGGGACGCCGTCGAGGGCGGCTGGCACTGGGCCGGCGCCAAGGCGGCGCCGAGCCACACCTGCGGCAACAAGGATCTGCGCAACAGTCCCGATGCCGGGCTGATCATGGAGCCCTACAGCCAGCATGTTCGCAGCTTCGCCAACGGCACGCTGCTGTTCGCTCCCGAGTTTGCCGGCGAGGGCGTGCTCCGGTCTTTTGCGGCCAGGAGCAACGTGAAATTCGCCAATGGAGCCCTTGTGCCCGCGCAGGCGGGGACGCCGGGGAGCGTCACGGTGCTGCTGCAATCGCCGTACATCATGACCCGCGCCACGGGCGCGGCCGAGGGGGCCGATTCCGTCGAGGTTTCCGTCGATGGCGGCAAGTCGTTCAAGTCGGCCGACGTGAAAGACCTCACGGTTGCGGTCAAGGGGCAGGTTGCGGCTCTGGTACGCATCAACTTCGCCGTTGCGCTGAAGTCGTTGCGGCTGGAAGCGCTTGTGCAGAACAACCCGGGCAGCCTGCCGTATCTGTCGCCCGGGAAGAATGTCGTCAGCGTTGCCGCGGACGATGCCAAGGCGCTCGGTGAGAACAGGCTGGTGGTCACCTACGCATACTGTCCCGGTTATCGCAGCAAGTCGTTTGAGCAGTTGTGCGACGAGGGGAAGGAGATCGCCAAGCAGCACAACGCGACCTGGGCGGAAACGCCGACGGTCGTGCAGAAGGTTTTTGCGGCCGGTGACCTGCCCGCCAAGTTTGACATCGACATTCCCACGCCGAGGGACAAGTATCCGGTCTATCCGCGCATGCTGTTTGTCCGGCGCGAAGTGATCGCTCCGGGCGCTAAATTGCTGCCTCTGCCGGCCAATGCCCAGGCGCCAAAGCCGGGCGCGAGCGATGAACTCAAGACGCTGCCCAATCCGTTCCTCATGGGCTCGCAGCCGCCGCCGGCGCGGGTGGTGCGGCCGACGCGCACGGTCATCGTCGAACTCAAGCCCGGGCATTTCGTCACGCGTTCCGGAGACGTGCCCACGAGTGATCTCATCAAGTGGCCCAAGACCGCACAGGAGAAGGTCGACGCGATTGCGTTCCTGATCGGCGGCGAATTGACGGGCCTTCCGGCGACGAGGGATTTGGCGGCCGCTCGGCTGGTGTTCCCGGCCATTCGCTCGCACGACCAGGCCGCCACCCAGGTTGGCGTGGTGAATCTGAAGGCCGCGTTTGTGCCGGCCGCCAAGTACGATTTCGCCAATTTCGGCGACGTACTCGGCACGGTGGTCGTCCCCAAACAGGCCAAAGACGCCGCCGAGTGGAATCCGCCGAAGGAGTTCAAGATCGACATCACTCGCTACATCCGCGACGTCGCCCGGGGCGAGGCGAAATTCCACGGTCTGGCGCTTCGCGTGGTCCCCGAACGCGGCATCGACGATGGCTGGACGGTGCGCGTCAATCTGCCGAAACAGCCGAGGGTGTATCTGGAGATTGACGTGCTTCAGTAGGACGGATTTCGTTGGAAACGTGTGACGGAACGCGGATGGGCGTTGTTCCTGCTCTTACTCTTCATCCTGCTCTTAAGCCTCTTCCTGATCCTGATCTTCATCTTAATCCTACTCTTGTGCTAATGTGGCTGGAAGAGACATCGCAGCGCCACCGCACCGGCTATTCGGGGAGGATTAAGAGTAAGATGAAGAGTAAGATTATGAAGATGAGTAAGAGAAGGAGCAGGAGCAAGATTAGGAAGCCAGAACGCGCTGGGATTCGATCTCCGGTCGGCGAGCGGTGATCGGGGTTGGCGCCGCTCGGTGATGACGTGGTCGATGAATCGACCACGCCGCTGATTGCCGTGGGGTTGTGGGAAGCGAGGGCTATTTTCTCAACGCCTCGATGGCATCATCCAGTTTCGCGCGGGAGTCGGTCCAGTCCGCGGGGGTGAAGAGGGCGTCGTGATTGCGCTGTCCCAGTTTGAAGTGGCTCAGGCGGTCGGTGATCAACTGCTCGGCGGCTTGCGCGGCGGGGGTGCCGGCTTTCTCTTTCGCCAGGCGGGCGAGCGTCACTATGCGGCGATAATCGCCGAGGCCTTCGCGCAGGCGCTCAAACTCGACGGAGGGGATCAACTGCCCATCGGGTGAACTGTTGCACCAGGCGTAGTCATCCTCGCGGCAGTCCAGGGCGTAGTAGGGATCGCCGGCGGTGGCGTTCCAGTGCCAGGAGAGGCGGAACTTCATGCCGAACTGTTTGGCGGCCTTGTACATGTAGTGGCCGAAAGTCCAGCGATTGCCGCCATTATAGAAGGCCCATTCGCCGCCGGCATCGTGGAGGAGCTTCACGGAGTCCTCGTCGTGGTCGTTCCAGTCGGCCACCTGCAGCGCCTTGGAGAAGAGGAAGTGCGGGTCGTCCTGCTTGGTGCCGCGGAAACTGCTGGCGGCCGTGAAATAGGGCGGGCCTTTGGGGAACGCCTTGTGGTAGGCCTCGGCGTTGACGGCCGCCCGGGTCAGGGCGTCGCCGAGGGGCTCGTCGCCGATGTTGTAGTAGACGGGGATCCAGCCGGCCTCGTCGGCGTGCTTCTGGACTTCAGTGTAGATCGCCTTGATGAACTCGGAATAGTCCTTGAAACCGGCCGCGCTCATGGCGGCGGTGTCCTGAAAGTAGGCCTCGAAGCCACGCACGCCGCCGCCGTAGGAGACGACGGCGAGGAATCCAAGGTCCTTGGCCAGTTTCATCATCGCATCGGAGTTACCAAACTCCAGAACGGGCTTGCCGTTCTTAAATCCTGTGTAGGTGATTGACGGCGCCCCGCTGAAAGTCGTGAAGCCGTACTCGCGCATCTTGCGGAGGCTCTTGGCGCACATCTCCTCGTTGAAGGCCGCGGCGGCCGGGTCGCTGGGCCAGGGGACGCCGATGTGGTAGCCCCACGGACCGGCCGGGATGTCCACCGGATCAAGCGTGCCGGCGCGGACGCGGAACTCAACGGCGACTTGCGTTGCGGGGGCCTTTTCGGGTTTGATGGTCACACTACCTTTGTAGACGCCGGGCTTGGTGTCGGCCGGCACCTTGACGGTGAGCCAGAACTGCCGCGTGGTCCCGGCCGGGACGGGCGCGGTGTTCGTGGGCATGACCAGCCGCGGGGCAATCGTGTAGACGGTGCCTTCCATGGTCACGCGGCTGAGGCGATACGAGACATAGCCGACGTCGATATTGCTCGCGGTGATCGAGCCACCGGGACCGGAGAGATCGGCGGCGGTCACCATGACATTGCCCAGGTCGCGCAGCGGAGTTATCGCCAGCGACAGCGAGGCGTATTCACCGGCGAACGCCTGCGCCGACAGCGGCTTGCCGGGTTCATCCTTCGCCGGCGTGTCGTTGTAGTACAGGTCTTTCATGCAATCGCGCTGGAAGGTGACATAGCCGCGTGCGGTGTCATCGGCCGAGGGCGAAAGCGGATCGCCGCTGGGGCGATGGAGAACGCGCTTGAAGTAGTTGTCGAAGTGGAAGCGGCGTTTGTCCTGAACGTACCTGAGGAACTTCTCGCCTTCGGCCGCTTTGGCGACGGGGAAGATGATGACGGCGGACACGCTGCACGCCCAGTTGCTGCCTTGGAAGTCGAGATTGAGCTGGCCGTCGGTGACCTCGACGTCGAACATCTTCTCCTTGAAGTAGGCCAACTGGTACTTGTCGAACGTGTTGTCGGCCGGCAGGTCTTCGACATTCCAGAAGCGGAAGTACTTCTTCTTGAAGGCGTCGAAGTCCATGGTCTCGGTGACGACCGGTTTGCCTTCAGCCAGGATGACACGCTTGCGGTAGGTCTGATACTCGCCCCAGAAGCCGGAGGGGTTGTCGATATTGACCAGGACCCGGTACTTGCCGTTGGGCACATCGACGGCCAGCCCGCCGGACTCGAGGCAAATGAAATCCTGGTAGAGCGGGTCGGGCTGGAGCACATCCATCGCCCGCCAGATCTTGGCGCCCAGCAGGCCGTATCCGCGGCCTTTGCTGTAGACCGTCGCGGGTGTGATCTGCGTGAAGCCCTCCATGACGGGGCTGGTGGCGGTGCCGAAGTCGAATGCCGACAGGCCGTCGAACAGCACCTGCTTCACGGAGTCATCGCGCTCGAGGCGGAGATTGTCGACGAAAAGCGGCGAGCCGGGTTTGTCGCCGATACTCATCACAAACCACTTGATGTCGGCCAGGTCGAGCATGCGTCCCGGGCGGGATTTCTCGCCGACATAGAGCTGCCTGGTCGGAATGATCAACGTGCTCTTGCCGGGCGGGACGATGGTGTGGTAGTTGACGCGGGTCCAGTAGTCGCGCGTGCCGCCATCGCGGATTTCGATGTAGAGCGACAGTGGCTCGGCGGAGTCGGTGTGGAGGTCGGCCTTGAGGAAGTCATAGCCGGTCCAATTCGGCATGCCGCCCATGCCCACATACGATTTGTCGATCCGCAGAGCCTTGGCGCCATCGGTGGCGTGTTCCGTGACGATCGTGCCGCCATCGAAGGGGTTCTTCCCCTCGAACGACGTGATGACCTTGACGGCCGGGCCGGCGACGGCGGACTTGCCAGCGGTCAGCGCGGTGCCGCAGGCATAGCAGTGGCCCCATTGCGGGGCGTTGCGATAACCACATTCGGGGCAGCGGACGGCGTCGGTGCCCAGTTCGCCCGGCGGGGCGATGGGCGACTCTTCGTTGTCCAGCACGGGTTTGTCGGTCAGGGGCACATCATCGCCGACTTTCACGAGCGAGACATCATCGATCCAGAAATACCCGGGGGCCATCAGGCCGAAGGATGGGCCGGTCTTCTTCTTATCCTTCAACTCGCCCACGTAGGTGAGTTTGGTCCAACCGAACGTGCCGTTCCTGCCCAGCGGGACGTACTTGTCGGCGAACATGAATTCGGTCGACTGGTTCCAGGTGCCGGTGCCGATGTCCAGGCCACGGATGTAGGCGGTGATGCGATAGCGGCCGGGCGCAAGCTCCGGGGTCTGCACCATGCGGATCTTGGCACCGTTGCCGCCAAAAAGCAGGCAGGATGTCTTGCCGGTGCGGGCGATTTTGCCGATGCGGAATTCGCATTCGCCCTCGTACTTCCAGCCGTCCCATTTGGCGAAGACGTGGCCGAATTGGTCGCGGTCCTTGGTGATCTCGAAGGAGGGGTCGGCGAGGAGATTGTTCTCCTGGGCGGCCTGGGTGAAGGGTGCGATGGACGCCAACAGGACCAGCAGGGCGATGGTTCGCATGGGTGTTCCTCTCTACGGTCTGTACTGGTGGGGGGCGTGATTGTGGCAGGGCGGGTGAGAGGTGCGTGCGGAGACTGCCCGTGGTCAATGAACCGACCCTGCCGTGAGGTCATTGCCGGAAAGGGGATCGGTGATCGATCGCTACTTGCTGTTTGCAGCAGCCCCGTGAATCACATCCGCGAGCGATTGCGTGCCGTAGACGCCGGCCAGTTGGACGGGGTCGGTCGAGTTGGGTGCGTATACGGCGGTCAGGGGAATGCCGCCCGTGGAGTTCAGTTTTCGCAGCAAGGTCCAGCCGGCCGCGTCGCGGGCGGTGAGGTCGGCCTTGATGGCGATGACTTTGTTCTGTTTCAAGAGTTCCACCGTGGCGGCGTCGTGGAAGACGCTGGCTTCGACAAACTGGCAACTCAGGCACCAGCCGGCCGTGAATTTGACGAGCACGATCTGGTGGCCGGCGCGGGCTTTGGCGAAGGTGTCGTCGGAATAGTGTTCCCAGGGGACGGACGCGGTGGCACCGGTGGCGGACCAGCCGGTCATGCGCATGGCCAGCGCCGCCACGGAGCCGGTGACCATCACTGCGATGCAGGAACTGATGACCACGGCGGCGACTCTGGGCGCGATCCGGATGGTGCGATCGAGCAGCCAGAAGGAAGCGGCGGCGGCCACGGGGACGGGCGCCCACCAGTAGAACGGGGAAGGAATCAGTCGGGTGGCGGCAAAATAGACGGCAAAGCCGAGCAGGATGAAGCCGGTCATTTGCTTGACCATCTCGGCCCACGGGCCGACGCGGGGGAATTTCCGCATGGCTTCGGGGAAGATGCTCAGCACCAGGTAGGGGAAACTCATGCCGACCCCGACCATGGCGACAGCGGGGACGCCGATCCAGGTGGGATGGCCGCTCGCCCAGAGCAGCAGCGGCGGGAAGAGCGGCGCCGTGCAGGGTGTGGAAAAGGCGGCCGTCAGCACGCCCCAGAAGAAGTTGCCGCCGGCGGTGTCGTGGCGGGGGGAGAAATTGTAGACGGATGTCGGCAGGACGAACGAGAAGACACCGAACATGGCCAGGCCCATGCCGAGCATGAGGACCACGACGGACCACGCGAACCAGGGGTTGCTGAACTGTTCACCCCAGGTGAAGACTTTGAAAACGGGCACCAGCAGCGCGAGCAGGATGAAGACCGCGATAACACCCAGACTGAAGATGCCGGCGAGAAAAACGGTTCGGCCGCGGTTGTGCTGGGAGACTTCGTAGAAGCCGATGATCTTCAGCGGCAACACCGGGAGCACGCAGGGCATGACGTTGAAGATGATGCCGACGAGGAACGCCAGGCCAAAGGCGGCCAGGACGGAGCCCGGTTTGTAATCGCCATCATACAGGACCGGCGAAGCGGCTTTCGGCGCTTTCGGCGTACCAGTTGCGACGGCTCGCGCGGCCCCGGGTTGGGTCGTCGGGCCGGGTTTGTAGGACTTGAAAACCTCGACGTTCGCCGGCTGAACCTCCTGCCCGGCCGGGAGAATTTCGGTCTTGAGAGTGACGGGCTTCTCTTCGGGTTGGAAGCAGGCTTTGTCATCGCAGATCTGATAGGAAAGTTTGGTCGACAGCGTGATGGCGCCGGGTTTGGCCGCGGGGTCGACCTTGATGGGGATGAAGATGACGGTGTGGCCTTCGTAGACGCTGATTTTTCCGAGGGCTTTGTAGTCGTGGACGATGCCGGGCGGGTATTGGATGGGGCCGAGGGTCAGGCCGGGGGATTTGTCGAACGTGACATCGAACGGCACGGCGAATTCGTCGATGGGTTTATGCGATTGGGCGTGGAATTTGTCGGCAATATCGAAGATGACGGCCGCCACATGGTCGCCGCCGGGTTTGAGGGCGGTGGTGTTGAGCAGGAGTTGGCCGGTGAGGCGTTCCTGACCCCACGCGGGGTGCGCGAGGGTGGCCACGCAGAGGAGTATGAAGAAAGCGAAATGTCGAGTGCGGTAGGGCATGGTAATAATAGTAATCCATGAAGCGGGGTGAAGTTATTCCAATAATTGACACTCCACGGGGTTTGCGTACCATTTCGATAGGATTTGTTGGAGACATGATTTGAGGCTATCAAAACGAACCGAATACGGGTTAAGGGCGGTCGTGCAGTTGGCGCGGCTCTGGCCGCGCAGCTACGTGCAGTCCAAGGACCTTTCCGTATACGAGAACCTGCCGACGAAGTTCCTTGAGTCGATTCTGCTGGCATTGCGACGGGGCGGTTTTCTGGACAGCAAAGTGGGTAGCGGCGGCGGGTACCGGCTGTCGCGTTCGCCGCGGGAGGTAAGCGTTGGCGAGATCATCCGGCGGTTGGAAGGGCGGCTGACCGTGAAGGAACCGGCCCCGCGGGCGGAGACGTCGCCGGGCGAGGTGGCCGTACACTTGCTGAACGAGCGGTTGACCGACGCTACCGACCGCGTACTGGACGCGATGACGCTGGAAGAACTGATGGAGCAGGTGTCGAAGCTGGCGACCGCGCAGCAGATGTACTATATTTAGTTGATGGTTGGTAGTTGATAGTTGATAGTCTGCGGTGATGGGTTCCTCGTAACTATCAACTATGAACCATCAACTATCAACTAGTAGCGAGAGGACGTGGGATGAGGCTGTGGAATTGCTCGTTTCTGGCGGCGCTGGACGTGACCACTCGCGTGCAGGGGTGGTTTGAGGCGGGGGGATACGTTGTCCTGTTTGGGCTGCTGTTCTCGTGCGGGTTGGGATTGCCGCTGCCGGAGGATATTCCGCTGCTGATGGCCGGGGTGTTTGTTTATCACGGCAAGATGCAGTTGGTGTGGGCGTGCATCCTGGCGTGGTGCGGGATCATCGGCGGGGACTGTGTACTCTACAACATGGGCAAACGCTACGGCATGAATATCACACGCGTGCCGTTTGTAGGCAAGCATGTCACTGAAGCACGAATCAGGCAGGCCGAGAAGCTGTTCGAGAAATACGGCGTCTGGGTGGTGGCCGTCGGGCGGTTGTTCGCGGGCGTTCGCGGCGGGATGGTCGTGGCGGCGGGGACGATTCGCTACAACTTCGTGAAGTTCATCATCGCCGACGGGCTGGCGGCGCTGGTCAGCGGAGGGATATGGGTCTGGCTGGGCTGGTGGGGCGCCAAGACGATCGGTGACCCGGCGACAATCATGCAACGGGCCGAACCGTACAAGTTCCGGATAACGCTGGGCCTGGCGATCGCGGCGATCCTGGTCATTCTCTATCTTGTCTGGCGTCACCGGCGGAAGGCGACGATCAGTCAGGTGCTGGCGGCGAAAGCAGCGGCTGCGGAGAAATGACGAAACTCGAAATTCGAATACTGAATCAAATCCGAAAACCGAATGACGAATAACGACTTGGCTCTGATGGATTCTGGGCGTGAGGTCTGCGTTTTATCATTTTGAATTCGGATTTGATTCGGTATTCGGGTTTCGAATTTCGGATTTCCAGCAGCAGTCAGTCTCACTTTCGGTTCAACGGGAGCTCATCCCGGGCTTGCTCGATACGTCTGGCCAGCGTATTGCCCCAGGCGGCGCCGACGAGGCTGAAAACCTGCATCACGACGAAGCAGATCCCGGCCAGCAGCCAGGTCTTGTCGAAGTAGAACCGCATCACCAGGCAGACGCCGATGATGAAGATTTGCGTGGCTATCAGCCGGCGGCGGTATAGTTCCCACATGTCGGGTAGTATAGCCGGACTTTCCGGAGGCCACCATGAACCATCGTCGTGTGCTTACGCTGTGTTGCCTGATGCTGGCCTGTCTGGCGGCCGGGCCGCGGAAGATCATCCGGGCGGATGAGACGCGGGCGAATCTGCTCAAGCCGGACCGGTGGGCCGCGTATGTGGCGGGGTTTGCGCGGGATGGCGAGGCGTTTGCCTGCGACAATGCGGCCAGTGCCGATCGGCGGGCCGGGTTGCATCAGAGCATCGACCTGAACCAGACCGAGCCGTTGCCGATCGTCGCGTCGGCGGCCAGCCGGGCGGAGAACGTGGGTGGGTCGGCCGATGGGGATTACTCGCTCTATCTCGACCTGATCTTCACGGATGGCACGCATTTATGGGGACAGTCGGCCGCGTTCGCCACGGGAACCCACGATTGGCAGACGCGCACGGTTCGCATTCTGCCGGAGAAGCCGATCAAGCGGCTGGAGTTCTATCTGCTGTTGCGGCAGCACTCCGGGAAGGCGTTTTTCCGCGAGATGCGGCTGCAACAACTGGACATCCCGGCCGGTGCGGGCATGTTTGATGGCCAGCCGATTCTGCCGGATACCCCGCGCGAAGGGTTTCTGGTGCGCGATGTGGCGGCGGGGTCGGACTTCGTGCCGGTGGAAGGCGGCGAGGCGCTGGGTATTCGGATCGAGCCGCAAATGGATCGGCAGAAGGACGCGGCGTTCCAGCGAGTGAAGGTGACCGACACCACCGGCCGCGATCGGGCAATTACGCTGATTTACACCAGGCCTGTGGAGGATCGTGCGTGGCAGTATCTGGCCTCGCCGCGGAACTCGGTGCCGGCGAAGGCGCCGAGCGAGTATCATCCGCGGTTATCGCAGGGACGGCTGGCGGTATTCCCGCTGGCGGCGGTGGGCGACGGGAAGATCGGCAGGGCGATCGCGCTGGATTTGGACCGGCCGGCCGTGTTTCGCGTGGGGTATGCGGCCGCGACGCGCGAGCTTTACATTGCCTTTGATATCGGTCTGACGCCCGAAAAGTCCTCGGCCGAGGTCGGCTTCGGCACGTTCGATTTCGACGCGGCGTGGCAACTGCGATCGGCGATGGCCCGCTACTACGAGTTGGCGCCGCGGGCCTTCGGCACGCGTATCCAGAGCCAGGGGCTGTGGATGCCGTTTACGAAGATCAGTTCGGTGCAGGGCTGGTCGGATTTCGGGTTCCGGTTCAAGGAAGGCAACGACGAACCGGCGTGGGATGCCGCCAACAGTATTCTCACCTTCCGCTACACCGAGCCGATGACCTGGTGGATGAAGATGCCGGGGGAGATGCCGCGGACGCTGGAGGCGGCCATGGGCCAGGCCAGGACGCTGGCCGAGAAAGGGGATGCAAACGCCAAGGCGTTCCTGGCGAGCGGGTATCACGACGAGGCGGGGCGGCCGGTGGCGCGGATGCGCAATACGCCATGGTGCGACGGCGCGGTGTGGAGCATCAACAGCGCACCGGGCATCGCGGGCGATGTCACCGACTTCCGCAACAAATGGAACGCCGACCTGAGGAAAAAGTTGTATGACGGCAAGACGCCCCTGGCGGGAGAGTACGTCGACTCGGCCGAGGGGTATGTCACGGATGTCTACGACTACCGCCGCGAGCACTTCGCCGGCATGGCCACGCCGCTGACGTTCGCCCCGGACACAAATCGCCCGGCGACATTTCGCGGGCTGATCGCGTATGAATACATCCGCGCGCTGGCCGCGGACCTGGAACCCAAGGGCCGGTTCACGATGGCCAATGGCGCGCCCGGTGATCTCTGCTGGCTGGTCGGGCGGCTGGATGTCATGGGCACCGAAACCGATTGGAACCCCGGCAACCAGTGGCGGCCAATGTCCGATTCGGAACTGATGCACCGCCGGATGCTCTGTGCCGGCAAGCCGTACTGTTTCCTGATGAACACGCGTTTCGAGCAGTTCACGCCGGTGCTGGTTGAGAAGTACATGAAGCGTTCCCTGGCCTACGGCATGTTCCCCGGCTTCTTCAGCCACAATGCTTCGGAAGGCGCCTACTTCACGCGTCCGCAACTGTACAACCGTGATCGCGGGTTGTTCCGCAAGTACATCCCTCTCTGCCGCACGGTGGCCGAGGCCGGCTGGCAGCCCGTGACGCTGGCGCGCAGCAGCGACGAGCATGTATACGTCGAACGATTCGGCCGGAAATACCTGACGGTGTTCAACGACTCATCGCAGGCGAGGAAGGTCACAATCTCGCTCGATGGGCTGGAGCCCGGCGATGCGGGCGATCTCGTCGCCGGCCGGCCGATCGAGTGGAGCGGGGGCAAGGCGACGATGACGCTTGATGCGGAGGATGTGGCAGTGATCGCGGTGCAATAGTCAGCGGATATTCGCCACGGATGTCACGGATTCCACGGATAATACATGGCGTCCATTGCCATACTCTTGTCCGTGTTATCCGTGAAATCCGTGGCTCAGTTCTTTCTTGTATTCGATCGTGGTCACAGCCCTTGCTAACTGTTCCGCGTATAATAGCCTCCATGGCCCAAGACCGACCGATCAATGCCCACGCTGGCCGATGGCAGACCTGGCTCATCCGTCATACCGCGACCATCACCACTGTCGCGATTGCCTTTGGAATCCTCTGCCGCATCGCCCAGTATCTCGCCCGGATCTCCTTCTGGCATGACGAAGCCTATATCGTTCTAAACGTGTACAACCATGGCTACGCATCATTGATCGGCGCTCTGGACCTTAACCAGACGGCCCCGCCGGCATTTCTCTGGGCCGTCAGGGCGTCGGTGCTGCAGATCGGTTTCGATGAGTTGGGTTTTCGGCTCACGCCGGTTGTTGGCTCCATCCTCGCCGTGATATTGTTCGCCGTGCTGGCGAGAAAGGTGCTGTCGCCGGTGGCCGCTCTGTTGGCGTTGGCGATGTTTGCTCTGTCGCCGAAATTGCTGGAGCACACGGCCGAGCTCAAGCAATATGCCACCGACGTGCTCGCGGCGATTCTGCTGACGCTGATCGCCATTGCTCCGCGGAACCAGGCCCAGGGCGTGCGGCTACTTCTGCTGTCCCTGGCCGCCGCAGCGTTGTTCTGGCTGGCCGAAACGTCGATCTTCGTGTTCGCGGGCATTGTGCTTGCACTGACGCCTGCGGTTTGCCGCGGGCGGCGCCGGCAGTACCTCTGGTTCCTTAGCCTGACTGTGCCCGCCGCGTCGTTTGCGATTCTCTACAAGCTGTCCATCAAGCCGCAATCGACTCCCTTCCTGTATTCCTACTGGAAGACGAATATGGCCGACTGGCATCGCTGGTATCTCCTGCCGATCTGGTCCGTCGGCCGGATGCTGGCGGTGGCGAACTATTCGTACGATCCGCTGGGCTGGCTGGTTCTTCCGCTGAGCGTTCTGGGTGGCTGGCGGCTGTATCGCCAGAACGAAGTGCCCCCGGTGTCCTCACCGGCGGAAGCTGGGCAAGGGGATTCCGCCGGTGAGGACACCGGCGGCACGAAGACGCGACACGCGAGTGTCGCACGCAACGGCCGCGAATTGCTCGCGGTGTTGGTGCTTCCCGTGGCGGTCGTCTTCCTGGCGGCGTGTGCTGATCAGTACCCCATGGGCAAGCGGGTCACGTTATTCCTGGCCCCATCGGTCTTGCTGTTGGCGGCCGCGGGCATGGAGGCTCTGCCGGGCTTGTTGCCGGTGCGGGCGAGGCGATTCTATCCATTGGCTGTCGCGGCCGTTGTGGGCGTCGGATTGGTGCCGGCAGTGTGGCATCTGGCGATCCCGCGCATGGAGTCGCATCTTCGCCCGGCCGTGGAGTTTGTTCGCGAGAATCGGGCCCTGGACGAGCCGGTCTTCGTCGTGGGCACCAATTCCCACAAGATATTTCAGGCCTATTGGCGGCACGTCGACAGCCTGATCACCTTTCCCACGGACTTGCCGCAGACCGTCGGTCCCGCTCGATTCTGGGTCGTGTTCGAGTTCGATCCGTCGCAGGGTATGCGCAAGCGCCTGCCGTCGCTGCAGCGAGCGCGGGCGATGGCCAGGGAGGAGAAGGCCTTCGTCGGCTCCGGCGGGGCGGCATATCTATTTGCCCGAAAAGACATACATTAAACACGAAGACACGAAGGCACGAAGCGATTTCTGGTTGACTGAAAACGACCGAGAAATCAATGCTCGTAATTCATGACATAAGGCGCTCGGTTTCTGCGAGGTCGTGCATGAACCAAGAACCGCTTCGTGTCTTCGTGCCTTCGTGTTTAATCCGCGCATTTCTTAGGGATTCGGGAATCCATCGCGCAAGAACCGCCCGTTTTCGGCGAACTTCACGCCGTCGATCTCGACGTGGCCGCCGGTGCGGAGGTCCACGACCATGTCCCAGTGCAGGCCGGATTCATTGCAGTTGCCCGTTTCGGGGTAGCCGGCGCCCAGCGCGAAGTGGACGGTGCCGCCGATCTTCTCGTCGAAGAGCGTATTGCGGGTGTAGTTCTGGATTCCGTAGTTCGTACCCATGGCGCATTCGCCGAATCTGCGTGAGCCGCCGTCCATGTCGAGCATCTTGAAGAGAAAGTCCTGGCCCTTGGACGCGGAGGCATCGACAACCTTGCCATCCTTGAAGGTCAGTTTCGCATCCAGCACCTCACGCCCGTGATGCACGGCCGGAAAACTGTAGCACACCCGGCCATTCACACTGTCGAGCACGGGTCCGGTGAAGACTTCGCCGTCGGGGAAGTTCTCGTGGCCGTCGCAATTGATCCAGCGCATGCCGGCGACGCTCATGCGGATGTCGGTGCCGTTGGCGGCCACGACGCGGTAGTCGCTCTTGCCGTTGAGGAAATCGGCAAGGCGTTGTTGTTTCTCACTGACCTTGCGCCACGCGGCGGCCGGGTCGGGCTGGTCGAGCAAGCCCGCGCCGAAGACAAAGTCCTCGTATTCGGCCAGGCTCATTTCGGCATCCTGGGCGCAGGCCTGGGTGGGGTATTGCGTGCCAGTCCAGCGAAGCGACTTGCTGGCGGCGCGCTTCATGAAAATGTCCATGAGCGGCTTGCGGGCGGCCTGGCTGATGCGCATCTTCTCCGGGTCAGCGTTGCTCATGGAACGCGTGTTCTCCTCGGCCCAGAGGCCGATGGAACAGTCAACCTTTTCATACTCGAAGGTATTGACCGGATTGACGTACTCGAGCTGTTCGCGCGAGGCGTATTTGATGAACAGTTCGCCGAGTTCCTCCGGACTGAGCCGCACCAGCGGATGTCCGCCGGCCTCGATGACTTTGCGGTAGACCTCGGTGATCAACGGCATCCCCACGGGCGAGCCGGTGATGCGGACGAGGTTGCCGGGTTTGACACCCACGCTGTAGTTCACCAGCACATCTGCGAGTTTTATTAGTCTTGGGTCACGCATAGGGGCGAATTGTAACCGCGGCCGCGTGCTC
This sequence comes from Phycisphaerales bacterium, assembly GCA_025361735.1. Lineage (GTDB taxonomy): Bacteria > Planctomycetota > Phycisphaerae > Tepidisphaerales > Tepidisphaeraceae > JANYKD01. The sequence goes on from JANYKD010000361.1 coordinate 37,698, forward strand.
GCGGAATGACGAAACTCGAAACCCGAATTCCGAATCAAATCCGAAGCCCGAATGACAAACGGTGTGTTATCGGGCGATGCACATCATTCGTCATTGCTCATTCGGGTTTCTTTCGGGATTCGGATTTCGGGTTTCGGATTTGCGGCGAAGGGTTTGCGGCGAAGCGGCCGGCATGATAAACCGTAGCCATGAAACGTCGCATATTCCCCATCGCCGTCATCTTGATTGCCGCTGCAAGATTCGCCGCCGAGGTCGCTCCGCCGGCGCCGATGAAAATCGTGCCGTCGCCGCAGCAGGTGGCTTGGCAGCGGTTGGAACTGACCATGTTCGTCCACTTCGGCGTTAATACGTTTACCAATCGCGAATGGGGCGAAGGCAAGGAAGATGAGAAGATCTTCAACCCCGAGAAGCTGGATGCCCGGCAATGGGCCAAGGCCGCCAAAGCAGGGGGGTTCAAGCAGATCATTCTGACGGCCAAGCACCATGACGGCTTCTGCCTCTGGCCGAGCAAGTACACGAATCACTCCGTCAAGTCCTCGCCGTGGAAGGACGGCAAAGGCGACGTCGTGCGCGAGTTCGTGGATGCGGCCCGGGCCGAGGGGCTGAAAGTCGGGCTGTATCTGTCGCCGTGGGATCGCAACGCCCCCAGCTACGGCGATTCGCCCAGGTACAACGAATATTACCGCAATCAGCTCACGGAACTGCTGAGCAACTATGGTGAGATCACCGAGGTGTGGTTTGACGGCGCCTGTGGCGAAGGCCCCAACGGCAAGCGCCAGGTCTATGACTGGCCGGCCGTGCATGAACTGGTGCTCAAGCTTCAGCCTGCGGCCCTGATGTTCTCCGATGCCGGCCCGGGCGTGCGCTGGATCGGCAACGAGAAGGGCACGGCCGGCGATCCTTGCTGGTCGGTGGTCAACTCGAAGATCTGGATCGCCCCCGGCAAGGCGGCCGACGGCGCCCGCGATGCCAACAAGGCCCTGCAGAATGGCGACCCAGCCGGCGATGCCTGGATCCCCGGCGAGTGCGACGTCTCGATTCGTCCGGGCTGGTTCAACCACCCGGCCGAGGACGGCAAGGTGAAGACGGCCGACGAACTCGTGGACCTCTATTTCAAGTCGGTGGGCCGGAATGCCCTGATGTTGCTCAACGTCCCGCCCACGCGCGACGGCCTGTTCCACGACAACGACGTGCGGAACATGACCGAGTTCCGCCACAAGCTCGATAAGATCTTCGCGAAAAACCTCGCCGCCACCCGTCCGGTGACGGCCACCAACACCCGCGGCAAGTCCGACGCATTCGCGGCCGCCAATGTGGTCGACGACAGCGCGTACACCTATTGGGCCGCCGACGACAACGTCACCACCGCCACGCTCGAATTCGATCTCGGCTCCCCGCAGAAATTCAGCGTCGCCATGATCCAGGAGTACATTCCGCTGGGCCAGCGGATCGAGAAGCACACACTGCAATATCTCGACGGCGATCAGTGGAAGACGGCCGTGACCTCGAGCACGATCGGCCACAAGCGGTTGCACCGTTTTGCACCGGTGACGGCGCAGAAGGTCCGCCTGGTGATCGACCAGTCCCTGGCCTGTCCGACGATCAGCAATGTCGGGTTGTATTTCGCGGAGTGAATTGTGGGAGTGCGAACGATAGGTTCGCGCCAGGAATTGCGAAGGAACAGGATGGATCGCCCGATGGCCCGACACACCCTCTTTGCCTATGCGGATGGCAATGACCTCGAGGAAGTTGCGCGAGACTTGCACAGAGCTTTCATCGACTTCGTCGGCGGTCGGAAATGGATCTGCCCGAATGCTTGGGCCGTGAATCAACGGCACGAAGGCGACCCCTCAGTCGGTCCTGGCGATCTACCAGATTGGGAACTCGGCTTGAACATCGAGTTACCCGATCCCGGTCAGGAGCCGAAGGGATGGTACAGTGATGTCGAGGCCACGGTGATATTTCTTGCCAGGTTGCACAGATCCACCGGACGATCCTTCGCCATAGGAATCTCTGACTCGCGGCAAGGAATAAGTGAAGACCTGTTCTACGTCGACTCCCATGAGCCTGATCTGGCAGAGCTTCGTGCAATTATCGGTGTTGGCGAGATCAGCTAGGTGATGACGATGTTCCACTCTCACCTCTCCGTTGTTGGCGGTTGCTACAGAGTCGTCTGCATCGGGTGGTTGGACATTCGAATTTAATTTGTGCAATTCGAATTTCGGGCTTCGTGCTTCCAGCAGCAGCCGGCCGTTATTTCCCCGCCCGTCCCCGGAGAACCTCCACGCCTTGCTTCAGCTTTTCGTCCGTCGCTGCATAGCTGATGCGGCAGTGCGTGTCGCGTTCGGAGAAGACGTTCCCACGATGCAACCGATTTGCCGCCGAGCAAGGTTCATCATTCCACTACGCGGGTCGCGACGCCGATGGGAAAGCGGTGTCATGCCACCGCACTCCAAGGGTGCGATTCGCCGGACAACCAGGACTTCCCCAGGAAACACCCGGGGCTGCCGCAACGGCGGCAGCCCCGGGGTTGGATTCAATTGCGGGTCGAGCGGGATCAGATCAGATCCCAGCCCTTGCGGTTGACGCGCTTCACGAACTTGGCGGCTTCCGCGATGTTCGTCGACTTCATGTTCGGGCCGTCCCAATCCATCTTCCGACCCACGCCGACTCGCATGGCGATGCAGCCGAGCAGGATGATCTCGGTGAGGTAGGCGGCGATGTCGAAGTTCGAGTACGCCGGCGTGCCGTCCTTCATCATGTTGAACCATTCCTGGTTGTGGCCGGGCGAACGCGGGATGGTCTGGGGGATGTCCTTGACAGCCTCGTGGTTGTCGCCGCCCTTGTACTTGGCATCGTCCTTGAGCTTGAGCAGGAATTGGGAGCCGTAGTCATCGGGCGAGAAAATCTGGCCCTTGTCGCCGATGATGAGGCAGCCGCTTCCAGGCAATGCTCCCTTTTCGCTCTTGACCGCGAGGATGTCCTTGGTCAGCTCGGGGTTCGGGCGGAATGTATCCTTGGAGCCGGGGTTGCCGTCGTACCACCAGAACTTGAGCGGCGGGAGGCCTTCGCGCTCGGGGAATTCAAAGCGGATACGCGAGGTCTTGGGGTAGGTCTCGGGGAACATCTGTGACGTGGCCTCGCACTCGACCACGGTCGGGTAGCCGAGCTTGAGCGCGCGGAAGGGCATATTAACGGTGTGGCAGGCCATGTCGCCCAGGGCGCCAGTACCGAAGTCGAGCCAGCCGCGCCAGTTGAAGCCGTGATAGACACCCTTCTTGAACGGGCGCTGTG
>JANYKD010000366.1 GCA_025361735.1 Phycisphaerales bacterium
TCCGTGTGGCAGTAGGCCGTGTAACCCTCGTCGTTGGCCAGACTCAAGAGGAAGCAAGGGGGAGTGTCGAGCATGCTGATCTGGCCGTGCCCCATGCACTGGGCGAAGCCGAAATTACTCGCCCCGGTCTCTTGCAGAAGCTGGCGGCAAACGTGCAGAGCCATGTACGAGTTGAACACGAACTTGCGGTCGGTCTCCAGTTTGACGTTTGGCATGTTCAGCAGCGCCGCCGTCTGTGCTTGGACGCGATTGACCGCTTGCGCGCTGTTGCGAGCCGCGCCGAGCCGCTTTGTGAACTCCGCGTCGGTAACGTTGATGAAATCGTAGCCCCACGCCTCTTTGGCCACGCGCGGGCCGTTCTCTTGCGCCTCGCGGCTGTAGGCGCACAGTCCGCCGATCGTGAGCATCTTCGTGCCGCGGGCGTTCTTCAACCCATACATCGCCCGCATACGCCAGAGCAACTCATCGTGACTATCAACGACCACGTCTTGCGTGTCGAATCCGTTTAGGGCGATCGGATCGCCGGATTGCCGCAGGAAGCGCCAGTGGGCAATCTCGAACCCAAGGTAGAACGGTCCAGAGCGGTGCCTCACAAACATCACCATGGGGATTTTCAGGGGCCATTGCGTACAGGCCCCGGCCGCATACAGGATACACAGGTCGGCATCGTTGACATTCACCTCCGTGAGCTTCGCTTGCGAGTCGAGCACATGGATGGGCTGTACCTGGATCGGAAACTCCGCTTTGTCCTTGAGTTGCCCAAGTTCCTTCTCGATACGGGCAGCCTCCTCGCGCGCAGCTTCCCGTGTTTGGATGCCGCCATAACCGCGCCACGAGGTTTTGTTGCCCCGCGTCGGCAGGTCAAAGACCAGGATCGGCTTGACGCGCAGCGGGGCGCCTCGAGGAAACGGCTGTTCAGCCGGCGCCGGTTCGGCCATGGCTCCGCAGGCGTTGCCGGCAGCCACGGCGAGTCCGCCCACTGCGCCCAGCCCTCGCAGGAAATGTCGACGCGACACGCCGCCCTCGAGTTGCGGCCGGGGACTGTCGCAGCAACCACCACAGGGCGCGTGGTTCAGAACGTTCAGTTCATTGCAGTCGGTGCTCTTGTCCATGGCGGGTTCCTTTCGCTGAGTTGGAGCGATCCATTGACGTTTTGCCAATACGAGAAGCTGAGATTCATTCCCAGGTTCTCCCAACAATCCATGGTATGAAGCCGTCCCTCGCATTGCCAGCGCAACAGCCGTTTCCGACCGAATCGCGTCCGTGGTGGGGGGCAATGGTATGTGAAGGTTACAGCCTCCGGGGTTGGACAAGCAATGCGGACGCGATAGGTGCGATGGTCGCCGGTTTCCGCGGCGGATCGCCTTCTCACACCGCTCAAAGAAACCACGTTCGCGACGGATCTGCCGCATCCGCCGGCGTCCACAACGCTGCCAGGCGTTCTCGATTGACCGAGACACATGCCTTGGTTCAGTGCGTTGAGACCTACATCCATTGCACCACCTCACGGAGGCAGCACCCCCCCTCCCCCCTTTGGACAGCAGCGGGCGATTGCCGCGGCGGGACGAGAGGACCATACTGGCGGCGTCTCGCCAATGCAATCGGATTCCCGCGAGACAGTCAAACGATACGGCGAGGTCAACAGAACCCTGGATTGAGGAGACAGGAATATGTGTCATCACGCGATGTGCTCGCATGGGTGTGGCGGAGTGAACCGGCGCGACCTGCTGCTCGGGGCGGGAAGCGCCATGATCGGCGGATTCATGCTAAGGGCGGCCACTTCCGCAGAAACGACCATGCTCGCCCAACCCGAGGCGCAGGAAAACTGGCCGGACGTGTCGGTGGTCTTCCTTCGGCCCAAGGAGAAATACTGGCTGGGCTGGCCGGGCACGTCCTGGGAACAGACCGGCCACGACAGCTTCGTCGCGAGGTGCAGACAGCGCATCGAGGAGTTTGGACGGGAGTTGAAGATGCGGGTGGCCTTCGAGCCGGAGCCGCTGCACGACGATGCCGCAGTGGGCCAGTACATCAAGAGACTCCAAGCGAAGCCTCCCAAGGGCGTCGTCGTCATCCCGTTGCACATGGCGGAATGGGAAGGCGTGAATAAGATCGCGGCGATTGGTCTCCCGACGATCATCTATGCCTGGCTGGGCACTTGCTTCACCGGGCACATCCAGACGCTCAGCAGGAAACCGAAGATCTACCTCGCTTCCACCTCCGATTGCGACGCGGGGCCGGTCCGCTTCGGCATGAAGATGGTCCGCACGGCTCACGACGTGCGGCACACCAGGATCGCGATCATCGCCGGCACTGCCGCCAAGGACGAAGTCCTGGACCCGTTTGGGGTACAGATTCGCCGCTTGCCGCGGTCGCGTTTCACCGACACGCTCAAGAAAATCGGCCAGACACCGGACGTCATGGCGCTGGTCGAGGTCTACGAAAAGACCGCCAAGACAATCGTCGAGCCGACGCGAACGGATCTGATCAATGCCGCGAGAAACTACGCCACCGCGATGCAGATCTTGAAGGAAGAAGGGTGCCAGGGAATCAGCATGGATTGCCTGGGGGCCGTCATGGACCGGAAAATGCCCAGCCCACCGTGTCTCGCGTGGGCAACGCTGCTCGATGCCGGCATTCCGGCCATCTGCGAGGCCGACGCGAACGGCGTGATG
>JANYKD010000372.1 GCA_025361735.1 Phycisphaerales bacterium
CCGAAACTGACGTGGAAATGACCGGAATTGACATGGAAGTGACGGCGGCACAACGCAAAAGGAAGAAGTAAAAAGGTAAAATGGGAATGCGCTGCCAGTCGGAAGTTAACGGACGCCGGCGGAAGGAGGTGTACTGGATGGGGCGGGCGGGGAGGATGGACGACGGTGGAACATAACGCATACGGTATCATGTTGTTCTATATTCGTCAAGGTAATTTTCGCGGGTTTTGCGTGATTGTTGCCGTAGGGAAGTGTCGGCCAGGAAGGGGTGCGGGGACTGCAGCAGCGAAGGGATCGGGTGGCGAAGCGACGAAGCGACGGAGCGACGGGAGACGAAGGGATGTGGGATTGTCTCCATGGCCGAGTAGAGAAGGGGCGCCGATGAGCAGCTGGCATGCCAACCGGGCCGTCGACCAACATGGCGTGCAGAGCCCAAATCCTGCCAATCTCCGCGGGCTCTTCTTTGCGTCTTGGCTCCTTTGCGGTTGATCCCTCCTGAGTTGAACCGTCAAGAAGCAAAGGAGCGAAGAAATCGGGAATGGGACACGAAGACGAATGGAGATTGATCTCACGCAGAGGCGCAAAGCTCGCGGAGAAGAACTGGACATTGCCGGCATCCCTCTGCGGGCCCTGCGGCTCTGCGTGAGACTGGACTGACTGGGAGTGGAAATGAAGCATGCGGACGCAGCAGAATGGCCGGTGCGTGCTGCGAAGATTCCGATCGGTTGTGTCACGGATCAAGACAAGGGGACCGATGAACAACGGCGGGCACTAGCCGTGGGATCGGCGACGTCCGTGGCGATTTGAACTGCGCGAATGCGGATGAACCACGAAGCAGTGAAGACACGAAGGGGGACGTGGCGGGGGCGGACGGGATTGGTTCCACGGCGGCGTTTGAAACGGAAGAGCAGAGCCGTGAGGCCGACCGCGGCGTGAAGGTGGAGGTGGAGGGATCGGGCTGGTGCTTGTGGTCGATGCGGGCGGCGGTGAATGAGGCCGCGCGGGGCGCGTCTGTCGGGATCGTCAAGGGATGGGATGCGGGATGCGTGCCAAACAATGGCTCCCGACTTAGAATGGCCCAACTGGGCACTTTCGGATTGAAGTATGGAGTGTGAGTATGCGAGTCAAGTTACGTGTCATGTTAACGCCGATATCAGTTGCGGATCTGGATATCTTTCAACGACTTCGTGAGGACGCGACGGCGCGTCTAAGCGAGCACTTTCGTCGTCTTCAGCCAATTCGCCATGATCAAGCGTTGGTGTTTGATGGTCTCGAACCAACGCAGGTTGCCGAGATTGAAGACTGGTCACGTCGGACGGGTTTGGAACCGAGTTTCACGCCGGCTCCCGTCTATACGGATGATGAGATACGATCAGCCGCGTATGTGCCCCTTCTGACGAAAGGGGAAGCGATTGGCATGGACGAAGACGGAGAGCCACTGATTCGATATCCGACTCGGACGTGCGACGCCTGCGACGCTCCCGACCTAACCGCACCTCCCGAGTCATTTGTCGTCCAAAAGCCGAAACGCACCAATGGCCTCTCGGTGTGGACTGCATGCAATGGCGTACGCGTGGTGACAAGGGCTCTTTGGTCGGAGCTTGCGCCCGAGATCGAACCATGGGTCCGGACGGGTCCGATCGTCGATCCGGATGGGAATACTGCCGATGAACTGGTGTGGGTGATGCCGAAGTTCTCTATCGGCCCATATGTCGACCGCAAGGTCATACGTGCCTGCGAACGGTGTGGCCAGCCCCTTGAGATTCGTGGCTGGTTCTTCAAGGATCCGTTGTTGCGCGACCTCCGGATCGTGGAAAGCAAGCGTGCGCATCGAGCGCCGATCAGTTTGGTGGGGAATTGGTTTGGCTCGTTAAGACGGGGCGTGCCGCATGTGACATGGGATGTGGTAATCAGTGGTTTACTTCACGAGAAATTGTGCAACCTGCGCGTAAGAGGGCATGTCAGAGCAGAGCAAGTCATCAATATCTGGGAAGACTTGCCGCAATCGTTCATGGCGCGAACACGTTAGTTCGGAACCGAGAAACGGGGTCATAAGTCATTCTACGTATGATGCCACCCCGCCGTCGATTCGGAAAAGGGACGGCAACACACGGGACAGGATCGTTTTCCGTGTGGCAAAAAAAAGAACCTGTCCCGTTTGTTTGTTCCCGAAATAAGAGGGGATGTCCCCCTTTTCGCTCTGTTCCCGAAATAAGATGGGATGTCCCCCTTTTCGCTCCGAAATAAGATGGGATGTCCCCCTTTTCGCTTCGAAATAAGATGGGATGTCCCCCTTTTCGCTTGTCCCCCTTTTCGCTCCGTGGGATGTCCCCCTTTTCGCTCCGGCCCTATGTTGGGCTGTATCGGATCGCAGGTCGCCATCTGGTGCTGGGACGTGGCATACGAAACCTTCGTTGGCCCGGATGCCCGGAGCAGCTTGACCGCACACTTCACGTTGGTTCCCCCATTGGCGCTGGCGGGCCTTCTGGGCGGGATACTTGTCGGGCGCTGGGCGCGTGGGATGACCGCATCGACGGTGATTGGCGCGCGAATTGGCAGCGGTATCGGGATACTCGTCGCAACGGAACTTATATTGTGGGCCGTTCCACGTTCACCCAGGTTACCTGTCGCCGTCACCCTGGTCGTCGCCTTGAGTACTGGATGGGTCACGGTCGCCGCGTGCGGGTCGGTTGGGATTGCGATCGGGGCGCTGTACAAGCGTAAACAGCAGCGCGAATGTCTGGAGCCGTCATTGCGGCGGGGCATTTTCGTGGCAATCTCCGTTGTGTTGCTTGCAGTGTGCGTCCTGCCGCATGTGCTGGCACCCAAGGCGAGGCCTGGAACGGAAACCGAAACGGGGACGCACGTAGGTAGCGGCAAATGATCACAAATGAAGCGGACCAAATCCCAAACAGAACACGATTCGCATCGCTGGGACCACTCAAATGGGACGGGAGTCATTCTTTCGCCTACCGTGGCCGGCCGCGATTGTGGAGGCGAGACGGCCAAGACGTGAGATGGGGAGCGACGAGTATGACAAATGACCACAAGTGTAGATATCCGACCCCGACACCATTTCATTCGCCCGGGGTTTCCTGACCCGTTTGTATTTGGTCCCCTTATGATTGGCCACTCACCCATTAATGTGCAGTGTCTCCTGGCCTTTTCCGACCCCTTCTTAATTCTTACCCGTGCTCGGCGTCGTTCCATTTTCCCCATTTGACGAACTTTCCATTCCTCCACATCACGGAAAAGCCGTCGTAGTCGTACGACGCGACGAACTGGAACGCGATCGTAATCCGATTCTTCGCATTCCCGGGATGAACATGGATGTGGCGAAGTTGGATCAAGTGGCGCAGGCCGGCGGGGGACGTAATGACCGGGATGGCGTCATCGATGTCCCGGTCCTTGTAATTCTTCCGCAGCAGGTCGCGCGTGGCCTGGTATTGTTTGAAGATCGTGGAGATCATTTCAATGGCGTACTGTTTCTCGTGTGCGCGGAATGTCGCAAACGCATTCGCCTGTGCGCGGCTCGGCCCGCGCCCGGGCGGCGTGTAGACGCGCAGGTCGAACAGGCCGCCCGCGAACTCCCATGCCATGCACGAATTCGGAGGGTCGGCGTTCGCCCGATCGCAGGTGAATTGTGCCTTCTCCCACACGATCCGTGCAAAATCGAGCAGTGAATCGAGCCGCGTCAGCCCCTGCCACGGACGCGTTGCGACGCGCTTGGCGTTCTCGAAGCCGCTCTTGCCCGCTTCCTTGGGCATCTCCCATGCGTTGATGAACTCCCATACATCGTCGTCGGGTATGCGGCTTAGCGTGCCGAAGATTGGGTGCTCGATCGTCGGCCGCTGCTGCGGCTCGGTATGCACGACATCAAGCACGGGTGCGATTTCGGCAACGTGGCCATCGCGAATGATTGCGCCGAACCCGTCGACATGCCAGGTGCATAGGACATGCACGCCGATGTCGGCCGATGACGCCTTCGGGTCACGCTGCGGCTTGATTCGGAACAGCCAAGGGCAGCAGAGATTCTTGAAGTCGGCCAGCTTCCTCACCTTCGGCAACCGGCGATCCAGAAGGTAATCGCCGTAGATCGCCTTCCACAATCGGCGCCGGATCGGTAGCTGGCGGCGGTATATCTCGTACGCTTTTTCGAACAGTTCGTCCCACAACCAGTCGCCACGGGCCAGTAGGACCTGCCACGCCGCCCGGTGGGCCTTGGATGGCTTGGCCGGCTTCCCGCCGGTGTCGATAATCAGATCACATACACCCTCGCGCCACATGGCCCCTTGGTCATCCTCCTCAGCGTTGCGTCTTGCCGATGATCGACGAGCCCGCGTGCCAGTTGCTGCGTTCGGCGGATCCTTCTCGTGGAGCGCGCGGCCCAGCATTTGGAAGGCCGGAAAGGAGGTCTTCCCCTGCCACCAATCCATGTAGCTCCAAGTTAGCGTGCCAAATTGTTCGTCTTGCATGAGTGCTCCTCCTGTTCCTTCTCATCCTGCAGCCGGTTTACCAGTCTATCCCATTCTCGCGGCATCGCCACGGGGCCGGACCAGGGGCTGGACCAAGGACAAATTCCACGGTTCGGTGGCCAGGGCTACGCGGGGTGACGGCCCCTCGGGCCCGTGGTGATCTGGCACCCATCGCTGATCATTTCTCCGGGCTAACAATTACGCTCTCGATACCCAGCACCTCGGCGATCTGCTGGATGGCCTGGGCATGGTGGCCGATACCCAGGGCAAAGTGGTGCGTGGGACCCTGGGCGACCCAGCGTTTGAGGAACGTCCGCACGTCGGGCTGGAACCGGCCGTGGGTGTTGGTGTTGCCTGTCGGCGGGATCGGGCCTTTGAGCGATTCGCCTTCGGCGATCACGAACTTGAACTTTCCCTGGGCGGTCACGCCGATGCTCAGCATGGTGATCGGGCCGGTTTTGAGGCTGAATTCGACGCTGGCGCCCGAGCCGGGCTTGCCGTGGTACTTCTTGAGGCTGCGCAGCACCGGCTTGCCGTCGGCGATGTTCAGGTGATGCGGGCCGTCGTGGCCGACCAGGACGGTGCCGCGGACGAAGTCGATCGGGTGAAATTCGGCGAAACTGCCGCCGATCTCCAGGCGGTCCATGATCAACATGGCAATGCAGGTCTTGATGTCGTACTCGCCGCACATGGGGAATCCGGCGGCCGTCAATAACGAGTTGCCGACGATGAAACTGCTGATCAGCCGACGCAGTTCGGACTCCGGCTCGCCTTCGTAGTAGTAGGCGAGGCCATCGAGCTTGCGGTCGTCGATGAAGCGATCAAGCGCGACGGCGGCCCGGGCGGCCATAAGAAGGTCGGCGTCGGTCAGTTTGCTCGTGACGGGGTCACTCCGGGGATCGGGGGTGTCGAAGAAGGAGAGGATCAGTTCACGCCGGGCGGCGACTTCCGGGTCGTTTTCCGCAATGCCGTGGAAATGGTGCAGGACTTCGTCCGCCTCGGCCTGAACAATGTGGCAGCCGAACGCGGCGGTCACGGCCGTGGGGTCCGTGTGCATGTCGAGCATGCTCTCCAGGACGTGGCCCATGTGTCCCAGACGCGCCCGGCGAAGGTCGTGCAGCACATGGGCGATCCGGCACCACTGCGACAACTCGGCCTGCGACTGCGGGTCGTTCTCCATCATGCCCAGCACCACCGGCGGCGCGGGCTTGCCCATGCGGAGCGATACGCCCGCAAATTCCGGCACCGAACAGAAATCGTCGTTGCAGAGCTGCATATAGGTCGAGCCGTTGGCGTAGTCCATCGCGGCCATCGGCTGGAGCGCGACCAGCACGATCGGCACGTTCAAACTCCGCACGATCACGCCCCAGGTCGACGAGGTGGCGTAGGTGACCATGTCGCAGAAGACCAGATCCAAGTCGGCCGCCTGCATGCGCGGGAGCAGGTCGTAGGCGCCCTGGGCATTGTCGATCAACCCAAAGTCCTGGACCTCAACGCCTTCTCTCGCGAGGCGGTCAACCAGATGGCGCTGCTTGCGCTTCATTTCATCGAGCAGGCCGGGGAACTGCGCCCAATAGGTGTGATGACCAACACCGAAGACGCCGACCCGCGCGGCCAGCGGCTTGCGGCGGGGAATGTGGAGGACGTCTGACGCTTGCGGATTGTTCATCGAGTTGATCCTTGCGGTTGGGACACTTCGGCCGCCATTGTGCGCGTTGCCCCGATGGTCAGCAACAGCACCCCGAACGCGGCCGGATACATCAGACCCGATGCCAGCCAGACCGGCCCGTAGTGGAACCGATCGACGCACCAGCCGATGGCGGTGTTGGCCAGCATTCCGCCGACAGCGCCGACCGCGCCGGAGAAGCCCATCACGGTGCCGACCGCGCCCTTGGGAAACCGCTCGCTGATCAGCGTGACATAGTTGGTGATCCAGAAGCCGTGGGCGAACATCAGCAGGGACATCATCACCAGCGCCGCCTCGAGGCCCTTGACGCGTCCAGCAAGACTGGAGGCCACCGTGAGCAGCGCCGCACCGGCCATGACGAGCCGCCGAGCCTTGAAGGCCGGGATGCCGCCGCGGATCAGCCCATCGGATGCCAGCCCGCCGACGACGTTGGAAATGCCCAGCGCCAGGAACGGAATCCACGACAGCTTGCCGATCATTTCCAGCGAAACTCCGCGCTCGGAGTTGAGGTACTTGGGAATCCAGAACATGTAGAAATAGAAGACCGGATCGACGATGAAACGCACCATGGCCAGGCCCCAGACATCCGCGCGCCGCAGGAGGTCGGCCATGCGGACGCACTGCTTCTCGCCCGGCGATGGGGCAACCCGGCCGCGCTGCAACTCGCCGGCGACAAACCACCACACGACCACCCACACCGCGCCGATGAACCCCGTCACCAGAAATACGCCGCGCCAGCCCATCGATCCGGCCAGCCACACCGTCAGCGGCGGAGCAGCAACCGCGCCCAGGCTGGCCCCGCCGATGGCGATGCCCATCGCCAGTGCCCGGCGGCTCACATCGAAGGTTTCGGCGACCCCCTTGGCCGCCCCCGGAAAACAGCCGCCCTCGCCAACGCCCAACAGGAACCGGCACGACCCGAGTTGAAACGCATTATGCACCGCGCTGTGTGCCGTGCTGGCAATCGACCACAGCCCCACCGACAATGCCATTCCCAGACGCGTCCCCAGAAGGTCCATCATCCGGCCGCCCAGCAGGAACATCGCGGCGTAGCTGACCAGGAACGCCGTGTTGACGTGCGAATACTGAAGATTGCTCATCCCCAGCCGCTGGGTGATCACCGATGAGAGTACCGACAGTACCTGCCGGTCCAGGAAGCTCAGTGCCGTGGCCACGAACAGCAAGCCGCACACCCACCAGCGACGCCGATATGCTGACACAGCGTTATCCATGGCCGACACCTCTGGGGAACAAGCGAATGGCGTGAGCATTACCGCTTTGCCGCCGGCCGGGACGAGGGCCCCGCGCGGGCGAAACTGGCGCACAGGTCGGATCCGGCCAGAATCTCCTCGCCAAACGCCCCGACATGCACGCGGTCGTCGGCGCAGCGCAGAGAGCGGAGAAACCGGATTGGCCGGGCGCCCGCGGCGCGAGCTTCGGTCATGTCGTCGTCGGCGTCGCCGTAGAAAATGTCTAAATGCTGTTCACGAATGACTTTGCGCTTGGGCTGGTTGTCGGTGAAGATGATGGGGACGTCGTCAGCGAGACTGAGCTCTCTGCGCAGGGTTGAGGTGAGCTGTTCACCGGGCGTCTGAATGCGCATCGTGATCACGCAAATATGATCGCCGCGGCGTTTGTGCAGCGCGATCAGGTCGCGGGCCGCCTGCTTGGGGATGGAGAAGGAATCCAGGCGGTTGGCGTCGGCCCAGAAATCCGGGTGCTGGCGCACCTGGTTGCCGTACTTGTTGGACCAGCCGGGACCCTCGTGGTTGGTGGCCAGATAGTACCAGACGGGCGTGGAACATATCATGGTCTCATCGACGTCGAATCCAACAGAGATCGGGTGATTGGGGAGCGTCGACTCCACCTGGGCGACGGTCACGAGTTGGCCGCGCTGGGCGCAGCCGGACGCTGCAATGACGAGGCAGAACAGCATGCCGGGGAAGAAACGTGCGCGGGTCTGGAGCCATCGCAGGCCGGTGGGCGGCATCATGGCGAGGATTGTAACAGGTCTCCGTCGCCTCGGCACACAGTTGTGAATGCGCCGACAGTTTCACGCAGGGCCGTCGCATTTAGTGCTGCCGGTGCCCTCACCGGCAGGTTCGTCCCCAGGATCTCTGCCAGTGAGGGCACTGGCAGCACTTTCAGCAGCCAAATGCGATGGCCCTGCAGTTTCAGGGTGTGCCGCCGCCGAGTAGAATCTCGTCAACTCGGACAAGGAACTGATCATGTGGAACATCGGCCTGCCCCACTGGTGGGAGTTCGTGGCACGGGCGACCATTGTGTATCTGTTCCTGCTCGTGCTGCTGCGATTGACCGGCAAGCGGCAGGTGGGCCAGTTGGCGCCGTTCGATCTGGTGCTGCTCCTGGTCCTCAGCAATTCCGTGCAGAACGCCATGAACGGCGGCGACAACAGCATCACGGGTGGCGTCATCCTGGCCTGCACACTCATCGGTTTGAACTGGCTGGTCGGCTGGTTGAGCTATCGCAGCAAAGTATTGGAAAGCCTGATCGAGGGCAGGCCCATCATCCTGGTCCATAATGGCCACATCGACCACCGGGCCATGCGATCGGTGCAGATGACGGTGCACGAGTTGGACGCGGCGCTGCGCGCCGAGGGGTGCGCCGGGCCGGAACAGGCGAGATTTGCGGTGCTGGAGAACAATGGCCACATCACGGTGATTCCGAGACCCGCGACGGAAACGGCCGCGCCGGGCGCGGAGCCTGCATCGGGGAAATGAACGGAGAGCGGCTGTATGCAGGGCAATCGCCGGGGCGCCGCCGGCGTCCTTTCCAGTGGAATCATCGAACGCGCAGACAACGCCAACACCGCCGGTGAGGACACCGGCGGCACTTGCCGGCGCATTACACGCGCCGGCCGAACAGCGTCATGTAGCGCGCCTCGGTGATCTCCACCTGCAGAATCAGGCCCTTGAGCGTGGGCTGGCCATCGAAGCAGACAACCTGGTCGCCGCTGGTCCGGCCGACGAGCTGGGTGCACAGTTCCGCGGGTGGGGTGGTGACGCGTTTTTCCCAGCCCAGTTCGACGTTCCCGGCCGCCGCTTTGGCTTGGCGCACCGTCAGTTCACTTTCGCCTTCGACCATGATCTCGACGGTCTTGCCCACCATCCGGCGATTGAGCTCAAACGACACTTCCTGTTGCACCGAGAGCATCTCCGCGTTGCGGCGGCGCTTGGCTTCCTCGGGAACGTCATCCTCGAAACGCTGAATGGCGATGGTGCCCGGCCTGGGCGAATACTTGAATATGAAGCTGTTCTTGAACTGGCAGTAGCGGATCATGTCCAGCGAGCGGCGATGGTCCTCCTCGGTCTCGCCGGGAAAACCGACGATGAAATCGGAGGCGATGCACAGGTCGGGCATCATGGCCCGGGCGAGATCGATGAAGTCGAGGTATTGTTGT
Organism: Phycisphaerales bacterium; assembly: GCA_025361735.1. Taxonomy (GTDB): domain Bacteria; phylum Planctomycetota; class Phycisphaerae; order Tepidisphaerales; family Tepidisphaeraceae; genus JANYKD01. The sequence goes on from JANYKD010000372.1 coordinate 9,584, forward strand.
GCGGTGTAGCCGCGATTCATGGCCTTGAGAACGCGATCGGACCCGCTCTGGGCGGGCACATGCAGATACCGGCAAATCCGCGGGCAATCGCGCATCACCTGCAACGCCGCATCCGTGAAATCGCGCGGGAAACTGGTGACAAAGCGCAGACGCGGCAACGACGGCACCGCCTCGTGGATCATGTAAAGCAGGTCGGCAAAGGTCGTCACCCGGCCATCGCCATGAGCGAAGGCGTAGTGGTTGATCGTCTGCCCGAGCAGGGTCACCTCGCGCGAGCCCGCTGCGACGAGCATTTTGACTTCGTCGAGGATGTTCTGCGGCGGCCGGTGGACTTCCGGGCCGCGTGTGTACGGAACCACGCAGTAGGTGCAGAACTTGTTGCAGCCGCGGGTGATGCGAACATAGCTCTGGGCGACGTCGTCGCTGGGCGAAACCGAGCGGGAGAGGTCGAGAAGTTCGAGCGTGTCCTGTGCGGCGTCGAGCGTGGATGAGCGGCGGACGGATTGGCCCATGAGGGCGATCTGGCGGCGCGGAGGAAGTGATCGGTGATCGGTGATCGGTGATCGGTTTCCGGACACAGTCCCGCCGATTACCGATGACTGATCACTGCTCACCTCTGCATCACCACCGATGACTGATAACTGATCACCGATCACCGCCCCACGCGTCACCACCGCGTTGTGGACCAGCGTCGGAAGCTTGTCCAATTCGGCGGGTCCGCAGAGGATGTCCACGTAGGGGTACTTGATGAAAATTCCCGTGCCCTCGCGCTCGGCCATGCAACCGATCACGGCGATGACCAGGTCCGGGCGTTTCTGCTTGGCGGGACGGAGCTCGCCCAGCCGAGACCAGACCTTGTGCTCGGCGTGTTCGCGGACGGAACAGGTGTTGTAGACGATGACATCGGCGTCGTCGCGGTCGTCAACCTGCTCGTATCCGTGGGCGCGAAGCTGCGACAGGACAAGCTCGCTGTCGAGCTCGTTCATCTGACAACCGAACGTCTCCATGTACAACTTCCGTCTCATATTCGGCTAACTCCCTCTCCCATTCTTTGTAGCACAGGCGTCTCGCCTGTGATTGCTCCCTCTCCCTCCGGGAGAGGGCTGGGGTGAGGGCATGAGCTTTCGCACGACAACTTCCAAACCCTCACCCTGACCCTCTCCCGGCGGGAGAGGGAATAACGAGTGGCTGGCCAACAGGCCAGCCTTGCCATTATAATCCAGTTCTGAACTATGCGTACACCCCGAATCGGTATTCTCGTGGTCGCGTACAACGCGGAGAACCATCTGCGCCAGACGCTGCATCGCATCCCGGCCGAACTTAGGCCGAAAATTGAGGAGGTTTTTGTCTTCGACGATGCGAGTAAGGACCGCACCCACGAGGTCGGCAAGGAATTGCAGGATGAGTGGGAAGGCACGCATCTGACGATTTACAAGAACCCCGTGAACCTCATGTACGGCGGCAATCAGCGCAAGGGATACCAATACGCCATCGAGAAAGGTTTCGACATCGTCGTCCTGCTGCACGGCGACGGCCAATACGCTCCGGAGGTCATGCAGGAGCTGCTCACGCCGCTGGAAACCGGCCAGGCCGAGATGGTCATGGGCTCGCGCATGATGGTCCCCGGGGCGGCACTGCGCGGCAATATGCCGCCATACAAGTATTACGGCAACAAGATCCTCACCTGGATGGAGAACCTCCTGCTGGGTACGCAGCTCACGGAATTTCACTCCGGCTATCGGGCCTACTCGGTAAACGCCCTGCGCAACATCCCGCTGGACAGCCTGACCAACAACTGGCACTTCGATACGCAGATCGTCCTGGAGTTTCTCAAGAAGGGATATCGCATCCGCGAGGTGCCGATCCCCACGTACTACGGCGATGAAATCTGCCACGTCAACGGCATCCCCTACGCCCTGAACTGCGTCCGCTCAGCCCTTGCCTACTGCCTGTTCCACCGCTGGAGAACCCATGCTTCACTACCGGCTGCACCACGACCCCAAGAGCAGCCACCAACAGATATCGCACCTGCTGCGACAACTCCGGCCAAAGGCCATCCTTGACGTCGGCGCCGCCCAGGGATTTCTCGGAGAGCTTCTCCAGGACAGCGGCCTGGTCCTTGACGCGGTCGAGCCGCAGCCGCAATGGGCCGACCACGCCAAGCACTTCTATCGCCAGGTGTTCAACAGCACCGTCGAGCAGGCCAGGCTTGTGCCCGGAGCCTATGACGCCATTGTCTGTGCGGACGTGATCGAGCATGTCCCCGACCCGGCCGGTGTGCTGCGCGATCTCCGCAAGGCGGCGGCCCCCGACGCCACTTTCATCATCTCGGTGCCGAATGTCGCGCATCTGGCCGTGCGCATGATGCTCCTGTTCGGCCGCTTCCCCAAGATGGACCGCGGCATCCTCGACCGCACGCACCTGCATTTCTTCACAAAAGACACCGCGACCGCCCTGCTGCAATCGGCCGGTCTGAAGATCGAGCAGATCCACTGCACCGGCGTGCCGCTGGACGAAGTCTTCAAGACCGGCGAAGGCAAATGGTGGTTTATCGCCCTGATGCGCTCGCAGCACATGATGCTCTCGCTGCTGCCGCGGCTGTTCGCGATGCAGTGGGTGTTCGTGGCCCGCAAAATGCCTTCCGCAAACGGGACGGACCCCACCGGGTTCTGAGGTTCGGAGTCCACCCTTTGGCGTGTCTGATTGCGACCCCAACGGGGTCCAGGATTTCAGCCCAGCGTCGGGCGAAGCCCCACCCGGATCAAGAACGCCCCACATCCTTCACCCCGAAGGGGTGACGCAACGTCTCCATCGCTCCCCAGAGAAACGATAGCAAGATCGCAATCCAACATGCTCGCTACTCGGACAACGGCTTACGAACTAACACGCCGTGCCCATCAATCTCGATGCGATCCGTTCGCATCTCGGTGACAACATCGACGATGTAAGCGCACCATCCGGCGTTAATACACAGCACTATTATCTCATCCACGGTTCCCGGTAGGAGCGAGTGATCCCGATCTTCCCAACTCTCGGAGTCAATTTGGATGGTATTAGGCTCACCCTTTGAATAGTAACGCAACATAGTCTATCCTCTACTGACAAACCTCGCGAGTTCCGTTACGAACACACATATTATCTCGGCACGTTCTATTTCTTGAACCCGAATAACTGCCCGGTCAGCATCCGCCCCGCCGATAACTTGACGGCCAATTTCCCCCCTGCTGGCGTTGTTGATTTGTAGCCAGTTTTCGACACCACACGCAGCGTATAACTTGCGGCCGGCAGGCTCAGCGAGAACGCCCCCGCTGCGTTGGTCTTCGCACTCAATTCCCCTTTGTCCAGCACGCCGTTCTTGTTCTTGTCCACAAACACCGTCCACCCGGCCAACCCGCCCTCGGTGGCTGCCTTGATCTTGTTATCGTCCGCGTCGTTGAACACGGTTCCCGAGACGAGGGCCATCTGCGTCAGGCCAAAGTTCTTGCCGGTAAACGCCTGACCCACGCCGACCGTCAAATCGTATCCCGCGATGGGTCCACCCACCCGCCAGCCTGTGCCCGGCAAGGCGTGCAGGTGATATGCTCCTGGCAGGAGATTGGTGAAGTTGAAGCCACCTGTGGAACCGGTGACCTGCGAAGGCTCGCCAGCGTCAAGTTTGCCGTTGTTATTGGTGTCAAGAAACACCTTCTGGGCTTTGAGAATTCCCTCGCTCTTGCCTCGAATGCCGTCGGCGTTCATGTCGTTAAAGACCGTTCCGCCGATGGAACTCGGTGCGGGAAACTCGTAGGCACCCATGTCTATGATTGCCCCAGGGTCGTGAATGCTGGGTACGTTAACGATTCGCGGGTTTCCATTCATGTCAGTGGCGGTGTGAACGGCGGCATTGCTGCCAGCATCAATACAGGGCGAGATTCTCTGCAACCGCAAGTCACCATTGTCATCGTCGGCTGTGCCCCATGTACCATCGATTCCAGGGCCGGGGTTCCGAACAAAGAAGGGGTCGGTGTTAATGTTGCCATTGCCGGGGTAGCCTCCATCTCGTATGGTACTGTAGGTGATAGTAGGCTTGAGGCCTGAATTGTATATTTGATAGCCCACCACTGGGGCGTTCCACCAAACAATGCTGTTTACAATTATTGGCGAGGAGGACGATTCGTTGTACAAGCCGCCACCGGAAGTAGCCGTATTCCCAGCCAACGTACAACTGGTCAGCGTCGGCGATGAGTTAAGGCCGTTATACAGCCCACCGCCGGATGTAGTTCTGTTTCCCCAGACAATGCAGTTGGTCAGCGTTGGCGAGGAGGATTTGGTGTTGTACATCCCGCCGCCCGAAGCAGCCCTGTTCCCGCGGAACGTGCAGTTGGCCAGCGTTGGCGAAGAGCTATTCGTATTGTACATTCCACCGCCGTCGGAATTCGCCGTATTACCACCGAATAGGCAACTTGTTAGTTTCGGCGAAGAGGATGTAATATTGTACATGCCGCCGCCGGAAGAAGCCGTGTTTGCGCTGATGGCACAGTTGGTCAGCGTCGGCCGGGAATAGGAGTTGTACATTCCACCCCCGGCGCCGCTGGAACGGGCGGTGTTCCCGGTGAATGTGCAGTTAGTTAGGGTCGGCAAAGAGGAGGAATTACACATTCCACCACCTGAAGTAGCCGTGTTTCCGGTGAACGTGCAGTTGGTCAACGTCGGAGCGTGGCCGTCAACATACACCCCGCCACCGGAGCCAGCCGAGTTCCCGGTGAACGTGCATTTGACTATAGTCGGACTGCTTGAGGAAATGTACATTCCACCGCCATAGCTGGTCGGAGGGACGCTTCCGTTCGCATTGCCGCCGGATATGGTAAAGCCGTCCACAATGGCAGAAGCCTCGACCCCACTGGCTGCTACCACATGGTAACTGTTGTCATTCGCGTACCCAACCGTGCCGATATCGCCTGATAAGATGGACGGATACACAGCCACATCCCGTACATCCGGATTGACCGCCATGTGGCCGGCGTAACCACCATAGATCTGCACGTTTGTCTTCAATTGGAAAGAGATGTTTCGATCCGAGCCCGTTGTTGGCTTGTAAGTTCCAGTCGCTACGCGGACGGTGTCTCCCCATACTGCCGCCGACAGAGCCCGCTGTAAATCCGCGTACGCACTTCCCCACGACATGCCATCCCGCGTCGGCCCCGGCGAATTCACATCCACATAAATCGTGTTCGCCAGCAACCGCCGCTCTTCGAGCGGCTGACAAGCCACCTCCAGCACGCAACGCTTCGCCTTCACAGACCGTCCACGACTCCGCTTCGCCATCAATCGAGAAAACATAAGGCACCTCCTTCGCACCATCGCGTTACGTCCATCCCGGCCAAACCCCACTACGGCAAGCATCAGCATCCGGGATGGACCACCTGATCGGCATGTGACACCATTATTCGCTTGTCAGACAGGAACCTTTGCGACATCGAGCGACTCCCCGCACAGCCAAGCAGTGATCCCACGCCTGAGCCTTTGCTCCAACTTCTGCGAAACGGGCCATAGCGTGCCCTGGTTCTGCTTCTCACGAATCTCGTCCGCGACTTGATTTGCGTTGGCATCCGACCATGGGTGCATCTTGAGGTGGTCGCTGGGTGCAACCGGCCGAAAATAGACCAAGGGTTCCTTTCCTGCGGCAGACCATTCGAGCACGACTGCCCAACCGTAGAATCCACCATCGTTTCCCGTGGTGCGCGCGTAATAGAACGCGAGGATGTCGCCAGGTTTCGGATCTTCTGGACCAAACTTCATGCCGACCCGCCATCGCCATGGCTCATTTTCCCAAACGCTGAGGCGATACCGATTGGGAGGCCAATCGTTGGTCGGACCCCCAGTGTCGTTTGTAGTTCCGGCGTCCTGACTCAATTGATACAACCACATTGCCATGTTTCTTACTCCCTGTGTATGTTGCGCCACCTGAGAATCCACAATAGTGAGAATCGAGTTCGATAACCATACCACAGCGAGCAACAGCATACCAACAATTTTCCACCGAACAATTTTCCACCGATCCGGCTCCGTTTCCCGCGTCAGCCGACGTTCCGCTTCATTCGTCATTCCCAACCCTTCAACGCTTGAGCCTTTGAACCCTTGAACTCTTACTGCTTTCTGCGACCCTTTACACCCATGATCGCCTCTTCATCCCCATCCTCTCCGCCCGCCACGCCCTGGCCGACCGTACTGTTGCTCAGTATTTCCGCCACCGCGGTGGGCCTTGCGACCGGCCGGGCAGATGGGCTGTATACGGGCGGGGCACTGCTGTGGCTCAACGTGGCGCTGGTGGCGGCGCTGGCGGCGGTGTTCCTGACGGCACCGCGATTGTCGCGGGTTCTGCTGATTATCGCGGTGCTTGGCACCGGCGCCCTGGCCATCTGGTCGCGAATGGCTTTTGAGATTGTGCAGGCGGCAACGCGACAACAGATTTCCGAGCCCGAGCACGCGGGCGAGTTCGCGGCCAAGGCAACCGTGTGGATGGCCAAGGGATACTTCCGGCTGGATCTGGCCGTGGCGGCGTTCGCGATGGTGCTGGTGTTTGGCGCGGGTGTGCTGCGCGAATGGGCTGGGCGCAATACGGCGATCGGGGTCATCGGCACGCTCGTCGCCGCATCGTTTGTGCTGCTCTTCATCGGGCCGCCGGGGACGGTCAAGAACGCCCGCTATGATGTCAAAGCCGGTTTCGACGTTGCGCCCCTGTCGCAGCCGGGCGGGTTGATCCGCCCATCCCGGCCACCAGAAGAGCAATTCACCGACGATCCGGCCGCCGCCGCGCGGAAGCAGCCGGATCAGGCGGCCGCCGCAAAGCGAGCGACCCGGTGGCAAATTTGGTTACTCGGCGTCGGGCTGCTGGCAGTCGCCGCCATGGTTCGCTGGCGATGGGTTGGCTGCGTGGGGCTGGGCGCGTTTATCCTGGCGCATACGCTGCTGGGGGCGTGGGTGATCCATCACACACCCAACCCCCACATCGACGTCTGGCATTTACAGCAGGAATCGTGCAAGGCACTGCTTGAGGGAAAGAACCCTTATGCCATCGATATGCCCAACACGTACGGGAAGGACTCGTTTGTTTACGCTAAAGAACTGCAGCACGAAGACCGCGTGTTGTTTGGCTATCCGTATCCGCCGTTGAGCCTGTACCTGGCGCTGCCCGGCTATCGCCTTGGCGGCGATGTGCGCTATTCCCAACTGGCCGCCCTGGCGATCGCGGCCGCCCTGATCGCCCTGGCCAAGCCGGGCATCCTCGCCACTCTCGCGGCCATGCTGCTCCTCTTCTCATCACGCGTGTTCATGGTCGTCGAAATGTCCTGGACCGAGCCTTATGTCATCATGCTTCTGGCGGCCGTGGTCTTCTGCGCCTGCCGCTACCCGCGATCCGTCCCGTACGTCCTGGGCCTGTTCCTCGCCAGCAAACAATATCTGATCTTCGCCGTGCCCCTGGCGGCACTACTACTGGCTCGTCCATTCTCCTGGAAGGCGTATCTAATCATACTCGGCAAGGCGGTTGCGGTGGCGCTGGCCGTTTCGCTGCCGTTGATCCTCTACGCGCCGGCGAAGCAATTCGGTCCGGCCAAGGCAAACTCCGGCTACCAGCGATCGCCCCTGGCCGCGTTCACGCACTCGGCCATCACGCTGCAATTGAAACAGCCATTCCGGAACGACGCCCTAAGTTACCTCGCGTGGTACTACTGGCATTTTGATCAGGATCTGGCGCCGGATGCGCGAGGGAAGGCAATCAATCGTCGCTTCGGCTGGATTTGCTTCCTCGCCGCAGCGCTGGCCATTGCCGCATCGCTTTGGCGCTGGCCACGCTCGGGTGCGGGCTTCGCGGCGGGCATCGGGCTGACCTATCTGCTCTTCCTGGCGATCAGCAAACAGGCGTTCTGCAATTACTATTTCTTCGTGCTGGCGGCGCTGTGCATGGCCGTGGCGACGATGCGCGAGGAGAAATCGGAAGCGACGACCGTGTAGCCGCGATGGACCATCGCGGCCGGGACCGCGATCAACGATCGCGGCTACAGCGAGTCAGGCGCCTGCCCGTTGAGAACCGGAAATGGCGCCGGGAACATTTGTGCAGGATCGACATCCAAGGGGGTGGCAGGTCGTGCCTGTTGGCTCGGCACTGCCGCGTTTCAGCCGTTGCGAAGGAGTCCGCGCATGGCCATGGTTCATCGACTTGTCCGAACCGCTTCATGCATGAATCGCATCATGGCGATTCTCGCCATCATCCTCGGCAGCGCCCTCACGTCGCTGGGCCGCAATGTCGACCTCTCCACGGTCCCCAGGCGCAACACGGTTCAGCTCACTATCTATAACAGCGAAGACCTGACGCTGGTTCGCGAAACCCGAACGGTCACGTTCAAGAAGGGCGCCAACCCGCTGCAATTCTCCTGGGCTAATACGCTGATCGACCCAACCTCGGTGCAGTTGAGGTTCCTGAGCAATGCCGACAGGCTGGACGTGCTCGACACGACCTTCCCGCACGACAAGCCCCAGATGCTCTACTGGAACGTGCAGAGCGAGATTGACGGCGAGGCGACGATCGAGATCACCTACTTCACGAGCGGCATCACCTGGTCGGCCGACTATCAGTGCATCGCGGACAAGAATGAGAAGCAATTGAGTCTGGAGGGGTTCGTACGCGTCTACAACAACTCGGGCGAGGAATACGAGAATGCCCAGGTTCGGCTGGTCGTGGGCACGATCAATCTGGTGGAGAAGATCGCCCAGTTGGCACAGATCCCCGTGGCCGAGGTGAGCGACCTCGCCAAAGGCGCGAAACGAAAACTCAACGAACAGGCCCTCCATGGTGCGATCAAGGAAGCGCAGTTGCGTGGCCTGTCTGACGGAGTGCTCGCCAACGGTTTCGAGGTGAAGAGGATCGGCAAGGAAGGCTTGAGCGAGTACTTCATCTACACCATCGAAGGCACCGAGACGATTAACAACGGCTGGTCCAAGCGGATGCGCTCGATCGAGGCCAGGGACGTCGGCTTCAAAATTCAGTACCGCTACCGGCCGCAGGAATACGGCGAGCAGCTCGTCCGCATGTACCTGCTGGCCAACGACAGGGAATGCAAACTGGGTAAAACCCCGCTGCCGAATGGTGTCGTGCGGGTCTTCCGCGACAACGGCCGCGATGGTCTGTCATTCCTCACCGAGCAAACCGTCAAGTACATCCCCATCGGCGACAAGATCGAACTGAACCTCGGCCGGGATCCCAGCGTGATCTTTGAACTCGTGAAACTCCGGGCATCCCGGGACGAGATCTGGATGCACATCAACGGCACGGACCTCTTCCGTCGCATCGATGGCGGCGTGCAGATCGAGATCAACTCCAGTGTCGTCGGCTGGGACGAGCACGAGGTCTTCACCCAGCGAATCCGCAACTACACCGCCAGGCCGATCGATGTGGAAGTTCGCCGGACAATCCCCGGCCACATCAGCTTCCGCAGCCAACTCAAGCCGACCCTGCACGACTTCCAAACCGTGCAATTTGCCGCCACCGTGGAGCCGGCAAAGAAGGCCGACCTGCTGTTTGAGGTCGTCCGTAAACAGGGCCGGAACAGCAAACAAAACAACGTGACGCTGGTCACGGGTGGGGTTGTCCTCGAATAAGAGCTCATCACCTCGAGCAGAGATAGTGCGGGGCTTGATATTTGTGGTATCCTAGTGCTTGCTCTCTGGCCGTGTGGGTCGACCGCGACTCACTCGGCTGCGCTTTTGGGCCAGGTTTTTCTTGCTTGTGGACCGCACGGAAATTGTTACCTCCGGCACAGTTGCTAGAATGCCCTCCCCCGACGATGTCGCCGGGGTACTGTCGGAAGCCCGTCGCTCAGGACCCGGCCGGTCATGACGCTTCGGCACAGAAGAGACGAGGTTGAATGATGCCACATATATCATTGCTGCTGCTCGCCGCCGATATTGGCGGGTACGTCAGCATCGCCAAGATCGTTCCCATCCTGCTGATAATGCTGATCTGGGCGCGACTCATGTCCTGGGCCGACAAGGACACCGTGGTCGCCCATATGCCGCGCGAAGGAATGAACGGGATGAACATCGGCATGTTCATCGCCGCGTCGGCGGCGTTTCTGTTCGTGCCCAATTACTGGGTTGCCCTCGCCGTCTATCTCGGGCTGTTCCTCACGGACCTCGGCGTCTACCTGGGCTTCCGCAACAAGCAGGTGGGTCTTAAGGATCTGAAGCGAGATCTGGGCAACTGGCGGCAGATGCTTCAGCCCAAGCAGAAGATCGAACTCAAGCCAGGCGAGGTCACATTCCTGAACAAGGACGGCCCGGTTGACGCGCCCGATGGTGAAAGCCCCGAGCGCCCCGCCTACGATGCCGCCCAGACGCTGCTATGCGACCCCATCAAGAAAGAAGCCGAGAAGCTCGATTTCCGCCCCATGGAGGGCCAATACCAGGGCCAGTACTGGGTCGATGGCGTTGCCTACAGCCTGCCCAACATCGACGCCAACACCGGCGCCGCCTGTATCACATACATCAAGAAGCGAGCGGGCATGGATGTCGACGACCGCCGCAAACCGCAATCGGGGAAGATGAAAGTAGGCGTCGGCAAGGATCGCCACGAGCTGGATATCGCCACCGCCGGCTCCACGGCCGGAGAGTCGGTCCGCATCGGAATCAATACCAAGAAGCACCTCGACCGAAGGCTTGAATCGCTCGGCTTCACCCAGGACCAACTCACATCGATCAGCCAGTGCATACAGGACTGCCGGGGCATCGTGCTCCTCGCCGCCCCGCGGCAACAGGGCCTCACCACGCTGCTCTACTCCTTCGCCCGCAGCCACGACGCCTTCGTTCAGCACCTCCAGTCGATCGAGCGCGTGCCGCGCGAAGAACTCGAAGGCATCACCCAGATCAAGCTCGGCCCGAATGCCGCGGCCACCGAGGAGGCCAAACAGGTCGAGTGGGTTGCGAGCCAGCAGCCCGACGTGGTCCTCATCGACGAAGTCGTCAACCCGGCCTCCGCCCGTGAGATCATCCGCTTCACCTCGGGCGCAGAAGGCAAGCGTGCCTACGTCGGCATGCGGGCCAATTCCACATTTGAGGCTTTGGAGATATGGCGAAAGCTCGTCGGCGACGACGCGGCGGCCGCCGCATCGCTACAGATGATCGTCTGCGGGCGTGTGCTGCGCCGGCTCTGTTCGGCGTGCAAGGTCGCCTATACGCCCGATCCCGACACGCTGCGCAAGCTCAATATGGACCCCGCCAAAGTGCAGACACTTTACCAGGCCCGCAGTCAGCCGCTGGTCGACCCCAAGGGCCGCCCGATTCCCTGCACGTTCTGCCACGATCTTCACTTCAAGTCCCGGTTCGGCGTCTTTGAACTGTTCACCGTCGACGACGAAGTGCGGCAGATTATCGAGAACCGCGGTTCGCTGGACCAGCTCAAGAAAGTCTTCCGCAAACAACGAAACCGCTTCCTGCAGGAGCAGGCCCTGGCCCAGGTTGAGGCCGGCGAAACCAGCGTGCAGGAAGTCCTGCGAGTGCTCAAGGGTTCCCGCGCCTGAGGAAACAACCCATGATTACCGTCTTTATCATCATCATCATCGGTGTCGTGGCCTACTGGCACTACACCCAGGGATTCTTCAGTTCCACGCTCTCGGCCATCCTCGCGATCACGGCGGCCGTCTTTGCCGTCGGCTGGCACGAGAAGCTTACGGACATGCTGCTCAAGGGCCGATTTGCCGACGAGGCTTATGCCATCACGCTGGTCGCGATCTTCGCGATCATGTACTCGTTGGGCCGCCTGGCCTTCGATGCACTGGTCCCGGGAAACCTGCGGTTCCCGGCGATCGTCGACAAGATCGGCGCGGGCGCGATGGGCGTGATCGCCGGAATCGCCTGCGCCGGCGTCGCACTGATCGCCATCCAGACACTGCCGTTCAACGAGTCGGTTCTGGGTTGGCAACGCTATGAGGTGGTTGAGCGATCATCAACCGTCATGCGTGAAGGCAGCACGCAACAGTACGATGCCATATTCAACGAACTGAACCCCGACAAGTTCCTGAACGACCAGCCCGATGCGCTCGCCCTGCCGGTCGACGACTGGATCCTGAGCCTTGTCGGCCTTCTGAGTTCCGACAACGGCTCGCTCAGCACCGGCCGGCCCTGGGCGGCCGCCCATCCCAACTATCCGCAGGAACTCTTCGGCCAGCGCGTCTCGCAATTGCCGGCAGCGCGCCACTGCGCATTGGCGGACAAAGTCACCGTGCCCGAGGTTTGTTCCCTCCGCATGATCGCCCAATTCGATCCGGAACGATTCGTGACGGAGCAGAACATCGGCATCGGCACGCGTGGCAAGCGGCCGGGCACCGAACTCAAGCCCCTGGACCTCATCCGCAAACCCGGCGGTAACAGCATGCTTCTGCTGGTCAGCGTTGTGCTCGATCCCGACAATCGCGACCTGAAGACGAACGTCATCAATTTCCCCGCCGCCGCCGCCCGCCTCTGCGTACCTCTCACCGGCGATCCCGCCGGACGCCTGGCGGTCAATTGTTTCCCGCTCGGCACCATCGAATTGGGCACGCACCTGTTTGTGACCC